>DFJU01000069.1 GCA_002373755.1 Bacteroidales bacterium UBA3663 | reverse complement strand
TCGTTCTGCAAACGCTCCAGCTGACGCTGCAACTTCTGGCGTTCGCTCTGAGCCACCGGCTTGCCTTCGCTTGCTGCGGCCTTCACCTTCTCGCGGAAGTTGTTGATGCGCGCACGCTGTCCCTTCATGTCGAACTGGTCGAAGAAGAAGTCGATCAACTCCTTGTAGGTGTTGTAAAGGCGATCCTTCTCCTTGAATGGCACATGGCNNATCTCCTGCTTGAGTGTCTCGTACTGGCGGAACAGCCGTGCGCGCTCGCTGTCGAGGGCGTTCTCTCCGCGTTCAGCCACTTGCTTGAGGCTCTGCTTGAAGTTGTTAAGGCGCTTCTTTGCTACACTGATGTTCAGGTCTTTATATAGCTTGTCAAGTACTGCATGATACTCTTCGTAGAGCTTGTCCTTCTCCTTGAATGGCACATGGCCGATCTGCTTCCATTCGGCGATGAGGTCGTGAACCTGCTGCGGCTCGATGTCGGCCGCCTCCTTCAAAGCCTTCAGCTTCTCGATGATGGCCTCCTTGTGCTCCATGTTGGCCTTCTCTTCTGCACGTTCGCCGCCTACGGCCTTCTCCTTTGCCTCGAAGAAGAAATCGCAAGCCGCACGGAAACGCTCCCACAGTGCAGTGCCCTGCTTGTGTGGTGTCTGGCCGATGGTTTTCCACTCCTTCTGAAGGTTGACGAGCAGGTCGGTGGTGGTGCGCCATTCGGTGCTGTCCTTCAATGCCTCAGCCTTTTCGCAAAGAGCGGTCTTTTTGGCGATGTTGGCGTCCTGCTCCTCATGCATATTGTGGAAATATGCGGTCTTGGCCTTGAAGAATGCGTCGCACGACGAACGGAAACGCTCGAACAGCTGCGTGTTGACCTTCTTGTTGGCGAATCCGATCTTGCGCCATTCCTCCTGCAATGCGAGCACGGCTGCCGTCTGCTCCTCCCACGCCTTGATGGTCTGGATGCCGGCGATGTCGATAGCCTCAATCTTGTCGCACAATGCGTTCTTGGCCTCCTCGTTGGCATTCTCTTGAGCACGGATTGCGTCGTAGTAATCCTGCTGGCGCTTGTTGACGATGGTCGATGCGGCCTTGAAACGCGCCCAGATTTCTTCGCGCAGTTCCGGAGCCACGGGGCCGATGCCCTTCCATTCCTCGTGCAGCTCCTGCAAGCGGCGGAATGCGGCAATCACATCGCCGGCCTCGCCCAACTTTTCAGCCTCGGCACAGAGTTCCGTCTTGCGCTCCAGATTCTTCTTGAAGTCGTAGTCGCGTAGTTCCTTGTTGATTTTCAGCGCATCGTAGAACATCTCGTTCAACTTGCTATACTGGCTCCAAAGGCCGTTCACCTCCTTCGGATCGACGGGACCGACCTCCTTGAACTGCTTCTGCAATTCCACGAAACTGTTGTACTGCTGGCCGACACCTTCAGCATCCTGGGCGATGGCAATCATCTGCTGCAGTATCTCCTGCTTCTTCTGCAAGTTGGCAGCCATCTCCTGGTTGCGGGCCTCGACCATAGCGGCACGGGCCTCCTTCTGCACGTTGAGCAGTTCCTTCAGGCGTGGTTCCAGTTCGTCTGGTTTCGACTCGTAGCTGGCGGCATCGCCGTCGCCCTCAAGCAGTTCCTTCAACTGGGCATCGACCTCCTGCTGACGCAGTTTGTAATAGACCGATTTCAGGTAGTTGATTTCGTTCTTGGCCTCGTCGGTCGTCTCGTTGACGATTTCAGCCAACCGGTCGATGACTTCCTGCCGATTGGCGTAAACCTTTGATTCAGTTTGTTCAGACATATTATAAAGTTTGATTTTTTGACGTGATAAAAGCGCGCAAATATAGGCTTTTTTCACGAAACGGACGTGCATTTGTCTATAAATTGCTGGCCGCCGCCGACCATTTCCAAGCATTTGCCAACTTTTTCTTGCACTTTGACAGACAGGCATTTTCGTTTTGGCCGATGTGGGGAACGCCGACGACGCGGATTTGACGGATTGAAACAGATTTTGAACGATGTTTAAATGGCGTTTGAACTTCGTTTTTCGGCCGATGAGACATAGGGACGTGGTGTGCCGCGTCCGCCTGTTTATAAACATGAAGGGCTGTCACATTGTGGCAGCCGCTTTTGTTTTTTTGGGGGGATTTTATCCACGAATTGAAATGAATTTGAAATCAATTTTGGATTATGGCCGATGGAATACAAACGTAATTCCGCCGCCAACTCGCGATGAACGGGCTGACGGCGGAATGAATTTAAAGGTTGATGCCAAGGGTTATTTTGGCCGATGGCATTGTGGTCACATTATCTTATTATGCGTACTCGTCGTTTATTTCCAAGTTAATATAAAGAATGTGACATACGGAATGATTATGAATAGGAGAACAAAATCCCCATAATCAGTAGTCCATTCATCATACATATATTTCTTCTTTAGTTGCTTGTACCATTTTTCTTTAATTTCTGCGACTGCAAATCCGACAAAAAAAGAACTGCCAATTAATACACCAGAAGCAATTGGATGAATTTCATATCCAAAGATATACAGTCCACATAGAATATAGAAAGCGACAGACAAGAAAAGGAATCCTCCCCCTCTGCTATATCCACCAGGATAAGTCCATCGTTCCATACGATAGCAAGCACTAAAAAAAACGTATTCGAAAAGTATTTTTATTATACTATTTTTCTTTCGTTTTTTCTTTTTAATTTTCATTGTTCAATATATAGTTAACGTGAGTTCGACGAAAATATAACTACTTGAAAATTTGGAGAATAGCGAAATTATTTGTATATTTGTAAAGCCAAAAAAATAATACAAAAAGGATTTCGCTATGTTCTCCGAAAGCAAAGTTACAGAAATTCACATCGTTCAAACGGCATTTAAACGTCGTTCAAAGGTGAAAAATCCGCGTAGCGAGGGTATTATCAGCCTACTATGAGGGTATTATACGGGCATCTGCATCGGACATAAACCAGAATTCTATTTCCTTAATGACACTCATGACACACATTTTTTTGAACGAAAGCGACAAACGGTTCAAAAGACAGAAAAAAAACGTGTCACGAGTGTCATTAAGCATTTTGAATTACCACAATGGAAAGTGCGCATCAATAGATTGCCTCGATGCGTGCGCCGATGAAGTAGTGCGCGAGAATCCGACGGAAGTCGTAGCCGTGCTGGCTCATGTTGGCCGCACCAATCTGACAGAGGCCGACGCCGTGGCCCCAGCCCTTGCCCGTGAGGACGAATCTGTGGGGTTCATTGGCCGATGCCTCAATCACGCGCACCGTGAAGGCCGAGCTGTAGAGGTGCGTCTCGCTCAACGCCTTGCGTATCAGCAGCTCTTTGCCGATGGTGAACGACTGCGGTTGTCCGTTTGCGGCCGATGTTCCGTCGATGCGCAGCAGGCTGATGCGACCGGACGGGCCGATGCTTTCCGGCACGAGGCTCACTACGCGACCAAATGGATGAAAACCAGCGATTTCGGCCGACAATTTCCGGTTGACGAGTTCGGTCAGTTCGGCTTCGGTGTAGGCCACCGTCCAGTCGTGGAAGTCGATGGTACGCTGGTCGTAGTCGTTGAGGACAAGGCGCAGCACGTGCTCGTCGTGAGTATCGCACCACGGGTCATCGACCGGCTGCAGGTAGTGGAAATCCTCGTCCTGCCAACAGGTGCTGAACAGCTCCGACTTGCCGCCGCAACACTTCGAGAAGCGGGCATCGCAAATCTGGCCGTCGCGGTCGAGCAGTACCATGCCGCGCGTCTCGTCGATGGCCTGCGCAACGAGCGGCGAAACCTGCCGCGTGATGCCCTGGTAGCGTTGGCAATGGTCGTCGGCGCAGACATCGAACAAGGTGTGGTCCGAGTGGTCCCAGAAGATGACGGCGCGGTCATCGGCCACAACACGATTGCAGTCGGCCGCACCCTTCTTGCAGGCAATCTGGCGCAGTACCCAACTACGCGAGATGATGGCGTGCGTCTTGAGCAGTTCGAGGTTGTTGGTGGCCGACATCTCGGACGAAATGACCGACTTCAGATACTCCTCGACCGGCACGATGTTGATGGCGTGCAGCTGTCCGTCGCGGGCAATGACGCGCAACGAACCGACGAAAGTCTGGTCTTCCTTCTGTTGCCAATGAAACTGCTTGCCGATGGTCACGCCCTCCAACGTGAACGGTGACGACGTTGTGCAATATTCAGTAATCTCCTCTTTTTCAGCGCGATTCGTGCCGTAGTCCATCACGTGCAGCATACGTCCATCGGCCACGTAGTTGAGCGAATGAGTGCGTTCATCGGCCGAAAAACGGATCTGTTTCCCCTCCATGATTCCGACGTGGAGCATCGGCTGCTGGCGGCGGCATTGGCCAAGAATACCGCCCAAAAGCACGGCGTCCATCTTGTCGTAGTCCTCGCGACGCGCCATCGGCACCAGACCGCAGAACTCGAGCGCGGCCGGACTGATGAGCACCTGCCCCTCGCCCGTCATGCCGTATTCTTTCGGCCGATGGCATTTGCGCTCAATCACGAGCCAATGGCACTCCGCGCCCTCCGTCCAGCAGACCACGTTGCAGCGGTCGGAATCGGCAATCTGCTGGGGCATGGCCGATGTCACTCCCATGTCCTGCTGCTGCGCCCACGTCCAATGCGTCAGCGGTACCGACGACTTCGGAACGGCCTGGAAATGAAGATGATCTGGGGCCGATGCACCGCTGCACGCACCGTTGAAGAAGATGAGATAGTCGGGCAACAGGTCGGCAAAGAAGGCCATATCCCACACGCGCGACGCGAAGGCATCGTGACGGCTCGCATCGGCCAAATCCTGCCTCTCGTGCCGCGTCGAAACGAGCGTGAAATGGCGGTCAACAATCGGATACGGATTGACCATAATGTCGTATGCGCGCCCCGACGGAACGGCCTCTACGCGGATTTTCCGCTGCTCCTTGGGCAACGCATCGGCGCAAAGGAAACAGGGACGCTCGACCTTGCCGTCAACGACCTTGGCCATCGCGCTCTTCATGCGTGCCGGGTTGAACATCACGTCGTAGTCGCGTCCGTCGATGGTCACCATCTTGTGTTCGGCCGACTGCAAATCCGCGTAGCGGCGGCGCGCATCGTCCCAAACCGAAAGCTGGTCGGAGAAAAATTGTTCAATATCCATCATTTGAAGGGGAGTAAAAGGGGAGTAAAAAAGATTGTAGAGACGTTTCATGAAACGTCTCAGAAGTGAAAGGGACGATACCTGAAATCCTTAAAAATCAACAGTTTCAGTTTTTTGGCCAATGCATCAAACCGAAGCTCCCTCCCCATTAAGGGGGAGAGGGTCATCAGCTCATTCTTGCCTGCAACTCAATTGTGCGGATGCGGTCCTTGTAGAAATTGTTGCGGTTAATGGCATCGCGCGAAAGGGCGGCATCGCTGTTGCCACTCCAGCGGCGGCAGTTGTAGAGCGATTCATAGATGCGGCCGATGCGATACTCGCGCGAGATGCGCAACATGGCGGCATAGTCCTCGCCATAGCTCGTGTTCGGCAGCGGATGCCGCAGGAGCAATTCGCGGCGGAAGGCTCGCGGCGCGCCCAATCCGTTGATTCGCAGCGCATTGTTCATACCGTTTTCGGGGGTCCATTCGCGATGGTCGATGAGGCCCGGCGGCAACGGATTCAGGTCGAAGTCGGTCAGACTGTAGCTGCCAACCACGGCCATGCAGTCCTGTTCGCGGAAGGCGCGCACAATCCTGGCCAGCACATCATCGGCCGCATACATATCGTCGCTGTCGAGCTGAACTACGTAGCGGCCGCAATGCTCATCGGCCACAGCCCTGTTCCAGCAGCCGCCAATCTTGAGCGTCGTCTCGTCGGGCACGATGTGGATGACGCGGTTGTCGGCCGATGCCATCTGCGCCACGATTTCGCCCGTGCCGTCGGTGCTGTGATTATCGACCACGATGACGTTGAACGCGAAATCGGCCACCTGCGAGAGCGCGGAACGGACGGCGTCGGCAATGGTGCGCGCGCGGTTGAACACAGGGATGACGACCGATGCTTCGATGTCGTTCGTCTCTTTCGGGGCATTGGCCAATGTCGTTTTCAGCAATCTGGAATCGACCAGTGCATCAAGGTCGCGCAAGTGCTGCGTCACGACCTGCTCGTACTCGAACTGGACGGCGCGGTTGCGCGGATCGACGTAGGCGAACTGGTTGTCGGCCGATGCCTCTGCCGGCTCGAACGTATAGCCGACCTCGTTCAGGTGGAACGGCAAGGCACGCAGCGACAGGATGAGGCGCAGCTGATACCACGCGGCATATTGCAGGTCGGAATGGTAGGCCAATGCATCTTCGCCGTCGGCCCACTCGCCATGCACAAAGCCATCGGCCTCAAGCACAGCCGACGCGCGGATGAGGACCATCGGCCCGAAGTCAAAATCGTCGCGTAGCGAGCCGAACTGATAGTCGATGCAGGCCATTTCCTCGCCCGCCTGACGGTAGTCGCAGTAGAGCATCGGCGCGCCGCTGTCGAGCAGCACGTTCTGTAGGCGCAACAATTCGGCATCGGAGATTTTCAGAGTGCCGTCGCGCAACTGTAGCATCAAGAAATCGGAACCAGAATCGGCCAACTTCATGGCCAATCCGTGCATTTGCGCAGACGAAACCAAAGCGCCGCGCAGATTGTAGTAAAAAGTGTCTTCCATGCCGCAAAGATAGCGTTTTTTCTCTGTCTTAATCCACCATACGCTGCCATTCGGACAAAAAAAGAGACGGATTCACATGAACCCGTCTCCCGATAGTGATTTATGTCCGACGATTAACGTACGATGACAGTCTTGCCATCCTTCAAGTACATCTGGCCAGGAACCATTGCTCCGGCGCGACGACCCATGAGGTCGATGACGTACTGGCTCTTGGCCGACTTCTCGTCGTTGGCTGTGATTGCCTCGATGCCGGTCGTGCCGTCGGTCGAGATGACGTAGATGTCGTAGAGCTGACCCTTGCTGCCGCCGCCGGTCTGTGCAATGCGGATATAGACTGGCTCGGTTGCAGAGATGTGGAAGCGGTCCTTCTTGAAGTAGCGCTGGGTTGAGGCCGAGCTCAATGTATCGACAGTAGCCCAAGTCTCGCCGTCGGTCGAAGTCTGGAGTTCCAGAACGATGGCCGATGTGCCGCCGTTGGTCAAGTAGGTAACGACATCGAACTCACCCTCGAACTTGACGGTCGATTCAATGCTGCCCGTATAAGCCTCGCCGCTGGCCTTGCCGCCGAAGGTCATCTTGCCCTTCGTTGGAGAGCCGATTTCGTCAAATGGGGTCTCGGCATAGTAGCCAGTTGCGGCATTACCTACACCAGTAGAGGCTGCGACGTTGGTCTCGCCAGTGAATGCCTGACCCTGTGAACGCAGACGCCAATCGGTCTCGACGGTTGAATAGACGTACTTGACAGTAGTTGGATCTACCTTGTAAACGGTCTTGACAGAGTCCTGATCAGGATTAACGAGTGACTTGAGCGGAGTTTCGCCGTTCTCATCGTAAACGATTTCGGTGTGGTCAACCTCGGTTGTTGAGTAGTAGCTCCAACCACTCTTGCCCCAATAGTAAGCAGCCTTGGCAGCCCAGTTGCTGGTAGGCAACTCCTGCTCGACCATAGCGTAGTCGTAAATCTTCACGTTGGTGAACCAAGCCTCTTCATTGGCCGTAAAGTGAGAGATTGTATCCTTGACGGCTGGGATACCTCCCACACTGTAATCGCGGCTGACAGACTCTGACTGGAGTACGCCGTCGCCCGTAGCGAATGCGGTCAATGTAGCCGGCTCTTTCAAGACAATCGGCTCGGTGTAGAGCTGCGATGTTGCAGCATTCTCACCACCCACGAAGTTGAAGTAGATGCTTGTACCCTCGGCTGCGGTGAGCGTGATGGTGGTGAAGCCCTCGCTGTCAACCGAAGCGAAACGTGGTGCTGCGGCCTGAGCCTGAACGCTGATGGTAACCTCGGTGGTGTCTGAAGTGTCATAACCGTGGGCAATGGCGTATGCCTTTACCACAGTGCCGTCCTTCGTTACGACGAATGGCTCGCTGTAGATGGCATAATCGCCGCCGTCGATTGAATAGTAGATGGTCGGATTGGTGGCCGACGAGCTGATGCTAACGGTTGTCTCGTTGTTGGCCATCTGCTGCTCTACGTTAGGCTTGCCGGCCTTCTGGACAGACGACTTGGTCTTGGCCAAAATCTCAACGGCATTGCTGATGATTGTCATTGCATTTTCGTTCAACAAGTTGCTGTTGTCCGACGACAATGGGATGAGCATATACATGTTTCGTGTGCCATGTGTGTGGATGGCTGTGAAGCTGGCATCCTCGCCGTTCGGTACGGTAGCGATAGCTTCATCGGTGCCAAACAGACCGTCGGCAGCAGGCGTGCAGCCCTGCACGAGGTTGCCATTGACGGCATCCGGATCAGCACCATCATAGAGTGTAATTACACCCTCGTCCATTTCGACATTGGCGAAAAGCGCGTCGTCCAAATAATCCTCAGCCACAGTGATGGTGGTAGCCTTCGGGCTTGGATTGTTGCCAGCACCGACGCCCCAGACACCGCTCTTGTAGAAGAACGACTTGAGGTTGAGCATCGGCACCTTGTTCACAATGTCAAACGTACCCTTGGCCAATGCATTGCTGCTACCGACGGCCTCGCTCAGCACGACAACATCGTATTTGAGCAGTGAGTCGTTCAAGTCGGCCGAAGTCAGGCCTACAGTCGAGTAGTCGATTGTCTGAACATCGTAGCTGGTCAAAGCAGCATAGATCATGTCGCCGTCCAGACCGCCATTGGCCAACCAGCCGACAAGATTCTTGTCTGCATCCTTTGCGCCATTGTAGGTGCCGTCGTAGAGGTAGGCAACCTTTACGGCCGATGCATCGAAATCGTCATCGCCATAGCCCTCAACGTCGAAGTAATAGACGTGGCAGCCGTTGCTGCGCTTGAAGACGACGTCAACTACGTCGGCATCGATGTTCTCAGGCACCTGCCAAGTGTAAACGTCATAAGCTGTCGGATAGCCAGACTGACCTGAAGTCCAGGCTACCTTCTCGCCGTTGACGTACATGTCGATACCACGGCCATCGCTTGGCTTGTGCGACTCGACACCTGCGCTGATGTTGGTGCCTGGCTTCACGCCTGGGATGCGGATTTCAAAAGCACCGGCAAACCACAGGTACTGTGAGCCCTGATATGGCCCCCATGCATTGGCATCCTTGGTGATCTGATAGTCGGTAGCGATGGCAATCTGCTTGCTGCCCATGGCATTGATCTTCAGGCCGACCAGTTCCTTGATGGCTACGCCATTGGCCATAACACTGCTGTCGGCATCACAGCCCTCGGCAATTGTCGATGCGGTGTACCAATAAGCACCTTCAAACACCGTACCGTTGCCCTTCTCGTCGCCAGTCCATTTCTCATCGGCGACAATATTTGCTACGGTCTCGGAACTCCAATTGGTGAAGTCCCACTTTTTGGCATACAGACTGCTGGAAAGCAGGAGTGCTGCCGTCGCAAAAAGTAAAGATTTTTTCATAGTTAAAAATTAAAAGTTAAACGAATAAGGTTCGGTTTTTCACTTTGGTTATTCTATAAAGCTAAACAGCGGCAAATTTAGCCAAAAAAAAGCCAATATAATGGAAAAGCGAGGCATTTTTGATGTTCATGCCCCACTTTTCCGTTATTGGTTGCCGTCCGGCTTATTTCATCAAGACAATTTTGCCGTCCTTCAAGTACATCTGGCCAGAAACCATTGCACCTGCGCGACGACCCATGAGGTCGATTGTGTACTGGCTCTTGGCCGACTTCTCATCGTTGGCGGTGATTGCCTCGATGCCAGTCGTGCCGTCGGTCGAGATGACGTAGATGTCGTAGAGCTGACCCTTGCTGCCGCCACCGGTCTGTGCAATGCGGATATAGACTGGCTCGGTTGCAGAGATGTGGAAGCGGTCCTTCTTGAAGTAGCGCTGGGTTGAGGCCGATGAAAGAGTATCGACTGTTGCCCAAGTCTCACCGTCGGTCGAAGTCTGGAGTTCCAGCACGATGGCCGATGAACCGCCGTTGGTCAAGTAGGTGACGATGTCCAACTCGCCCTCGAACTTGACGGTCGATTCGACGCTGCCAGTGTATGACTCGCCGCTGATCTTGCCGCCAAAGGTCATCTTGCCCTTCGATGGAGAGCCGATTTCGTCAAATGCGGTCTCGGCATAGTAGCCGGTTGCGCCGTTGCCTACACCAGAAGCAGCAGCCACATTGTTCTCGCCATTGAGCACCTGACCCTGCGAACGCAAACGCCAATCGGTCTCGACGGTTGAATAGACGTACTTGACGGCTGTCGGATCGACCTTGTAAATGGTCTTGATGGAATCCTGATCGGTCTGACCCTCAATCTGCGACTTGAGCGGAGTTGTACCATCCTCGTCATAGACGATTTCGGTGCGGTCAACCTCGGTTGAGTAGTAGCTCCAAGCCGACTTGCCCCAATAGTAAGAAGCCTTGGCAGCCCAGTTGCTGGTCGGAATCTCCTGTTCAACCATTGCGTAGTCGTAAATCTTCACATTGGTGAACCAAGCCTCCTCATTGGCCGTAAAGTGAGCGATTGTATCCTTGACGGCTGGAATGCCACCCACACTGTAGTCGCGGCTGACAGACTCTGACTGGAGTATGCCGTCGCCCGTAGCGAATGCGGTCAATGTAGCCGGCTCTTTCAAGACAATCGGCTCGGTGTAGAGCTGTGAAGTGGCAGCATCCTCGCCACCCACGAAGTTGAAGTAGATGCTTGTACCCTCGGCAGCGGTGAGCGAGATGGTGGTGAAGCCCTCTGAATCAACCGATGCGAAGCTTGGTGCAGCGGCCTGGCTCTTGACGATAACCTCCTCGGTCAAGACATCCGAGTTGTTGTATGCCGGAGCAACAACGAATGCCTTGAGGGTTGCAGCCGAAGTGAAGACGAGCGGCTCGGTGTAGCGGGAGCTTGCCGTGGTCGGCTCAGTGCCGTCGATGGTGTAGAAAATCTTGGCGCCTGTGAGTGAAGACTTCAAGGTGGCCGTAGTTACACCGTTCTCATAAGCATAGGTGACGGTTGGCTTCATGGCGGTGGTCACGTTTGCCTTGGTTGCACGCAGATACTTCACGGCATTGCTGATGAGCGCAAGGGTGTTGTCGCTGATGGCATAATCGTCATTGACCAGAATGTTCTCTACGGCAAACGGAATGAGCATATAGGCATTCTTCTTGCCGTGGATGTGGATGGCGCTGTATTCGCCAGCAGTGGCATATACCTCGTCGTCGGCGAAGTCGCTGCCATCGGCCAACGTGTAGCCATAGACCATGTTGTCGCTCAAGATGCCCTCTTTGAAGATGGCGATTTCGTTGTCGTCGTCGCCTGAATACTCCATGTCGAGGAAGAGGTCGGCATCGGCATAGTCCTCACCCACCGTGAACGAAGTCAGTGCCGGATCAACCTTGGTGTAGCCCAAGATGGCCGATGGCGTGAAGTTTAGGATGGGCACACGGTTCAGACGTGCGTTGATGTAGGCGCTGCTCTCGTCGCTGAAGGCCGATGGTGCAAGCACGACAACCTCGAACGACTCGATGGAATCCTGCGAAACAGTGCCGTCGAGCAACGACTCGATGGTGATGTTGGTCACCGTGCAATAGTCGTCAAGGCCGACGAACTGGCGCAACGGATCGCTGTCGATGTCGCCCGAATAGACATAGGCTACGGTCGGGTCTTCGGTCATGGTCTCTTCGTCGCCATTGTCGATCTGGAACAACGTGAAATCGATACCGGCATCCGGTGTGAGCGTGAACTGCACATCGACGGAATCGGTGGCATCGGTCTGAACCTCCCAAGTGAACGAATAAGTTCCCAACGAGCCCTCAACGCTGCCACCCACGAAGATGCAGCTGCCGCCAGTCGTCGTACCCTCAACCAGGTTGAGGTAGCTCTGCACAGGCGCGATGCCTCGGTTTTCAGCCGTAGCGTTGGCCGAACGACCCACGATGGTCACTTTCTGGCCATTGGCCAACTTCGGGAAGGTGATTTTCGTGTTCTTGCGGGTGAGACGGATCTTGTTCTGAGCTACGTGGATTGAATTGGCGCCATTGCTGCCGATGTCGAAATAGAGGCCCTCCAACTCAGGAATGACCACGCCATTGGCAGTCAAGTAAGATGAGCTCGACACCTTGGCGTTGTTCTTCCAGTTGTTGGTGACGCCATCGGCATCGGTGCCGTTGGAAGCCCAATTGGTGGCATCGGCATTAAGGTTGGCAACAGTCTCGTCGCTCAACCCCTTTGTGAAATCCCACGTTTTCTTGACCTGGGCGTCCATCGTTGCCGAAAAGGCGATGGCAACCACAAGTGCTGTTGAAAAAAACTTTTTCATGAGTGTAATTGTGTTTGTTTAGGTTAGGTTATAATTGAAGTGTTTTTGAGCACTTTACTTCAACATCCAAGGCACGTAGTAGCCCATCACGCCAGAATTTGAATTGACGGAGCCGATCTTTGCGGTGACGTCGGCCGGGGTGACACCCGTGGCAGAGCCTTCATATTTTGGTGCTACGCGACTTGAAACGATGGTCGGGTCGTTGTAGCGCTCGGCCATGCGGATGAGGTTCGGATAGACCTTGCCCTCGGCAGCGCACTCGAACATCCACTCGTTGGCAAGCAGTTCGTCGTTGTGACGCTGTGCCTCGGCATGAGTGTGGCCCGTTGAACCATCTTCGCTTCCGACCCAGATATCGACAGCGCCGAGTGACAGTCAGCCTCGGAAACCGTTGTAGGTGCCGTAGCGGTCGGTCGATGTCGGGATGGCCCAATATGAATGGAAGTCATAGAAGTTGTTGTAGTTGTTGATGGAATCAGCATCCTCGACTGGGTTGTATTCGCCGTTTTCGATGGCCAACAGCATGTCGTAGTCGCCCGTGCCGAAACCATTGTTGATGACGCGGTTCAAGGCTTCATAGCGGCCCATGTGGTTCAACGCCTCGGCCAACCAGAGGAACAGTTCGGAGCAGCGGAAGGTATAGATGTGCACATCGTCCTGATAGGCATTGGTGCGCACGGTCGAGCCGATTGGACGATACTTCGAGATGTACCACAATTCGTCGGTCTCTTTGGTGATGACGCTCAAGCGGCTGTCCTGAGTCTGCGTGCCGAGCGGATCGACCGATGTGTCGCTGAAGCGGGCGCGTGCCGACTCGTTGGAGCGCAGGAGGTACTTGTTCGGATACTCGTTGGAGAAGTGATAGAGCAGCTTGTTGGTCTGATTCTTGGTGTAGTCGTAGATGATGGCACTTACGACCTCCTCCTGATACGGAGTCGAGTTGTTCCAGAATGCGCTGTAGTGGCCTGGAGTGGTCGGACAACGCTTCCAATAGTGCGTATAGCTTGCCCAATAGCTCTTGAACTTTGTCTGCAACGAATTGCAAAGCAGCTTGTAATATACGCTGGCATCTTCGCCACGGGCATCAAGGAAAGCGGCCTTCCAGACGCACAGCTTGGCGCGAAGGGCGAAGGCTGGCGGGGTCATCATGTCCCAATAACGATAGACGGAATTGGCTTCGGATGTCTCCGGATCGATCCACAAACGCCACGAGAAGTCGGTTGAAGGGCTGATGGTGCGAACAGAATCGGCATTGACCTGCACCGAAATGTTGCTGGTCAACAGTTCCAGACACTTGGTGACAATCTGTTCGGTCTGCATGTAGGTGAAAATCGAGGCATCGTTCACATCCTTGACCTCGGTGATCGGGTCGTCGAACCAGAGGGCCTGGCCATAGATTTCGGCCAATGTCATGTAGGCCCACACCTTGACGCGCACGGCCGATGCATAGAGTCCGTCGAAGTAGTCGGTCTCGGCCACAACCTCCGGATAGTTGGCGATGAAATCCTCCATGTTGCGCATGTAGTCGTTGCAGGCGATGATGACGTCGTAGTAGCCGGCAGGATCCGCGTAGCTGTTGCCCGTCAGGTCATCGTCGTAGTTGTAGATGGAGATGAGCTCGGCAATCGACTGGTCGGTCGGTTCGAGCATCTCGCCACGGGTGTCGGTGAGGTAGATTTCCTTGTCGCCCACGGCCTGCATCTTGGTCAGGATGCCCAGATAGCCAGTGGCCATCTCGGTGGTCGATGACATGTAGTCGTCGCCGGAAAGGGCATCGGTAGTCTCAGGCTGGAAAAAATCGTCGCACGAGGCGAGAGCCATCGACAACAAAAGACTGCAAATGATATATTTTTTCATTTTCATAGGTTGGCAGAATTAACTCTTGTTTCTTAATTCATATTTCCAGACTCGTTTAGAACTTCAGGTTGACACCCACCTTGACGCTCTTTGGCAGCGACACCTTGGCGTAATCGACACCCATCATCGAGGCCGAATTGCTGTAGGCGAACTCGGGGTCGATGCCCAGATAGTCGGTCATGCAGAGGAGGTTCTGGCCGCTCACGTAGATGGTGCCGCTCTGGATGATGTTCCAGAGTTTCTTGTCCCAGGTGTATGAGACGGTGATGTCACGCAGCTTCAGATATGAGGCATCTTCGACGAAACGGTCGCTCATGCTGTTGTTGCCCACCACGTCGCCATAGTTTGCACGCGGCATTGTGGTGATGTCGCCCTCGTTCTGCCAGCGTCGTGTAACCGACTTTGACTGGTTGGCGAAGTCGCTCGACGATTCGGTGATGCGGCGCACGGCGTTGTAGGCCTCGTTGCCCTGGCTGAACACGAAGTTCAGGTCGATGGCGAAGCCATTATATTCGACACTGGTGAAAATCGAGCCGTAGAGGTCGGGCGTTGCGCTGCCAAGGACGACCTTGTCGTCGTCGTTGATGATGCCGTCGCCATTCTGGTCGATGAACTTCACGTCGCCGGCTTCGTAGGCCACACCGTTGCGGTTCTTGAGGTTGGCAGCAGTGGCATCGGCCGTAGTGCTGTAAACGCCATCGGTGCGATAGCCGTAGAATGCATACGGATTCTCGCCCACGCGGGTGATGATTTCGCCGCCGTCGCTCAACGAGGTGATGTAGGAGCTGATGCTGCCCAACGACTTGACCTCGCTGTTCAACGTAGTTGCATTGAAGCCGACGGTCCATCGCCAGTCACGGTTCTGGAACGGCACTGCGTTGACGCTGAACTCGATGCCCTTGTTATTGATTTCGCCATCGTTGCAATAGTATGGCGACGTGCCCAATGCCGAGCTGTTGCTGCCGAGCATCAGGACGTTTTTGGCGTTGGTGTTGTAGTACGCTACGCGGAAATTGGCGTGGTTGTGGATGGCCGAGATGTCGGCGCCAACCTGCATCGTGTAGTCCTTTTCAGGTTCCAGCTTCGTGTTCGGCACGTTGGCGCGCACGATGCCGGCGATGGTCTGATAAGGCTGCGAGGTGTAGTAATACTGGCCGTACTTTGACGAGTAGCGGCTGTTGCCCGTCACGCTGTAGTCGGCGAAAACGTCCAACTTGTCGAGCCACGACGATGCGGCATCGGCCAGGAATGGCATGTTGCCCAACATTGCGGCTGCGTTAACGCCGGGATAGAATGCGATACGGTTGGCATCGCTGCCGACAGAGCTTGCACCGTCGAACGAGACGACGACTCCGGCACGCGCGTAGTTGGCGTAGGTGTAGTTGGCCTGAGCATAGCCGTTCAGCCAGTTCCACTGGTTGTTGTAGCCCTCGAAGTAGCGGCCTATGGTCTGCGCGTCGCCCATCGTCTGATAGAAGTCGTTAGGCGTGTTGCGGCCGGTTGCCATGTCATATTCGGTCTGCGACTTGACAACCTGGAATCCGGCGCGGGCATCGAGCGAATGAATCTTGTCCCAGACGTGCTTGTACTGAGCATTCACGCCGTAGTAGAAGTTTACCACAGTGCCCTCGCCCACCTGAGTCGTGTTGTCGGCCTCGCCGTAGTTGTCGAAACGTGGCACGATGTCGCTATTGTCAACGCCTGGCATGAAGAGTTTCTCCTTGTCGAAATTGGTGTAAAGGCCCAACGATACGGCAAGCGACAGGTCTGTCATCGGACGGTAGAGCACCTGTGCACGGGCATTCATGTCGTACTGATGGATTGAGCCATCGGCCGTATTGACGATCGAGAGCGGGTTGGACACGATGAAGTCGGTGTTGGTGATTGAGCCCAGATAGTAGCTCGAATACTTGTTGATGAGTGCGTACGAGCCGTCTTCAGACGGAATCTTGCTGCTCTGATAGGGCGACAGGATCGGCGCGCGGCGGTAGGCTGCCAGCAGCGGATTGGTCTCGAGGCTGTAGCCCTGCTCCTGATATGAGCCGTTCAGATAGGCGAGATTGACGTTGGCGTTCAGCTCCCAGCGCTTGCTGACCAGGACGTTGGCATTGATCTGGGCCTGGAAACGGTCGCTCTTGGTCTCCTTCAGGACACCCTGATCGCCGGTGTAGCCCAACGAAATGTCATATTTGGCAATGGCATCGCCACCCTCTACGCGGAAAAGGTAGTCGTGCGTGGCCGAATTTGAGTAGATCTGGTCCTGCCAGTTGGTGTCGAACACATAGAGGTGAGCCATGTTGGCCGACGGACTTGACATGAAGCCGAAGTCGGAGAAGAATGAGCCCATGTCGTTGTTGTAGTAGTCCATAGCGATGTCGCTCAGGTAGCTCTTGTATTCGCTGGCATTCATCAGCGGCAGGCGGTTGTTCTGCCAGTTGAGGCCGAAGCTGCCCGTAAACGTCACACGGGTGTCAACATTGTCGCTCTTTGCACCATCGGTCTCGATAAGGAGCACGCCGTTCGAGCCCAACGAACCCCAAGCCGAAGCCTCGGCTCCAGTCAGCAGAGTGACGTTGGCGATGTCCTGCGGGTTGATGGTCTGGAAGATGCTGCGGCTATATCCGTTGATGAGCTGCGACTCCTTCAGGTCAGGCATATAAGGTACGCCGTTGATGACGATGAGCGGATTGGTCTCGGCCACAAGGCTGCGGATGCCGCGCACGGAGAGGTTCGAGCCCTCGCCCGTCATGCCGCCCTTCTGCACAACCTGCAAGCCGGTGAACTTGCCCTGCAATGCCTTGTCCAATGTGACAGCGCCGAGCGAGAAGTCCTTTTTGGCAACGTTCTGCACGCCGTATGTATTCTCCAGACCTTCGCTGTTTTCGGCCATGCCGTTGAGCAAAGTCTGGTTGTAGTTGCGCAAATCCTGCGGAATGAGGATGACCGACACATTCTCGACATTGCTCTGCACGCGAATCTCTTTGGTGTAGAATCCGTTGGCCTGAATGCGGACGGTTGCCCACTTGGCCAAGTTCTGCATCTCGAACGAGCCGTCATTATCGGTTCTGACCATACCATGACCGATGGATGACACGACGGCATCGGCCACTGGATTGTTCTGGTCGTCCAGAACCACACCGCTCACCGTATATGACTCCTGCGCCACGGCGACAGTTGAACAGATGGCGGCACTACACAATATGTATTTTAAAGTATTCATACGATTTATATTCTAAGGTTATGAGGTTTTAAGGTTCTTAGGTTTTAAGGCGGGTCTTGGCAAATGCCTCACAACCCTATAACCTTACGACCTCACAACCTCAATCAATAATTATTCTCTGTTGGACGCAAACACCAATGGTTAAATGTCAATGTTCCGGCCGATGTTCCATTCTCGCTCGTCATGTGGATGAGCAGCTGTACAGCCTTGCCCTCGCCATTGACGGCTGGAACCACGACTTCGGTATAGACAGGGCCGCCATCGGTCCAGTAGTAGCCGAACTTGCTCTTCAAGCTTTCGTCGAAGCGGCTGTCGGTCACATCATAGTACTCCGGCAGACGGTTCGAGAGCGTTGCGCCACGGTCGTAGTGATAGGTCGTTGAACCATCGGACAAGGCCAATGCAACGGCATCGGCGCACTCGAACTGGTCGCCGGCCTCATCGACGGCAATAAGCTGCACGCTCATGGCTGTCATGTTCTGCTTGAAGCCCATTGCCATGCGGTACGTTCCAGGTGGAACCATCAGCACGCGCACATCGTAGCCGCCTTCGCCGTTGTCGCGCACGAAAATCGGAGTGTAATCGAACTCGAAATGTGCCACGGTGTTGTCTTCAATCTTATAGGTGAGCGGGCTGTTGCCATGTGCCTCCCAGACGCCTGACAGCGGTGTCCACGGTGCGACCTCGTTGCTCGACACCTTCGGGCTTGTCATATTCTTCGTCTTGAAATAGAGTCCAGCCTGTTCGGTGTTGCACTTGGCATAGCTGTTGAACTCTTCGTGCAGACGGTAGATCAAGCGGTTGTTCGGGATTCGGAAGTCCTTGACCTCGTAGGCGACGCCGTTGGACAACGAAACCGGATTGTCGAGGTCGAGTGTCTGGATGTCGTTGCGCCAGATGCGGTCGTAGATCGACTTGATGCTCACATTGTCTTCGCTCTTCAGGTCCTCCACGCTGTAGGTCTTCTTGAAGAAGGCAACTTCGAGAATCCACTTTTCGAGGTCCTCGTCGCTGGTGTAGCCCACATAGACGCTGTCGAGGCTGCCGTTGCGCAGCAGCTGCATCTTGTGGTCGTAGCCCCACGACTTGAGTTTGGCTTTGGCCTCGTCCAGTGCCTTTTCAATCACGTCGTTGCTGAACACGAGCATTGTTGCCTTGAGTGCCTCGCTCGAAAGGTCGAAGTTCTTGGCATCGAAGAAGGTGTTGGTGTAGATGAACACTGAATCGTAGATCGTGTTGCCGTTGACATCGACGCCGATGGCCTTTGAATTGGCCTTGTCGAACTCCTGACCGCCAGACGAAAGCACGAGCTGCTTGAAACGGCTGTACTTCGTGTCGTCAAGGCCGTTGATGTAGTCCTGCAACGAAGTCGGGGTCACAATCATATCGCTGATGACGTAGATGAAGCCGTCCTGCGCCTTGACGACCTGCTCAAGGGTCGAGCTGTTGAACAGGATATGGCCGATGACGCTGCCCGACAAAGCCTCTTCGTCGAGCGTGATGGTGACATACTTGTCGTGCCACATGAGCAGACGGTCGCCGTTGTTCAACTTCGATGGCGAAACCGAAATGTTGGTCACATGGCTTTTGGCGACCTTTTCTGCCTCGTCGGCCTCGGGTGCGGAATAGTTGTCGTTGGTGACGACGAGCACGGTGTGCAGCTCGCCGGAATTCGGCATCTGCTCGTAGATGCCCTGCTGCTGGAACAGTTCGCTCATCTTCGAGAGGTCGGACCGGCTCTGGATATAGTCCACTACCGAAAGGTCGGTTGAAAGGATGTCGGAATTTTCGTTGCGCACCGTGTTGGAGCTGTAATAATCCTCGTCCTCCAGATTGCCACAGCCAGCCAACAGCATGGCTGCGACGCCTAAATATAAAAGTTTGTTCATTTTATTCTACAGGTATGAAAGTTATGGCATCGAACTGCAGGCTGAACTTGGAGTTGCTTGAAGCAGCCGGATCCATCATGATGAACTTGAAGGTGTGACTTGCCGTCTCGGTAAACTCGATTTCGTCGTAAAGCACAGTCTCGTAAACTCCTGGCTTTGCACTCGTGATTGTGGTGTAGGGCGAACAATCCAGCTTGTGGTAAGTCTCCCACTCTGTGTCGGCCGGCGAATAGTCGGTGCTTGGCAGGTCGATCCAGATGCGCATCTTGCCGCCCTTGCTGCCGTTGCAGGTGCGGATGAAGGCCTGCTCGACCAGATAGGCCATCGAAATCATCACCTTATACTTGCCCTTGACCAACGTCGGGGTCTTCATCGACACAAAGCCCTGATAGCCCATGTTGAAGACCAGTCGGTCGTGGTTGATGCAGTCCTGCAGATTGCTCTTGCAAGTCACGTAGCACAGCGATGCATACGAACTGTTGAGGCTCGATTCCGGACCGAGCTCGACTGTGTAGCACGATGCTGAAGAGACACCCAATTTCGACTCTGACGAAACGGCTGCTGCCGGCTGATATGTGATTTCATTCTTCTGGCAGAGGTTGCGGATTTCGGAATAGTCGGCCAAATCCCACACGACGGTCGATTGCTTCGGCTCATAGACAGGCATCCAGCCGGTCAGCTCATGCACGTAGCCGTTCATGGCAATCACGTCGCTCGACTCTTCGTTGAACGACTGGCCTGCGATGTCGTCTTCATTGATGCTGTAGATGTAGGTCGTGTCCGATGTCTCGGTGCCGTCGCCATTGTCAACTGTGCTGATGATGGGGTCCGACTGGCTGATCATCAGGATCTGACCTTCGGCCGCAGTCTGCCAGATGCGCACGACGTCGGTGCCGAGCATCTGCTTCAATTCGGACAGGCTGTACGATGCATCGAACAGGTGATACTCGACGTATTGCAGCAGGAGGTCATCGACCGAAGCCGACGTATTGCTGCTACGCGACACGAGCGAGTCCTTCAAGTCGGCCAACGAATTGATTCCACATGCCTGGAATGTTGCGTCAGTGACGTTGAGCAGCGTATAATAGTAGTTCGTAATCTTCTGCGCGCCAAGCACGTAGGTCGTATCGGCCAACGTCGAGAGCTTCTTGTCGTAGCCTGTTGCCTTGAACGCCTCGACCATGATGGACGAATTGCCGGCATTCACTACGCGGTCATAGATGTTCTCGACGAGCGGCGGGATTACGCCATCGGCCGTATAGATGAAGCCGTTCGTGCACTTGATGTAGTCGCGCGAGATGACGACGCCCGTCTGGTAGGAAGGTGTGTTCATGTCAAATCCATCGACCGAATCGACCGAGATGGTAAGATATTCGCCGGCCTCGCTCTTGTAGCTGAGCGATGTGATTTCGGCGGTGAAGAGCTCGGTCAGCTTCAACGAATCGTAGTCGGTGACCATCGTCTTGACGAGGGCTGTGGCATAATCCTTGCCCAAGTCTTCGATTCCGCTCACGCCCTTCTGGCTGTAGAATTTCTGCAATGCCTCGTTGGTCGGGGCAAAGAGCGTGAAGGTGTGTGCTGAAGTTGAACTGTTGCGCGCATTGAGCACACGGTATGTGTCGGAATACTGAAGCACGTTTTCCCACTCGGAAAACTCCTCATAGTCGGCAAGCGCAGCGGCAATCGGCTTGTCGTCGTTCTGCACGTATGAGCCTGTCGATTCGTCCTTGAGTTTCAGCAGATCCTCATCACACGAGGCAAGAGCCATTATGGCCGATGGCATTGCAGCCAACAGCAACGACTTGCCGAATATATTCTTTAGCACTTTCATAATCAATTATTTTTGTAATAAGGATTTTGTTTCAAAACGCCGCTGCTGGCGGTAATGTCGGCCTCTGGCAATGGCAGATACCATGCCCACGAGTTCTGCAATGCGGTCTGCAACAGGGCTGGCGATGCCGTCTCGTTGGCCTCGGCAATTGTGTTGATGACAAGCTTCTTGTACTCGAACTCGTCGTCGCCGAATCCCTGGGTCTTGTATGCCTCGTAGGTCTGGCCCTCGCTGTCTTCAACAGTGCCTTCGGGGGCGAACTTGCTGTCGTAGCGGGCCATGCGGAGCAGGTCGTACCAGCGATGACCCTCGCCTATGAACTCCATGTTGCGCTGGCTGATTACCTCGTTGAGCAATGTAAGCTGGTCCAATGCCTCGATTTCTGCATCGGCAGTTGCACTTGTAAGGTCAACATATTCCGACAGACCGGCACGCACGCGAATCTGGTTGACGAGTTCGATGGCCGACTTCCACGACGACTGGCCCTTCATCACGAGTGCCTCAGCCTTCATCAGCATGATGTCGGCTACGCGATAGAGGATGAAGTTGGCATCGTTGTTGGTGCTGGTGCGCGGCGACCCGACATCGGCGACATCCGTGCCACGGTATTTCCACAATGCTGGCGACGAAACCGAAACCATAGTCGATGTTGCTGAAATCGAGCTGCAATAGTAGGTCGCAAGGTACATTCGGCCAATGCGCCCGACTGTGCCCGATGCGAGGTCTGGATAGTTGGACAAAACGGCTGCCGTTTCTTCTGTAACAAGTGAATGCAGATATTTCGTAAAGTTCAGATTTCCGCTTGTCGAACCGCTGATAATACCGACAGCCGGGAACAGCGAGGCAAAATTGTTGTTCTTGCCCTCGTCGGAATAGCTCCAATAGAGTTCGAAGATGGATTCGTTGCTCAAGCCCGGGTAGAAGATGTCATACCAGTTGTTCATGTTCTTGATGAACGCAGGGCGCATTGCATCGGTAGCCTCGATAATCTTGTCGGCATAGAGGATGCACTCGTCGAATTCGTGGTTCCAGAGGCAGATGTCGGCCATCAGTGCATAGAGTGCCCACTTTGTGGCGCGGCATTTGGTTTCCCAATCCTCCTCGTATGTACCTTTGGCTGCGCCCGTGGCAAGGGCAGCCTCGCAGTCGGCCTTGATCTGGGCGATGATTTCGCTCTCGGATGACTTGGCAACCTTGAAGTCGGCATCGTCGGTGACGTATGCCCAAGTGATGAGCGGCACCTCCTTCCAGTTCTTCACCAGAATGCTGTAGGCCCAGGCGCGCTGGAAATAAGCCTCGCACAAGTGGCTGTTGAGCATGGCGGAGTAGTACGTATCGTCCTTCTTCTGTACTTTCGGGGCATATTCGAGCACCGAATTGGCCATCAAAATGACCTGATAGAGCGTCGTATATTTGGCCAACGAATTGCTCTGCGTCATGTCGAAATCCTGCATCTTGCTGGCATCGGTACCAGTTCCGAAGTTGTAGAAGTTTCCGCTACGCAGTTCGCCCCACACGAGCAGCGAAGGAACCGACTGGCGCATATAGTAGTAGCCGGAAGCCACGACAGCCTCGACGTCCTCTTTCGACTGCCAGTAGTCGGCCAAAACCTGCTCATTCTTTGGTTTGAGATCCAACCAATCGTTGCAGCTCGTCAGCGGAAGCGAGAATGCCACCGCGCACAAAGCAACTGAATATAAATTCTTTAGTTTCATCTTTTGAAAACTCGTTAATCATTAGAAATTCAGGTTCACACCACAAGCAAAACGCTTGCTGACTGGCGTCGTGTTGCCGTCCTTCACCAGTTTGGTCGGCTTCGATGGCAACGATACCTCCGGGTTCTGACCACTATAGTTGGTGAATGTGAACAGGTCGTAGCCCGTCACGAAGATTGAGCATGACGCGAAGTGCGCGCGCTCAACCCACTGCTTTGGCATCGACCACGAGAGCGACAAGGTCTTGATGCGGCAATAAGAGGCATCTTCAACGAAGCGGTCGCTGCCCAGATAGTTGTAGCCCATGTCTAAGAGTGCACGTGGGATATCGGTGTCGTCGCCCTCCTTGCGCCAACGGCGCAGCACGGCTGTGCTCTGGTTGCCTGTGCCGTACATCGACTCCAGACTCATACGGGCCGAGTTGATGACCTTCTGTCCGACGCGGAAGTTGCAGTTCATGCTGAAGGTGAACAGGCCGAACGATGACTTGGTGCTGCCGTATCGGACACTCAGGTTGCCACCGCCGGTGAGGGTCGGGTTGGAATTGCCAAGATAGACGATGTCCTGTTCGTCGATCACGCCGTCGTGGTTAATGTCCTCATATTTGGCATCGCCCGGATAGACCGACGTTGTGCCGTTCTTCATCTTCACTACGTTGCCGTTGAAGTCCTGCATCACGCCGCCATTGGCATCGTAGGCATAGGTGTCTTCGGTGTTCTTATAGACGCCAAGATACTTGTAGCCGTAGAACGAACCGATCGGGTCGCCCTCAAGGATGCGCACAGCGTAGTTGCCGTTCTCGAAGGTGTAGTTTTCCTGACTCCAGTTGGTAGGCAACTTTTCAACCTTGTTGATGTTGCGGGCGGCATTGACGCCGAACTTGACCGACCACATCTTCGAGCGGTATGCCTCGATGTCGAACCGGAGCTCCCAACCCTTGTTGGACATCTCGCCCGAATTCAACCACTTGACCGACGAAAAGCCGGTGTACGAAGGAATGGAGACATCCTTCATCAGACAGTCGGTCGTATAGTTGTCGTAGTAGTCGAACGTCATGCCATAGCGGTCCATGAACAGGAGGTCGAAGCCCAAGTCCCACTCACGCTTGCTCTCCCATTTCAACTTGTCGAGCTGCATACGCGTTTGTGCGATTGCACTCATCGTGCCGTAGGTGCCGACTGTAGAATAGGCTCCCAAATAGTCATAGCCCGACGGACAATTGCCCGACCAGCCCAATGAACCACGCAACTTGGCGGTGGTGAGCCAGTCGTAGTCTTCGGCGAAGTGCTCACGATCCAGATTCCACGATGCACCGAACGATGGGAACGTGCCGAAACGGCGGTTGCGACCCATTGCCGAATTGCCCTCTTCGGTCACTGTGGCAGAAACCACGTAGCGGTTGTCGTACGTATAGTTCAAACTGCCCGTGAAGCGGACTGAACGGCTCTGTTTTTCGCCGCTGGCTGTGCCGGCAACTACCGAGCCTACAACCGGGTCGCTCAAGTTTTGCGAGGCATTGCCATAGGTGATGTTGCTCGACGATGACGACTGAGCGGATGTTGTGTTCAAGATGCCGGTTGCAACGATGTTGTGCTTCTCGGCAAGCGTAACGATATAGAGCAGTCTGTTATAGAGCTGCAAAGAGAAGGCATCGCTGGTCGATTCCTGCGAGCGGTTGGCATACGTACTGGTCCAGAGCACACCTGTTGCAACCTGTGGCACGAAGGTCTTCGTGGTCGAAGTCTTCATGTTCATGCTCACGTAGCCGGTGTAGGTGAGTCGCTGCCACTGTTCGCGTAGCGGCACCTTATATTCCCAGTTGATGGTAATCTTCTCGTTGCGCTCGCGGGTGTTCTTGAAGCCCTCCTTGGCCATAGCCACCGGATTCCAGTTGCCCTGACCCTTATTGTCGCTGTCAATTCCGGTGAATGAACCCTGGAAGTTTGAAGTCGGCGTAAAGTAGGAATCGGAACGAGTGCCGTCGTCGTTCATCAGATAGGGGCTCTGGTTCGGCATCATCGACTGAGCCTGTGCACGGACGTTATCGACCGCATTAGCCTCCTTATTGTAGTCGGTGTAGCTCAGGTCGGTGAAGACGCGGAAGCGGTCGGAGAACTTGTAGGTAATCTTTGCGCTGGCCGTGATACGCTTGGCCTCGGTGCCGATGGTTGTGCCGACGTCGTCGAGATAGCCGAACGACATGCGGTAGATGGCCTTGTCGCCACCGCCGTTCATACTGAGCGAGTTGTCCCACTGCCATGCGTTCTGGCGCACTTCGCTGAGCCAATCGGTATCGACGTTGTACTCCTTGTAGTAGCGGTACGACGGGTCGCGTAGCAGTTCCTTGGTGTTGAAGAGCAGTGCCAGCTCGCTGGTCGCGTTGCCCAAGCCCTTGGCGTTGGCCGCATTCCAGATGGCGTCTTCAATCATCGAGATGTACTGCTTGCCGTTCAGCAGCGGAATGGTTGCCGGCTCCTCCTTGTACGAGAATTTCGACTGGAAGTTGAATGATGTCTTGCCCGACTTGCCCTGCTTCGTGCTGATTTTCAACACGCCGTTGGCACCCGCAGTACCGTAGATTGAGGTTGCGGCGGCATCCTTCAGCACCTCGATGCTTTCGATGTCGGCCGGCGAGATGTTCAACAATGCGCCGAAGTCCTCTTCGTTGGCATCGGAGAACGAGAAATCGTCGCCGAACGAGACGGTTGTCGGAACGTCATCGACCACGACAAGCGGTTCGGCCGACGACGAAAGCGTGGAGACACCACGGATGCGGATGCTCGACTTGGCACCAGGGTCGCCGCCCAACACGATGTCCATACCGGCAATCTGGCCCTGCAATGCCTCTTCGATCGAGGCTACAGGTGCGACGTCGGTCAGCTCGGACATCTGGATCTTCTGCGTCGATGAGGTCTGCTGCAGTTCGGTGAGACCAAGCTCGTTGCGCGTAATCTGCTTCTGGACGACCTCTACGTCGGCCAACATCTTTGAGTCATCGACCAAAGTGACGTCGAGCTTGGTCTGGCCGGTGTAGTCGAAAACCTGCGACTTGAGGCCGATAAATGAGAACTGGATGCGGAGGTTCTTGCCATCGGGCACATTCAGCACGTAGTTGCCGTCCATGTCGGTCGTGGTGCCGGTCAAGGTACGGTTCTGCTGGTTGATGACCACGACGTTGGCACCAAAGATTGGCTCGTTGATGCCATCTTCAATGACGACGCCGATCACAGTCTTGCTCTGGGCCATGCTGAGCGTGGCGAACATTACAAACAGCAGCGATAGGATATATCTTTGAATTTTCATTGTTTAATATTTATTTAGGCTTTTAGGTTCTATGGTCGCTTTCAACAGTCAGGTTTTGAGTTTGTTGCATCTGCCATTGGCCGCAGAACAAACCTCATAACCTTATGACCTTACAACCTTGTAACCTTATTTCAAGACTGTGTCGATCAATTGGATTGCACCATCGCTGAACACGAATGGCAGATAATCGTAGGTTCCATCCAACTGGACAACCGTTCCGACAGGTTCTTCCGGTGTGATGCTGCCGGTCTTTTCTTTGGCGACGAAATTGGCCGAAAGGCTCTCTCCATTGTCCGTAATCACGAGGTTGTAGTCGCCGTCGGTCAAGAATGTGCCATTGCAGCTTGAGCCCGGATAAGGATAGGCCGTGAAGACGTTGGACGACGATGTGACGAAATAGCTCAACAGGTAGTTGGCCAGATCGGCCTTGGTGAAAGAACCGCTGATGACGTAGCTGTCGCTGATCTTTGCCTTCGAGCAACCCGGCAACGTGGTGAGCGCCTCCTTGATGGCATCGTTGGTTGGCACGATGGCAAAGAAACGTGTTTCGCTGTCCAACGTCAACAATCCGGCGAATTTGCTGTTGGCTGCGAGGCCGGCCTTCTGCAACAACTGCACGAAACAGCTGTATGGATAGTTGCTGTTGACCCTTTCAGACAATTCGGTCTGAAGACTGCCACCCGACACCGGCATATAGACGCTCGGATATTCGTAGGCGTATGCCTTGCCGTTGCTCCACGATGCTGTTCCGTCGGCCGAAGCCTTGATTTCGTGGAAAGGATACCAGATTTCGCCATTGAACTCGGCGTCGAGCTGCTCGTTGAAGAGCGCATTGGTCGTAATCTTGCCGTCCTTGACGAACCAGTAGTTGAAAGTTGCGTTGGTCTCGACAACCTGTATGCCGGACGTTTTCAGCGATGTGGCATCGGTCGAGGTGTTCATGTTGGCCATGTCCAGGCACGTGCTGGAGCCCAACTGCGTGTAGCCGCCCTCGGTGTCGTCCCACTGCTGGAGCTCGTAGCTCACGATGCCCGATGTGACGGTGCGTGCCAGACGCATCTTCGGGTCGGAATTGGAGAACTGTGCGGTGTCGGGAATCAACGTGATGAACTGCGACTGCTGCGACGACAACGAAAGCAGGACTCCTGCCCCATTAAGCGCGTAGAGGTATGGCAGATACTTCACATCCTTGAAGGCCGGACCTGCCACGCTGTTGAACACGCCGGGCACATCCATCGACGATGAACCGTAGATGACGCCGTTGTTGCAGATGACGTTGACGTCATATTCGGAAGGATCGGCCTTAATCTCTGTGCCGAAATACGACTCGGCATTGCCCTCGCAGATATAATCGGGAAAGCACATGTAGGTCATAGCGCCCGACTCGCCATAACGGATATAGCCGAGACATTCGAGCAGCAGGATATTCTGAATGAGAGGATTGAGTGTCTCAACTGACGTATAGCCGCAACCGTCCTCCCAATACTCCTTGAACATTCGGGAGAATGCCTCGTCGGTCGGGGTGAGCAGGTTCCATGAATACAACGAGTTGATTGAAAACGCCGTATAGGAGAGGTTTGCCCACTCCATGTCGATGTCCGGTAACGAACTAAAGCGATGGCAATAGACCGAATAGCCACGGTTGGTCGATTCTACGTTCTCATAATCATAATAGTCGAACTGATCGAACAAGTTGGCAACGAGCTGATAGTTGTCGCGGCTCTTCAACTCCTCGTAGATTGTTCCGACGGGTTCAATCACATGGTCGATGTGGTAGAGATAGCCATTGTCGGTCACCACGGCGACGGTGTCGAGCACGGCGGCATTCATCACGTTGAAACCGTTTGCCAAGTGCTTCGGATTCCACTCCGTGTCGGGAAAGAAATAGTTGTAGTTGCTGGCGGCATCGATGCCGAGTGTGGCAAACATCTGCTCGGAGAAGACCGTCAGATAGCGGTCGAAATGTACGACGGTGATGTAGTCGGCATCAATTGAGGCGTCGGTGTTGACAACCTTGACGGCATCCTCGCAGCAGCGTGTGCGGAAGCGGTTGTACATGCCGGCGCGCACGGCCTTATCTTCTTCGGTGGCGGCATCGCCCTCCGTCGGACGGAAATTGGTCATCTTGCTCCAATCCATCGCGTAGTAGAGCAGATGGTAGGTGATGACCTGCTTGGTCAATGTCGGGTCGGCGTAATACATCTCGTCGATGCTGGCGTAACCCTTCTCCTGCAAGAATTTTGCAAATGCCTCGTCGGTCGGGGCAAGAACAGTGAGAATCTGGCTATCGACCACATCGCTGTAGCCGATAAGCTCAATGCCTCGCAAGAAAGTCTTGAACGAGTTACCCTCGAAAGACTGCTGCAAGACCTCGATGGCGTTTCCTACCAGAAAATCCGGGGTCTTGTAGTGCGAATCGTCGCTGATGTCGTCCTGACACGAGTTCAGGCTGATGGTCATGGCCAACGACAACGACATTCCCGCGCCAATCCGCAGTAGTGTTTGCTTAGTCATAAATTGTTTTGAAAATTTAATAAACATTTGAATCATGTTATGTAAAATGCTCGCGTGAAAATGGAGCTAAAGCAGCACACAACTCCGAATCCGGAGCCGTGTGCTGCCTCATTATGTTAGTATGCGATGCCGATGCGGCCGTTCTCTACGAAAATGCCGTTGGCCGACGATGCCGGTGCCTCACGACCCTGCAAGTCGTAGCGTGTGGCATTGCCGTTGGCCGATGCCGAAACACTGCCGATGCCGCTGAACATCTTCTCGAACGTGATGGCCGCGCCCTGGATGTACATGACGGCCGTGGTGGAGTTGGTCACCTTGATGAAGGCATATTCATTGCCGGTGAATGCCTCGCTGAAGTCGATTTCGACCTCGGTCTTGGGGTCGCCGCTGATGGTACCCAGCTTTGTCCACGTCTCGCCGTCCTTCGAGCCATAGACGACGCCCGAAAGTGAGGCTGTGCCGGCACGAAAAAACGAGAACTTGGCCGACATGAACTTGCTGTCGCAGTGGAAGATGACTTCGGCCGATGAACCGTTCAGCTTCAGGCCGCCGGTGTGGGTGCTCGATGCGTTGGTGTAGGTCGGGGCCGATGATGCCTTGCCTGCTTCGTCGAACGAGATGGCGCCGTCGGCAATCATTGCGTCGGTGGTCTCGGCATTCACATCGTTGAACCAATAGTAGCCCGACTCGTCAATCAGCGATTCGTCGAACCATGAGGCCTCCTTGTACGACACGTCGTCAGCATTGAAATTGGCGTCGCGCACGTAAATCTTGCCGTCGATGTAGAGTCGGCTCAGGTCCCACTTGTAGTCGCCGCCAGGGGTGGCTGGCTCAACCACGTCGAATGTGCCGTTGATCGTGCCCACGCCGTCGAACACCTGGATGGCAGCATTGAGCGGCAATGTGCCTTCGACATTGGACATATCAATTTTCAACGTAACGCCGCTTGCGATGTTGAGCGTCGTGATGGCAAAGCTGTTGCTCTTGACGGCAACACCATAGTAGCTGACTGGCACTTCGAGCGTTGCGCCGCTCTGGAGCGACACCGTGCCGCCCAAGGTGAAGGTGCTGTTGTTGACCAACGTGTCGCCCGCAGCCAACGTAGCGCCGCTCTGAATGGCGATTGTGCCCGATGTGATCTTGCCCGAGCCCTTCAATGTGGCATCGGCCTTGACGGTGTATGTGCCACCCGAGTGGCTGCCGTTGACGATGAGCGAGCCGCCGCTGATGGTCGTTGCGCCCGAATAGGTGTTCGCGCCGCCCAGACGCCATTCGCCGGTACCTATCTTGTTGATGGTGACCGTGCCGTTGTATGCCTTGTTGAGGCCGGCCGGCAGGTCGCAGATGGTGCCGTAGAATGTCTCGTCGGAGTTTGCACCGCCGATGTTCCACGTAGTGGCAGAACCCTTGGTGTTCTTGCTCGAACCGCACAGCTTTGTGGTCGATTCGCCCGACAGACCGCCGATGTTGCCCGTGCCGTTGGTGCCCCAGATGGCCATGTTGGCCGTACCCTTCAGCTCAACCTGCGTGGTCGGCATGTTGAACGTCGAACCGCTCGTCATGAACATCGAACCGCCGTCGCTGGCCGTCGTGTTCAAGCCATTGGCCACAATCTTGCCGGTGAATTCGGTGACGTTGGCATCGAAATATTCGCGCAGATAAGGGATGTCGTACTCCAATGTGCCTGCGCCGGTCAGCTTGTTTTTCGCGTAGCAGAGTCGGTTCGGCGCAAAGTAGCTATAGGTGCCTTCGGCGGTCTCGATCGGGAAGCTGTAGGTCTCGTAGTTCGAGGTCTCGCCCTTGGTCGAAAGCTTGCCGCCTGCGAGGATGAGTTTCGACGACGAGCCGATGCCGTTCTTGGCAATATCGACGGTGCTCAGATAGAGCGTGCCGCCGGCCAATGTCGTCGTGCCTGTATAGCTGAAGAAGTCGGTCAAAGCAACGGTAATCTGTCCATTGCCGCCGATGGTAAAGTCCTGATTGTCACCCTCGCCCGTGATTGCGCCCATCATCGTCAGGGTCTTGCCGCTGGCAATTTCAAGCGTGGTCGGGTTCTTGAGCAGGGCCGAACGGTTGGTCGATGCGTTGGCCGTGCCGGTGTAGCGGTATGTGCCGCCGTCCATCACCCAGTTCTGCGCAAATTCCTGCGATGCGCCGATGGCCGATGCGACACCGCCGTTGGCAATGCTGACGAACTCAAGCACGCCGTCGTGCAGCACCGTTGCGCCCGTGTAGGTGTTCGATGCGTAGTTCATGGCCAATGTGCCTGCATCGCCCTTGTTGACGCTGGCCGTATCGCCGATGGCTGCGCCCTTCACCTCGATATAGCCCTTGCCCGTAGCGACGACGCAGGCCGGTTCGATGGCCGATGCGAGGATGTAGCGCAACGTATCGTCGGTGTGGAGCAGCAGTTTCTGACCCTTGACGACCTCGGTCGAGTTGGTCACATCGGCCACATAGCTGTCAATATCGACGATGCCCTTCTCGATCGGACGGGTCTTGAACGTGGCAGTCGCGTAGTCGGAATATTTCTGCTCAACGCCGTCGTAACCGAAGGCACGCACACGTACATCGTAGGCCGTAGCATCGGTCAAACCGCTGATTGTGAAGCTTGTGGCATTGGCATCGGTGCGACCGGCCTCGGCGTATTCGCCATCGCCGCTGGTGCGGTATTCGACGATGAAACCGGCCTCGGCGTAGGTGTAGTCGCGCCACGTCACGGTGATGGTCGATGTGGTCGATGAGTAGCCGATGGTGATCGGCTTGCGCAGGAAGTAGTTGCGGTCATCGACCGTGATCGAGTTGATGTAGTTCTCGATGTTCAGATAGCCGTTGGCCGCCTTCTGCACTGCATCCGATGCGCTGTTCTTGTTCAAGCCATTGGCCTCCTCCCAAGCGTCGGGCATACCGTCGCCGTCGGTGTCGGTCGGCTTGCTGCCGGCATACCAATCCCAAGTGCTCGGCGCACCGATGGGCAGACTTTCCTCGTTGGAGATAAGCGCGCCGGCCTTGCCGAACGTCATCAGCTCGTCAATCATGTAGCAGTCGCTCTGGTCGCGGTAGGGCAACGATGCACCTACAGTCGGGATGTTGAGCGTGATGAGCTGGTTGCCCGGATAGAGTTCAAGCGACGGATAGTCGTAAGGCTCGGTCGTGCGGTGGTCCGAGGCCGAATAGTCGGTCATCTCGTACGGATCGTAGATGCCGTCCTTGTTGTTGTCCTGCCAGTTATCGACGCCGTAGCAGTGGAAATTGGCATTAGCTCCGGTAAAACCGTTGGCCGATGCACCTGTCGATGCGCCGTTGATGAAGCAGTTGCTCTCAATATTCACGTAGCTCGAACCCTCGCTGTCGCCGCCCATGATGTAGGCGCCGTTCGACCAGTTATAGACCACATTGTTGGCATACTGGTTGATGCCCTTGATCTTGTTGTTGCGGGTCGAATTGTCGATATAGAGGTTGCGGTAGAGCGTGATGGAATCGGCCTGCATCAAGCCACCGGCCGAGTGGGTCATCAGGCCCTGTCCGATGATGCTGTTCATCAGCGTGATGCTGTGCAGGTCGCCCTTGCCGTCGGGGTTGATGGAGAACGTCTCGTCCAGGCCCCACGAGAAGGAGCAATGGTCGAAAATCATGTTCGTGCCGTTGGAGATGCCTGCGCAGTCCTTGCCCGAATCGCCGCCGTGGCCCATGCGCACACGCAGATAGCGGCAGATGATGTTCGATGCACCGGAGAACGACACTCCGTTGCCATACACCGTGATGCCCTCGCCCGGCGCGGTCTGTCCGGCCACATAGAGGTTGCTGGCAAACGTCATGCGGCTGCTGATTTTGATGACACCGCTCACGTCGAACACGACGATACGGTTGCCCGACGACACTGCATCGCGCAATGAGCCGGTACCTGAATCGTTCAGGTTGGTCACATGATAGACGGTTGGTGCTGAGGAAGCTCGCGCTCCCTTGGCCCATCGGCCCCAGCCCTGTGCTCCAGGGAAGGCCACGATATCGGCCGCAAAAGAGGGCACTACCGCTGCCGAGAGGAGCAGCGAAAATAATGTTTTCTTCGCAATCATTTTGAGTTGTTTAACATGCTAAGTTTTGGTTATTACTTCGAAGCGACGGGGCACTAAAATACGGAAAATGTACCCCCTTACAATTTGAGCGTCGCAAATATATGCCATTTCGACGAATCGGCCAAAACAACACAATCGGAAATTGGCGAAGGGGGAAATTTTTCCCCACGATTTTATACGATTTTACACCAGCTAATGCACATTTCAATTTATTTTAACATTTCCAGTGCTTTTTTCAACCATTTTTTGTTAAAAATCTCCACACTTCCTTTGACTCAAAAATACACGCTACAGACGACTGGAACGCGGTTTTTATTTCCACTCCGAAATACAATAACTCATCTCAAACCTTTCGATTTCCAACCGCAGGATCGTCCCCACTTCTGCACTCGTTTTTCGGAAAAAAATGGCCGACATTCCAACGCAACCCGCGTAGTGCGATGCACGCCGGAATCGGTCATTTGTCACGACTGTCATTAAGAAAATCGGTTTCTGCTTTTCGGCCGATGATTGCCGTCCGCATAGTAGCCTCATAATACCCTCATAGTAGGCTCATAGTATGCTGACGAACTCACGGAACTTCGTTTTTATGCCAGTTTTTGAAGGCAGGAGTCAAAAATTTGAGAATTAAGAGAATTGTAATTCCCCATAAAATCATATCCAATTGTAATTATCATTAAAATTTGCGACTTGCACATTTTGCCAATCTTAAATCAATGTATGATTTTCCGCAAATGGAAAATTCTCATTTTATTGCAAATCCAACAAATTTTGTGCAAAAAACGCTCGAACTTCAGACTTCATTTTTTATCTTTGCACAAAAAACAATACAAATGGAAGAAAATAGGGATTTAAATAGGCTTAAAGTCGTCCTTGCAGACAAGAAACGCACAAACAAATGGTTGGCGGAACAGCTGGGCAAAGACCCAGCCACCGTTTCCAAATGGTGTACCAATACTTGTCAGCCAGATTTGGGCAATCTAATGAAAATTGCACAACTATTAGAAGTAGATGTTAATGAACTACTGAGATTCAACAGTTAATAAGATAAAAATGTCGCAAAAGAAGGAATTTATATCAAGCCGCAAGGCTATTACATATCTTGATTTATTTGCTGGAGCAGGCGGCTTCAGTGAGGGTTTTATGCAGGCATATACGGAAGATAAATATTATGACTTTCGTCTTGCAAGTGATATCAATGAGAATTGTGAACTGACACATAGAGTTCGCTATAACAAAATGCTTGGACTCGACACAAAATTCTTGTGCCAAGACATAATGGAGGATTCTTTTTTGCCGAATCTACTTAAGCAGATTGGTACGCAAAAGATTGATGTTATTACAGGCGGGCCAAGCTGCCAGTCATTCAGTCTTGCTGGTCGAAGAAAGAAACTAGATAAAAGAGATGATTTGTTTTACCATTATCTAAAGGTGATAAAAGCACTTCGCCCAAAGTATTTTGTGATGGAAAATGTCAAGGGTATTTTGACAAAGGATGAAGGACGAATAAAAGAGCGTATTATGAAAGAAATACGCTCCATAGTTGATGATATGAAAATGTCCCAATTATTTGCTTTTCTTGATGATACTTTGAAGCAAAAAATGCCAAATGCATTATATGAGTCCATCTACCTGCGCCTCAACATGGAAATCGCAGATGAGAACTGGGATAAGACTTGGGAAATGTTCTTTAATAACTTAGAACAACAGCTTAAAGAAGTGACCAAGAAACTTCCTTACAATGTAAGTAAAAGCAACGAGTCTGTGAATACAGTTCGACATGGTTTGATTTTGTTAAAAATGAGACAACAGCGCGAGGCCATACGCAAACAGGTCATTCAACTAAAAACCACAGCACACATCGACAATGATGTCTTTGTCGATGGCTATAATGATATTGTTGATACCATTTCGGATGAACAAATACTTGATATGACATTAGATGCCATCGGAAAGATAGCACAGATGGGAGATTGCAAGCAAGAAGCTGAAAATCTTAAAAAATCGCTGGAGATACTTGTTGACACATTCGATGAATGCATTGAATTCATAAAAGAGCAATTAAATTGTCAAAAAAACACCTTGGCCAATTTTGAGGAACTAATGAACGATATACGCTTATACAACATAAAAGCCCCAATCGTTGTGCTATCAGCAAATTATGGTGTTCCTCAAAATCGAGAGAGAGTCCTGTTTGTAGGATGTCGAAATGATCAAGAGCTAATAACAGAAATACCTTCTACCGTTAACGAAGAAGAAAAAGTAAAAGTTTACGAAGCTCTATGGGACATGGACATGGTGGGCAATGGAGATTCTGCCATAAAGTACAAGACCCCACATACAATAGCAAAATATGAGTCAGTAAAAATTCGCCGCCGCTTACAAGGCGAACCTGACGAGCGAGGCCTGCTGTATTCAGAATGGTCACGCATAGGTAGGCTTGGACACAGATTCACTTTCGACGAGGAGCCTTTTTATGTGGCCAATATGGCAGCATTAGACGATGTCAAGAAGCATCAGCATATGGAACTTTTCAATCACCAGACTAGTCTGCAAAACGAAACTGTCAAAGAACGATTAAAGATAATTGCCAAACATGGTGATTATGATGCAGCTAAGCCAGAATTAAATGAAAAGGGGCTAGAATCTCAAAAGCGTAATTATACAGTTCTTAATCCTCTTGGACAGAGCCCAACTGTATGCACCATGCCAGATGACTTTATCCACTATTCTGCATACAGACCTACAACGGTTAGAGAAATGGCAAGATTACAAAGCTTTGATGATTCCTTTGTTTTTCAAGGAAAAAGACAAACTGGAGGGAATAACCGCCAAAAAGAGATACCTCAATATACTCTTGTCGGTAACGCTGTCCCGCCATTGATGGCAAGAGCTATTGCCAATACATTGTTAGAACACATAAGGTAAGACAAATATGATTAATATGCGTCCATTTACTGCCTTTGAGCAAGAAAATCTGAAATTTCTCGTTAATCACAACGTGAAATTCACACAAGTAGAGATTACACCAACAGGGCTCGGAAAAGGCATTCTTGATTCCACAGCCCCGATGCGAGCATATTTCATTGACGAAGGTGTTCACAATTATGAAGAACAACTTCAGGGTCAAGAACACAAGGTGATGCATGATGCCGTCATCCTTACCGAAACGAGTCAGCACCTGACTCAGGCATCGTTCTATCGTCCAACGACGAAGAAGGGAGACCCTCGTATGTGGATTTATAAACTTGGCTCATATACAGAAGGCAACGACATTCATGTTTTGTTTTACTTTGAGAGGAAATTATACTCTATCAATATTACCCATATTGATATTGCTGCTTGCTATAACTCCCCAATCATTACACCTATCAAAGAGGTGCTGACGGAGATAAATTATCGTGGAAATTCAATTTCAGAAGAGTTGCTGGGCAAGTTCCGTTCAATGAGCGGCCAGTGGTTTGAGTCAGAAGTGTTGGCAGACACAGGCATAGGTCGGACTATTGAAACCTTCTTGGGAATCAGTATGAATAGCGACAAAACACCAGACTATAAAGGCATTGAATTGAAAAGTCATCGAGAAAAGAGATCATCCAAGAAAAATGTTCTTTTCACGCAAACTCCAGATTGGGATATAAGTACCTTGAAGTCTGGTCGCGAGATTGTTGCCAAGTATGGCTATCTGACAGATGATGGTAAAATAACATATCAAAATACAGCACAATGTGACCCGCCCAATAGTCAGGGCTTATTCCTAAACGTAAACCAGCTTAAAGCATTGCTGGAACTACAAGCTAAAAGAACAAGTGTGGAGGACATAGCTGTATGGCGATTGCTTAAACTACACCAAAGACTAACAACCAAGCATCACGAAACCTTCTGGATAGAAGTTGAGAACAAGATCAATGATGGCAAGGAATATTTCCGATACAAGCAGATTGAACACACCAAGAACCCCAATGTCGGTCAATTCGATATACTGTTAGAGCAGAATCTCATAACGGTTGACTTGCTTCTCTGTCGTCCAAGTGGCAATGGAGACACATATTCTTTCAAAATTAAGAAAAAGGGAATGCCTTTACTTTTCCCTGAGAGCATCATTTATAAAATCTGAACACTTTACAAACCGAAGGTGGTATCAGAATTTGGCATGAACTCAATAAGAAATAATGTAATTCAATATAACAAAACACACAAGTATTCAAAGATAGACTGCGATTATAATTTGTCTTCGCCTTTTCATAGTTGACAACCCGAAACAATAAACTCACTGATTTTCTGCTCATACACAGATTATCAATGGGTTTGCTATTTTCAAAAAGGCACATAAAACCCTCCATGATGAAACAAATGTTACATCATGAAAAAAAGCTCGCAAGACACATTGCCCCATCGGCAATTCCCTTCCCCCAAACAGCATTACGAGGCAATCATGTCCCAAACAGACCACACTAAAAATCAGGCAATTAAGATTATACAGACTTTCAAATACCTGATTCAGAGGGACTCACTCAATTGAAGCAAAAATACTGGGACGATTACTCGCGTAGCACAAATTTTAAATCGCGCGCAAACAATATTTAGCAAAGGGGCTCGTTTTACCCGTACACTTTGCGAAAATTCATGTTCCTAAGGCGAAAAAACATACTCTTCGGACTTCTGACGACGCTCCTGCTTGGGGGTGTCTCTTTTGCTGCACCTACGCTTGGGTGGAGCACCATTTTTATGGCCGATGACGAAGCCGACGAGCATGGCGAAGATGCAGCCGACGATGCGCAACAGGGCGACGGACGCAAGGCACGCTGGGGAGTGTCGCCCACATCGCCCGACAATGCGAAAGACCTCGAAAAATCGCACCCGGGCGACCTGCGCGACCCGAAAAACGTGACCACCGACATCGAATACGACTGGAAGAACGACCGCTATCTGGTGCGCACCAAAGTGGGCGAGCAGCAGCTGGGCTACACGATTCCGATGTCGCGCAAGGAATACATGAACTACACCGAACGCACGGTGCGTGCCGCCTACTTCCGCGAGCAGAACAGCAAGGCATTCGACGAATATGAGGGCGGCACAGGGCTTGACCTGCTCGACATGTCGTTCAGCCTTGGTCCGGCCGACAAGATTTTCGGCAAGGGCGGCATCCGCGTCAAGACACAAGGCTCGGCCAGCCTGAGCATGGGCATGAAGCGCAACAAAATCGACAACCCGACCCTGTCGCAACGCGCACGCGACACCAAGACCTTCGACTTCGACGAGGACATACAGCTGAGCATGACGGCATCGGTCGGCACAAAGATGTCGTTCAACCTGAACTACAACACCGAAGCGACATTCGACTTCGACGCCAACCAGTTCAAGCTGGCCTATCAGGGCGACGAGGACGAAATCATCCAGGACCTCGAAGCTGGCAACGTGTCGATGACGACGGGCAACTCGCTCATCTCGGGCAGCCAGTCGCTGTTCGGCATCAAGTCGAAGCTGAAGTTCGGCAAGCTCAACGTGACGGCGCTGCTGGCCAAGCAGGAGTCGTCGAGCAAGACGGTGTCGAGCAAGGGCGGTTCGACGAAACGCAGCTATGAACTTGCGGCCGACGAATATGACGAGAACCGGCACTTCTTCCTTGCGCAATATTTCCGCGACACCTACGACCAGAACATGTCGAAGCTGCCGCTCATCGCATCGGGCATCGAAATCACGAAAATCGAGGTGTGGGCGACCAACAAGAGCGGTTCGTATGGCAACGCGCGCAACATCGTGGCATTCATGGACTTGGGCGAATCGGAGCACATCGGCAACAGCCTCTGGCAGAACCAGAGCGCGACGGGCTATCCGGAAAACAAGGCCAACTCGCTCTACGAGACAATCAACGGCTCGTACAGCGGCATCCGCGACATTACCAACGTGACGACCACGATGGCGGCACTCGACGCGCAGGGTCTGAACGGCGGCACCGACTACGAAAAGGTCGAATCGGCTCGCCTTCTCAGTTCGTCGGAATATACGTTGAACAGCAGTCTGGGCTACATCTCGCTCAAATCGAAGCTGGACGACGACATGGTGTTGGCCGTAGCCTTCCAATACACCAAGGGCGGCAAGACGTATCAGGTGGGCGAATTTTCGAGCGACAACACGAGCAACACCACGCAGACACTCATCGTCAAGCTGCTGAAGGCGACTTCGGGCAACCCGGCCACACCGCTCTGGGACCTTATGATGAAGAACATCTACTCGCTGGGAGTCACCAACTTACAGCAGAGCAGCTTCACCATGCAGGTGCAATACATGAGCGACACCGTGGGCGTCTATACCAACTTCATCAACGAGGGAGCCATCGCCCAACAGCTGCTCATCAAGGTGATGAACCTCGACCGTCTGAACGCCAACAGCGAGAGCCACTCCGACGGCCAGTTCGACTGGGTTGCGGGCTATACGGTCAACGCCTCGACGGGACGAATCATCTTCCCAGTGGTCGAACCGTTCGGCAGCCATCTGGCCAAGAAACTCGACAGTGAGGCATTGGCCGACAAATACTGCTACCAGGAACTCTACGACAGCACATTGACCGCAGCCCAACAGGTGGCCGAAAAGAATAAGTTCAGGCTGAAAGGCGAATATGTCGCATCGTCGGGCGCAGAAATCGACCTCGGCGCGACCAACGTGGCTCGCGGTTCGGTGGTGGTGACGGCGGGCGGCGCTACGCTGGTCGAGAACAGCGACTACACCGTTGACTACAACATGGGCATCGTGACCATCCTGAACGAGAACATCATCGAGAGCGGAACGGCGGTCAACGTCAGCCTCGAAGACCAGGACAACTACTCGATGCAGCGCAAGACGATGATGGGCGTCGATCTGCAATACGAATACTCGAAAGACATCTCGTTCGGCGCAACGCTCCTGAACCTGCACGAGAAGCCGCTCACCAAAAAGGTGACGAGCAGCGACATCCCGATCAACAACACGATGTACGGCTTCAACTTCAAGTGGAACAAGGACTTCATGTGGCTCACCAACGCCGTCGGCTCGATTCCGTGGGTCAAGGCCACCGCTCCGTCGAACATCGCGCTGCAAGGCGAATATGCGCAACTCGTGGCCGGCCACAGCGACCAGATCAGCGATGCGGGCTACGTCTATGTGGACGACTTCGAGAACTCCGAGACCTCGCTCGACATCTCGTCGGCCCGCTACTGGCACCTGGCCTCGACGCCCTATGAAGACAACGACGCACTCTTCCCCGAAGCCGCATTGAGCAACGACATTGCCTATGGCAGCAACCGCGCCCTGCTCTCGTGGTACACCATCGACCGCCTGTTCACCTCGCAGTCGTCGAGCCTCACGCCCGGCCACATCAAGAACGACCTCGAACAGCTCTCCGACCACCGCGTGCGTCAGGTCAACTACGACGAAATCTACCCCAACAAGGAGCTGACATACGGCGAGACGGGCATCCTCGACGTGCTCAACCTCTCGTTCTACCCCACCGAGCGCGGCCCCTACAACCTCAACAGCGACGACATTCTGGCCGACGGCTCACTCTCCGACCCCTCGTCGCGCTGGGGCGGCATCATGCGCAAGATGGACATAACCAACTTCGAGAACGGCAACTACGAATACATCGAATTCTGGCTGATGGACCCGCAGATCACATCGGGCGACACCACATCGGCCTATCAGGGCGGCGACCTCTACTTCAACCTCGGCGAAATCAGCGAAGACATCCTGAAGGACGGCATGAAGTCGTTCGAGAACGGACTGGATGCCGACGGCGACACGCTCTACACCACATCGACCGTCTGGGGACGCGTCAGCCGCCGTTCATCGACCGTCTATGCATTCGACAACACCTCCAACTCGCGTAGCAACCAGGATGTCGGCTTCGACGGACTGAAGGACACCGACGAACAGACCTTCCCGACCTATGCCAACTACCGCGAGGCCGTGGCCGGCAAGGTCGATGCCGACGTGCTCGCAAAGTGGCAGAGCGACCCGTTCTCGCCGATCAACGACCCCGCAGGCGACAACTTCCACTACTACCGCGGCTCCGACTTCGACAAGGCCAAGACCTCAATCATCGACCGCTACAAGCACTACAACGGCACCGAAGGCAACAGCAAGAGCAGCAGCGAAAGCAGCGAGAGCTACGCGACTGCCGCAACCTCAAGTCCCGACGTGGAGGACATCAACGTTGACAACACGCTCAACGAATACGAGCGATACTACCAATACCACATCTCGCTGCGTCCAGAAGACCTCACCGAAGGCTCCAACCACATCGCAAGCATCAGCGAGACGTCGGTAAGACTGCGCAACGGCAAGCAGCAGACAGTCAAGTGGTATCAGTTCCGGATTCCGATTTCGGAGTACGACAAGAAGGTGGGCAACATCCAGAACTTCAAGTCGATACGCTTCATGCGAATGTACATGACCGGCTGGGAACGGCAGCAGACGCTCCGATTCGCCACACTCGAACTGGTGCGCAGCGACTGGCGCAACTACACAGCAAGCCGCCTCACCGACCGAGGCTACAGCGTGGCTGGGTCGGGCACGCTGGCGACATCGACCGTCAACATCGAAGAGAATGCCGGCTCCTACCCCGTCAACTACGTGCTTCCTCCAGGCGTTGACCGCGTAGTGGACCCCGGACAGAGCACCGCCACGCAGCTCAACGAGCAGTCGCTCGCTCTGGCCGTCAGCGACCTCGAACCGCACGACGCCGTCGCCGTCTATAAGAATTCGGGCATGGACATGCGACAGTACGAAAGCATCCAGCTATTCGTGCACGGCGAGGCGACGCCCAACAACGAGAGCCAGCTGGGCGACGACGAACTGAGCGTCTTCATCCGCCTCGGCTCCGACTACAAGGACAACTACTACGAATATGAGGTGCCGCTCACGCTCACTCCGGCGGGGTCGTACAACAACAACAGCACGGCCGACCGACTGAAGGTCTGGCCCGCATCGAACATGATCGACCTCGAACTCGACAAGCTGACTACGTTGAAAAAGGAGCGCAACACGGCCAAACAGGGCAACCTGAGCGAGGTGACCTACACCACGCTCTACAGCAAATACGACGAAGACAACCGTGCCAACAAGCTCACCGTGATCGGCAACCCGTCGCTGAGCGAGGTGTCGGTCATCATGATCGGCGTGCGCAACAACGGCAAGGGCACTCGCAGCGCCAACGTGTGGGTCAACGAACTGCGCATGTGCGGCATCGACGAGGGCGGCGGCTGGGCAGCGACGGGAAGTGCCACATTGCGCGTGTCGGACATTGCCACGTTCAACGCATCGGGCAACTACACCTCGGTGGGCTGGGGCAGCATCGAACAGAGCGCGGCCAACCGTTCGCTCAGCGAAGACTGGCAGTACAACATGTCGGGTCAGACCGACATCGGCCGATGGCTCCCGCAGCAGATCAAGCTGTCGGCTCCGCTCTACTACAGCCGCAGCAAGTCGGTTTCGACGCCGAAATACGACCCGTACAACGAAGACATGCTGCTCGAAGAGACGCTCGAATCGTACAGCACCGAACGGCAGCGCGACTCCATCCGAGCCCTCACACAGACCGTCGAAGAGAGCAACTCGATGTCGCTGAGCGGCGTGAAGTTCAACGTCAAGTCGAAGAAGGCCAAGCCGTGGGATCCGGCCAACGTGACGATGTCGTACGCACAGAACCGCAAGAAGGCGCACGACCCGACCACAGAATACGAGACCGACGCCAGCTACAAGGCATCGGTCAACTACCAGTACAGCCCGTACTTCACGCCGTGGAAGCCGTTCGACGACAAGAAGAAATCGGACAAGAAGGGCGGCGCATCGGACAAGAAATCGGACAAGGACAAGAAGCCCGAACCGAAGGCGACGAAGGCTGCATCGAACAAGAAAAAACAGAAGCTGCTGAGCGACTTCCAGCTCAACTGGCTGCCCAACAGCATCAGCCTGTCAAGCAACTGGAACCGCACCTACCACGAGGAGCAGCTGCGCAACGTCGAGACCTACGAGTCGGACTACACCATCCCCGTAAGCTACTCGAAGACATTTACTTGGCTGCGTCAGACGGCCATCGCATGGGACCTGACCAAGACCATCAAGCTCAACTTCAGCGCAGCCACCAACGCACGCATCGACGAGCCCGACGCACCGGTCAACAAGACGCTCTACCCCGACGAATTCGAGGCATGGAAAGACACAATCAGCATGCAGCTCTGGAAACTCGGCACACCGGTCGATTACAACCAGACGTTCGACGCGACGTGGAACATCCCGATCAACAAGATCAGCTACACCGACTGGGTCACCGCATCGCTCAAATACAAAGGCACTTACGAGTGGCAACGCGGCACTGTGGTCGATGACGAGACCGAGACGGGCGGCACACTTCAGAACCAGGGCAGCTGGCAGGGCGACCTGAAGTTCAACCTCGAAACGCTCTACAACAAGTCGAAATTCCTGAAGAAGGCCAACGACCGATTCAAATCGAACAAGAGCTCGAAAAATGCGAAAAACGGCATCAAGAAGGCAGCTCCGGCCAAGAAGAAATCGAACACGAAGAAGTTTGAACGGCAAATCGAACTGCGTCCCGACTCGACCTTCACGCTCGAACACAAGCTGAACACCAAACGCCTCATAATCACGGCCAAGGACGCCGAAACGGGCAAGGCCATCGACCTCAAGGTGCGCCGCAAGGATGCCAACACCATCAGCTTCAAGGGCACCGACAGCCTCCGCCTGAGCCTCAGCATCGCACCCGACAAGCCGCTCGACGACGAATCGTGGTACAAGCAGACGCAGTTCATCGCCCGCCTGCTCATGATGGTGCGCAACGTCAACGTGAGCTACCGCTACAAGCTCGACACCTACCTGCCCAGCTACCGCCTCAATTCGGGCGACTTCTTCGGCCAGAACAACTCGGGCAACTCGCTCGCGCCGGGCTTGGGCTTCGCATTCGGATTCGAGGGCGGCGAGGAGTTCACGCAGAAGGCCATCGACAACAACTGGCTAATTGTCAACGACTCGCTCACCACGCCGGCCGTCTATAGCGAGACGCGCGACCTGAGCTACGGCGCAACCATCGAACCGCTGCCCGGCCTGAAAATCAACCTGACAGGCACGTGGAAACACAACGAGAAGCAGAGCCACCAATTCATGTTCGACGACCTCGCAATCACCAAGTCGGGCTCGTTCCAGATGACGACCATCGCACTCGGGTCGAGCTTCGGCGGCGCACGCAGCAGGAAGGGCTACAGCAGCACCGCATTCCAGAATCTCGTCAACGCTCGCGCCGAAATCTACAGCCGTATGCTGGCACAATACGAAGGCACGAACTACCCGCGCGGCGGCTTCATGTCCGACTATCCGACGCAGGCCGGAATGCGCTACAGCGGAGTGCTGGGCGACAGCCGCATCAACACCAGCGACGTGCTTGTGCCGGCCTTCATCTCGGCCTACATGAACGGCGGATCGCCATCGTCGGTCAAGCTGACGGCCTTCCCGCAGATGTGGCAGGCATTGCCCAACTGGAAGGTGAACTACGACGGCCTCCTGCAGCTCTTCCCAAAGCTCTCGGAGTGGTTCAAGACGCTCACCCTCAGCCACGCCTACACCTGCACCTATGCCATCGGCAGCTACGCGAGCTACACCAACTACGCGGAAAACGAGGAGGGTCTGGGCTTCACGCTCGATGTGACAAACGATGTGCCTGTGCCGTCGTCAGAGTTCAACATCTCGACCGTGACGCTCACCGAAAACTTCTCGCCGCTCGTCGGCCTCAACGCCACTCTGCTTAGCGGCATCACGGCCCGAGTCGAATACAAGCAGACGCGATCGGTTGCGCTTAACATGTCGTCGGCACAGTTGGTCGAAAACGTCTCGAAGGACATGACCTTCGGCACAGGCTACAAGATTGCCAACTTCAACACCAAGATGGGATGGCCGGCCAGCACCAGCCCGAAGGAGAAGAACGTCAGCCACGACCTCAACACCAAACTCGACGTCACGCTGAAGAACCAGGTCGCCATCCTCCGCAAAATCGAAGATGCCTACAGCGAGGCGACTTCGGGCAACACGGCGGTCAACATCAACTTCTCGGCCGACTACCAGTTCTCCAAGATGCTGAACTTCAAGTTCTATTGGCAGAAGCAGATCAACAAGCCGCTCATCTCGACATCCTACCCCACGGTCAACACCGACTTCGGATTCACGCTGAGCTTCTCGCTGACGAGGTAATCACCGAATTGACCGAATAAAGCGAATTCCCATACACGCACAAGAAAAACTGTGGCATCAACGTCCGATTCGCATTTCGGATTGCCGTAGAGACGTTTCATGAAACGTCTCTGCATATTTCCACACACCTACGCCATTTCATGTCTATGCTTCCCTCCCCTCTGGATGGTCAGTGCGGTTTTGTGGAGCCTGTCACCTCGATACGATTCTTTTGGACAGCACACGAAAAAAATCGCGTAGCCATAGGTCTTCCCTTTCGCTACGCGATTTCTTTAAGTCAGCCGCTCCGTACAGGGGAGGGGCGCTCAATGTCGTTCATACTCTTCCCAATCCACGCCGCGACGCATGGGTGCGGCATCGAACACGGGCGTCGGGCCGCCCACTTCACCATCGCCATACGAATAGCAGATGACGGCCGATGCCTCGACAGGAACCAGAAGCAGTTCCGGCTTGATATACTTGCGTTTCATAGGCTTTCAACGGATTAACAGTTTCTTACCCTGATGCACGTAGATGCCCGGTTGGGTTGGGGCCAATGTCCGACGAATGCCGTCCGTGCCATAATAGCAATCCTCCGCGCGGTGGCCGATGGCCATGGTGCCGTTTATGTCCAATGCACTGTCCAGCTCCTCGATGCCGTCCACGCAGAAACGGATGGCTGCGGCATAGGCTGTCACCTCACTGCCGTCGCGGTTCTCAATGCCCATGTACCAGCGTTGCGGCTTGAGCGAGACCGTGGCATCGGCCGCATAGCGGAACGCACCGCCCGCCATCGCATAATAGCGGTTGCTGTACATCTCTGCGCCCGTCACGCCCGTATAAGTTCCCGTAAATGTGAACAGCTGCCGCGTGGTCGAACAGTCGATGCTGCACTCCGTCGTGGCCTCAACATCGACATCCTCCAGCGTAAAGTTGCAGGTTCCAACCGCCTGTGCGCGAATCAGATAGGGATGGTTGGCCAATGTACTTCCCGAGGTGATGGTGAAGAACTCCACGCGGGTGCTGTCGGCAATGCCGTCGCTGTCGAAATCCCATTGGTGCGTGTCGTTCAGTTCGGCCACCTGCAATCCGTTTTCGGCCAATGTCTCAATCGGGATGCTGAACGGCACATATAGAGCCTGCCATGAGGTGTTGCCGAACGTGCGGGTGTAAGTCACGCTCTCGTAGGTATGGGCCAACGGGAAGCTGAGCGCGTCGCCGTCGGTAATGGCCAATGTCGTGGCCGTGATGGTCTCCGCATACGAGCCGATGACCGACAGGTCGTGGTCGGGCATGACCATGTCGTCGGGCAAGCCGCTCCATCCCAAGAACGTGTAACCCTCTCGTTCGGGAGCCTCGATAGGCGTGATGGTCGCCCCCTCTTCCACCTGCACCGTCTGATAAATCCGGCCGTCAATCCTGTAGATGAGCTTGTAATCCGGCCTAAAATCGGGATTCACGTCCATGTCGAAGAAGTTCCGCCAGACGTTGGCTGTCTGATATTTGTCAAGGCTCTCGTCTGGCACGAAGACGGTGCAATCCAGATAGGTATCTTCGTCAAATACGGTCGATGCACAGGCCGGCGGTGTCGTCGGCTGGCAGTACATTTCCGTCAAATGGATGCAGCCCGAGAAGGCATTGCCCAAGATGCGGTTCACCGAGCGTCCGAGGGTTATCTTCCGCAGATTGGTCATGTCGGCAAAGGCGAATTTGCAGATTCTCTCGACACTATCGCCAACAACTATCTCGCTGAACTTCGCACCGCTGAAACCGCCTTCTTCCGATGACAGGAAGTTGTCTATATTGCTATTGATGGTCAATGTGCCCTTACTATTAAAGAATGCAGAATCACCGATTTCCGTCACATTCTTGCCAATGGTTACGGTTGAATTATCGGCGGTCAATGATTTGTAAAAGGCTCTTGCATTGATGCTGGTCACGCTGTCGCCAATTGTTACACTCGTCAGCGTACTCATATAAGCAAATGGTGTAGAAGACAAGTTTCTGCCCAAATATAGCGTTTCAAGCGAAGAAGGGGGCAAATATTGAAATGAAAGCGAAAGCGTTGTTGCTCCATCTTCAATAACAAAATCTTTAATTCCAGAACAACCACGAAACACGTATTCTTCGATGTTCGTTATACTGTTTGGAATCTCGATACTAGTTAGTCCCGTGCAATTCTCGAATGCATAACTTCCGATGCTCGTCACGCGGTTTGACATCTTGATGCTCGTCAGGCCCGTGCAGCAAGAAAATGCCGACTCCCCGATGCTCGTCACGTTTATCTCGACACTTGTCAGCATCGTACAATTTTCAAATGCGTACTCTGGAAGATTTTCACTATCTGTAATTTTCACCGTCTTCAAAGAGGATGGTATACTATACGTTTCTTCATGATAATCTCCATAAGAGTTTTTGTAGTGTTGCTTTGTTTCAACACCAGCTCCGAATATCCATCCAAATGGATACTGGGACTGGGATTGATCCGTCCTAGATAAGCCAACAAATGGCAAAGATATCGATCTAAGGGGGCAACCAGAGAAAGCTTTATTCCAAATGGCACTCACTCTGTTCGGAATTACTACGCTCGTCAGCCCGCAGCCAGAGAAAGCATAACTTCCGATGCTCGTCACGCTGTTCGGAATCTCAATGTTCGTCAGGCCCGTGCAGCCACGGAATGCATTATGGGCTATGCTTATTACTCTATACTCTGTTCCATCATATGCGACAGATGCTGGAATCACGACATTTCCAGTATATTCATTGGAATATTGATTGTAAGATGTTCCTTTGAAGGAAACACTTACGGTCTTGTCGGCTGTCGACAAATAGGTGTAATAAATGCCGCCCACTTCAAAATCATGAGCAGACAGCGATTGGCAAGCGAGCATCAATAATGCCACGAGCCATAATGAGTTGATTTTTTGTTTCATAAGTTTTGTTTTTTTTGATTATATCGAGAATATTCATCTATAAGGGTTTCTATAAGATGTTTGACAACAGGCTTTCTCAGCATTCCAATTGCTGTCTTACCATTGTAATAATCTTCAATTATATAACATCCGTCTTTTGATTGTATCAATGCATGCGCAATTGAATTTCTCAAATGTGTAAGAACACCTAATATCTTTGTATGACTTTTGGGTATATATACAAATCCCTCTGTTGGAGGCATATTTTGAAGATTCTCTTTCAATACATGAACGACACTCCTCAGTATTGATCTTTTATACTCAAGTTCCGTTTGACCAAAACGGTTCTTGAATTGTTCATATTTTTTGCCCTTTATCTCAGTCTCGTATATGAAAAGAAAGTTATAGAACATAATTATGTCGTTTTTACTGAAATTAACCAAATTTTTCATGACACACACTTTTTAAGTTAATATTTTTTAAATTTCAATTGTTCTAAAGCAATATCAAAAGGCATCATTGGACTCGTCTTGCATATTGATTGGATTGCAGGATATTTTTTCATGAGTGCATGAAGAAAATCCCACTCCAACTGGTAATTGTGTCCAATTATTATTTCTCGCACACATTCCTCTGGAAATGGAATTTTATAGCCATTTTCGAGAAATTCAATCCCTATTTTTTCCAATCGATTTTTATTTTCAGTTACATCTCGGCAAGCCAACAATCTGAGTTCTTTTTCATTTTCCCATGTCGCCTTTTCCTTTATTGAGCACAAACGGATGAAAAACTCATCACATTTTTTTGATCGGTTCTCACATCAGACAAATATAGTTGTCTTGGCAATCCTTCTTGATTTGGCTCTGAATAAACATATTTCGGAATCAAATTTTCATATTCGTCATCAAATGTAGGGCACTTGTCAACGTATATTGTCTCAACGTAGGGAAGACGTATTTGAAATGTACTATTACTATAAAAGCTATTAAACGCCACATCATCATACCCGATTACGATTCCAGAATAATTTGCTGCATAATGCGCCCAAAGATGCTTATTGTTATTTTCTGTTGAGAAACAGCAAATGCCGTAGTTTCCCATTACTTGGTCAGCATTGGGATCCACATTGCTTTTTTTTATAAGGTAATCACGAAATTCTGGATTATTGACCAATTTAAACGATGCTTCAAATGGGTCATTCTGACTTTTTGCCTTGCAAAAAAAGAAATATCCTTTCAACAAAGCATCCTTTGTATATTCCGTAGGAGGATAATACTTATAAACCACAGCCATAAAACGGGCATTCTGTCGCCTCCTTGCTCCAAATTCAGCATTAGATTTAAACATAAAAAAGACGGGAGCCATCTATATTGTTGCTTACCCGATTTCGAAGGCCTTCGCATTGCCTGTATAAGTAGATAAGCAACGATGAAAGCCCACGCCTAGCAAGATATATACGTACGAACACATTTGCCCTCACGAGCAAAATGTGAGACAGTATACAATCTGCTCACGCAGACACTAAAATCGTTACATCATCTTCACTTATACAGAAAGTTTGCGAAGTTTTCGAAAAGAAAGATAAAGCCGTTTATAGCGTCTTTTACAATAAAGAATTGGTGTTCCTCCACCGTTGTGGCACCAAAACGGCTACAAAGATAGCGAAGTTTTTCGTTAGGAAGATTTCCATTGGCCAGAAATTCCAAAATTTTAGTGCGAAATTGGGAAATCGGCCGAAAAAGTGGTTATCGATGATTTTCCATTTCGAGTGAAATGGACACAAGAAAATTTGTCAAACAAAGGCTTCCTTGTCTTGATTTCATGAAGTATACTTTATAAAAACTCTGCAACATTTCCTGCTGCACGGATTCCAGAGGGATTGACGGCCGTTGGGCATTGGCCAAAAACAAAAAATAGGAGTGGAGTATCGATGATATTCCGCTCCTTCATTCTTTAAGTAGTTGTTAAAAATTATTATTCACCGAATTTAACGAATGAAAATCAATTCGCTAAATTCGGTGAAACATTTTGGAGTTTCCATTGGCCGAACGCCCAGTCTGAATGTTATTTGAGGTTATCAGAAGTCTTTGAATCTGCGTTTCGCTTTTTTATTTTTCCGATGATGAATTCGAGCCCTAAAACGACCAACAACAATGGTAACGCCATGATTATCAAAACTATTGCAAATCCAAGAGCCATCATCAGCCACCCAAAGACTTTGGTCATCCATTGTTCTGAGTTGCTCTTTTCAACGTATAGTTTCAAGTCGTCGGGCACGCCCAACTGCTCCCGGTATTTGTGATATTGACCGATGGAGAGCGGTCCATAGATGGTTGTCGTCCGTTTGTCAACAATCCAGTATTCCATAAAATTGTATTCATCACGAAACAATCTGTAGGAATCGTATTCGTCTCCCCAATCCATTTTTTCAAATTTGTCTTTGGGTTTCTGCTCGGCCAAAATGAAGTTGTCGTCGTCCTCAAACTCGACAACATGCATATCCACGATGCCATAAACGTGGTGGTTCGAGTCTATGCGCACGACGTTCCGCACTTGCAGGGTGTCGCAAAAGACGATGGAATCGACGTGATTCGGCAGAAACTCATAGTCATAGACCAATTCATCGACACCATATTCCTTGTCGGAACTATAGTAGAATCCGTCGCCGATAGACGTGTAGTAGGGACTCCAATTGGGGTCGCATCCGGCCAACAGAAGTAGGCTGAGGATGACGTGCGGTAACTTTTTCAAGGCATTTTCTGCTAATTTCATACTTCGGTGATGTTGGACATCTGCTCGACAATTTGTCGTCTTGCCAAAATTCTAAAATACTTTAGGGGATTTCTAAAAATTGATTGAAATGAAGTCTCAAATTCTCAACAATATTCATTCTCAACAAATTAGAAATTCTAAAATTCTCTAATTCCTGTTTTTTGAAACATCCCTTTACACTTTCGGCCGTTGGTGTAGCAGCTCCTCGCGCAAAAATCGCGTAGTCGGAGTGTCGGCCGCGTGCGACTTGTCGTCGGTCAGACCGCAGATCTCTTCGGGAGTGCCATTGGCCACTACGCGACCGCCTGCCGAACCGCCGTCGGGACCCATGTCGATGATGTAGTCGCACGACTTGATGACGTCCATGTTGTGTTCGATGACGAAGACCGAATTACCGCGTTCGACGAGCTGGTTGAGCACGCCGAGCAGCACGCGGATGTCTTCGAAATGCAGGCCAGTGGTCGGTTCGTCGAGGATGTAGAGCGTCTTGCCCGTCTGCTTGCGGCTCAGTTCGGTGGCCAACTTGACACGCTGCGACTCGCCGCCCGAAAGGGTCGATGAGGGCTGTCCGAGCTTGATGTAGCCGAGGCCGACCTCCTGCAACACCTTGATCTTGTTGAGGATGACGGGCACGTTCTCGAAGAATTCGCACGCCTGGTTGATGGTCATGTCGAGCACGTCGGCGATGGACTTGCCCTTGAAGCGCACTTCGAGCGTCTCGCGGTTGTAGCGTTTGCCGTGGCACACTTCGCACGGTGCCATCACGTCGGGCAGGAAGTTCATCTCCAATGTCTTGTAGCCGTTGCCCGAGCAGGCTTCGCATCGGCCGCCACCCACATTGAACGAGAAACGGCCTGCCTTGTAGCCGCGCATCTGCGACTCCGGCATCGACACGAACAGGTTGCGGATGTCCTGGAAGACGCCGGTGTAGGTGGCCGGATTACTGCGCGGGGTGCGTCCCAGCGGCGACTGATCGACGTTGATGACCTTGTCGATGTGTTCCAGTCCCTCGATGGCGCGGTAGGGCAGCGGCGCGGTGAGCGAGCGGTAGAAATGTTGCGACAGGATGGGCTGCAACGTGCCTTGGATGAGGCTCGACTTGCCCGAACCCGACACGCCGGTGATGCCCAGCAGACAGCCCAGCGGGAACCGCACGTCGATGTCCTTCAGGTTGTGGCCCGATGCTCCACGGATGACCAGCGACTTGCCGTTGCCCGGCCGACGCACATCGGGCACCTCGATGCTCCGCGTGCCGTACAGATAGTCGGCCGTGAGTGTGTTGGCGCGCAGCATCTCGTCGGGCGTACCCTGGAAGACGACGTTGCCGCCATTGCGTCCGGCAGCAGGGCCGATGTCAACCACGTAGTCGGCCGCAAGCATCATGTCGCGGTCATGTTCGACGACGATGACCGTGTTGCCGATGTCGCGTAGTTTCTTCAACGAATTGATAAGCAGCTCGTTGTCACGCTGATGAAGGCCGATGGAGGGTTCGTCGAGGATGTAGAGCACGTTGACCAGCTGGCTGCCGATCTGTGTGGCCAACCGGATACGCTGCGACTCGCCGCCCGACAGCGTCATCGTGGCGCGTCCGAGCGAGAGGTAACTCAGGCCGACGTCAATCAGGAACTGCAGGCGCGTCTGGATCTCCTTGAGGATTTCGGCCGAGATGCTGCACTGCCGTTCGTTCATGTGGCTTGGCAGCTCGGTGAGCCATTGTTGCAGGTCGGTGAGGGTCATGTCGGACACCTGCGCGATGTTTTTGCCGGCCAACAGATAGTGCAGCGACTCCTGATTGAGCCGTTGGCCATGACACACCGGACACTCCATCTCCGAACTGAACGACTCTGCCCAGCGTCTCTCCTTGGCCGATGCCTCATCGCCAATCGAGTCCTGGATGTACTTCACCAGACCCTCGTAAGGCATCGTCATCATCGAATAGCCCGTATGCTCGTCGCCCACGTGATAGACCTCGCCCGTTCCGTAGAGCACACCGTTGATGGCATCGTCGGGCAGTTCGTCGATGGGCGTGTCCAACGAGCATTGGTACGTGCCGAGCAGGGCCTCTATCTGCCAGAAAATCATCGAGTTCTTCTTTTTGCCCAATGGCGCGATGCCGCCCGCCGCAATCGACAGTTTCGGGTTGGGGATGATTTTTTCGCGATCGACCTGCGTCACATGACCCAGTCCGTGGCAGTGCGGACAGGCACCCATCGGCGAGTTGAACGAGAAGTCGTGCGGCGCAGGGTCCTTGTAGGCCAGACCCGTCACGGGGTCCATCAGCATCCGGCTGTAGTACTTGATTTTCTCGTCGCCGTCCTTCTCCATCACCATCATCATGCCCTCGCCCATGCGCATTGCCAAACGCACGGATTCGCGTAGCCGATGTTCGTCGATGCCGCTCACCCGCATCTTATCGACCACAAGTTCGATTGAGTGGTTCTTGTAGCGGTCGAGCTGGAGGCCGTGCAGGATTTCGCGCATCTCGCCGTCCACGCGGACGTTCAGGTAGCCCTTCTTGCGCAGCTGCTCGAACAGTTCGCGGTAGTGTCCCTTGCGGTTTCTGACCAATGGCGCAAGCAGATAGACGCGCTTCTCGTTGTAGTCGCTGATGAGCAGTTCCAGAATCTGGTCTTCACTGAACTTCACCATCTTCTCGCCGCTCTGGTAGCTGTATGCCTCGCCGGCGCGCGCGTAGAGCAGTCGCAGGAAGTCGTAGATTTCGGTCGTTGTGCCCACGGTCGAGCGCGGATTGTGGTTCACCGTCTTCTGTTCGATGCTGATGACGGGGCTCAGACCCGAAATCTTATCGACGTCCGGCCGTTCCATGTTGCCAAGAAAGTTGCGTGCATAGCTGCTGAACGTCTCGATGTAGCGCCGCTGACCCTCGGCATAGATGGTGTCGAACGCCAACGACGACTTGCCGCTGCCCGACAGTCCGGTGAAGACGGTCAGGGAGTGGCTCGGAATGGTCACGTCAATATTTTTCAGATTGTGCACTCGGGCACCCAACACTTCAATCATACGACACAATACCTCTATGGTTGTTCAAATTTCAGTTTTAATATCTTTGTCCGATGCGCCGGAAATCGGACACAAAAATCCCTCCCAGACATTTCGGGAGGGGTCTTTGGTTCATCTCTTTGGCCGATGTCACTTCGCTTTCCAGCCAAGTGCGGCAGCACCGAGCACGGCGGCTTCGCTGGCCTTCAATGCCGACGGCACAAGCTTGATCTTGCCCTTCCAGCATGGCAGCAGATTTGCCTCCATCGCCTCGCGGATAGGCTTCATCAGCAGGTCGCCCGCCTGAGCCAGACCGCCGAACAGTACGATGGCCTCCGGTGCCGAGAATGCCACGAAATCGGCAAACGCCATGCCCATGATGCGGCCCGTGAAGTCGAAAATCTCGCGCGAGAGGGCATCGCCCTTCATCGCAGCCTCATAGACGTCCTTCGACGTGATGGTGTCGGGATCCAACTTGCGCAAGAGGCTGTCTTCGCTGCGCGTCTGCAAGAATTCGACTGCCGTACGGGCGACACCCGTTGCCGAACAATAGGTCTCCAGACAGCCCTTCTTGCCGCAACCGCATTGGCGGCCGTCGCGAATGGCGCAAGTGTGACCCAACTCGCCGGCAAAACCGTCGTTGCCATAGACCAACTGGCCGTTGACCACGATGCCAGAACCAACGCCGGTGCCAAGCGTAATCATGATGAAGTCACGCATTCCGCGTGCTGCGCCATAGGTCATTTCGCCGATGGCTGCCGCATTGGCATCGTTCGTCACCGTCACCGGGATGTCGAGGGCCTGGCTGAGTGCCTCACCAAGCGGCAAGATGCCATGCCAAGGCAGGTTCGGAGCTTCTTCGATGGTGCCTGAATAGTAGTTCGCATTTGGCGCACCTATTCCGATTCCGCCCACCATATCAAGTGCGTCGGCCTCGCTCATCAACTGATGCGCATTGCGGCACAAAGCATCCGTAAAATCCTCAAATTCAGCGTAGTCGCGAGTTTTCATCGCAGCAGTGGACACTATTTTTCCACGGGCATCGACCAATCCGATCACGGTGTTGGTTCCGCCCATATCAATACCTAAAACGTAGGGTTTACATTGAGACATGATAATAAGGTTTAATGTTGCCGCAAATATACTTAGTTTCGCAAAAGGAAACAAGTGCATCGGCCGAATTTGTCTTTTTTAACCAAAATGGGGTAAAATCGTACAATTTTGTGCAGCGTTTTGTGCTGTGGAAAGCAACCTCGTCATCGCAATTTCAGCACCTGGCCGGGTTGCACGGTTGCACTGCGCAGTTTGTTGCGGCGCACGATGCTTTTCACCGTCACACCATAGCGCTGCGAGATGCTCTGCAACGATTCGCCCAAAGCCACCTTGTGGGTCGGGAACGCCCGCTCCGACTTTTCGCGCTTGCCTTGCAGATAGACGATTTCACCCTCGTGCAGCTGGTAGCCCTTCGGCAGGTCGTTCCAGTTGCGCAGCTGACGTTCGCTCATATGGAACTCTTTTGCCAGCGACGACAGATTGTCCATGCGCGTTGCAACCACATATTTCAGCCTCTGGCCTGACTTTTTCACCGGACGGGCAATTGTGGCCGATGCCTTTCCCCTGCTACGCGAATTTGACTTCGACTTGCTTGCCGTCTGCGCCGCCTTCTTTTCCGCCGCTTTCTTGTCCGATGCCTTGGCCAACGTCTTTGCCGATGTCTTGTCGTAGGCCGCCAGATTGTAGCGTTCAATGACGTCGATCAGCAGTTGCGGATACTTCGGATTGGTCGCGTAGCCGCACTTCTGCAAGCCCTTAGCCCAGCCCTTGTAGTCGGTCGAGCTCAACTTGAACAGACTCGCGTAGCGCGTGCTCTCGCGAAGGAATTTCGAGTGATATTCGTAGCCCTCCTTGACGCTCGAGAACTTGCAGAACGGCTCGGCCTTGTCGTCGTCGTCGCATCGCACCACGGCACCCGTCCAACCATGATATGCCTTGATGCCGAAGTGGTTGTTGCCCTTCACGGCGATGTAGCTCGACCCGTAGCCGCTCTCGAACATTCCCTGCGCCAACGTGATGCTGGCCGGAATGCCATATTTCTTCATCTGCCGCTGGGCCTCTTCGGCATAGAGGCGGCAATATTCGTCGGCCGAAAGCCGTCGGCCCTGATCCGGACAGTTGACACGTGCAAAAACCGACACAGAAACCACGGCGTGCAACGCTGCAATGATGAAAAACGCTGTCGCACGACGAATTAAGCGACTAAAATCTTGGCGAATGATTGCATTTGGCATATCTTTGCGTATATTTTTGAAATTTTGAAAAATATTCCGATCATGAAAACCATCGAAATTCGCGCGAAGATACGCATTTGCAGCCACTCCGAACTATCCGTCGAACAAAAAAATGTAGTCGAAGCGGCAAAAAGGGCCACCTCAGGCTCCTACTCTCCATATTCCAACTTCAAAGTCGGAGCGGCTGTGCTTTTGGCCAACGGCGAAATCATCACGGGCAGCAATCAGGAAAACGCCGCCTACCCGTCAGGCCTATGTGCCGAACGCACGGCCATCTTCTATGCCGGCGCGAATTATCCCGACGTCGCAATCCACAAACTGGCCATTATCAGCCGTCAGGGTGACGAATTCGGCCGCGAAATCTGTTCACCGTGCGGAGCGTGCCGCCAAGTCATCTGCGAGGCCGAGGCCCGTGCCGGCGCACCCATCGAAATCCTGCTCTGCTCTGCAACCGAAGCCTACATCTTCGACGGCATCGACGGACTGTTGCCATTCGGCTTCAGCGGAAAGGACCTGCAATGCGATGCAGCAGCCGAGAAGCATTGAACAACGCTTAAAATGCGTTTTGCAATCGATTTTCATAAACTCGAGAATACAAATTCGCGTAGCAAGCCACGGAGTTAAAGATTCAATTGACTTTTTTTAACAAATACTCCCACTTTTCAAATAAATCGCCTATCTTTGCACTCGACCCTTAGTTAAGTCACGATTATATAGAGACATTTGTTTTGCTACACTTATTTTATTTTTTTCGAGATGCCCTTTTTGGGGCTTATTGTGTCGTGGTGTCAAGTTCCGGCATCGTGGCTTTTGGCATCGCGCCATTCTGCAAGACATTTGACTGACAAAAATCGACCTTAATCGACCTTAACTCGGGACACACTTCACTACACATTTGGGCATAAAAACTTTCATTAAAATATCTAACCACAAAACTCCAATCAAATGAAAACCAAACATTTTCTCTTGTTTTGCCTGTTTACAGCCATGATGCTGTGTGCCGGCAATGCACGTGCAGCTGTCGAGGCCACAGAGGCCACGGAAGCCACCAAGTATGACTTCACGAATTTCTATCTGTGTTTCAACAAGGCCACTACGACAAGCACGGTCACACTGAGCAAAGTCGGTTCGCCATTGTCAACACCGACGTTGCAGTATTCCTACGACGCGACCACATGGACCAACTACACCATCGGCACCGCAGTCGGCTCAACGAGTTCCAAGGTCTATTTCCGCGCAAAGACCGTCAATGCGACCTTCAGCACCGACGCAAGCAACTATTACAAGTTCTCGACAACAGGCAGCTTCAGCCTCACGGGCAGCATCGCATCGCTGATGGCAAACCCTGAGTATGCTCATGATA
>DFJU01000063.1 GCA_002373755.1 Bacteroidales bacterium UBA3663 | reverse complement strand
GCAAACCCTGAGTATGCTCATGATATATGGGCTGCAAATGCGAGCCTCTATCTCAAGCAGCAGTTTCCAGTATACTACGCCAATGGAATCAAGGCCATTCCATCTACTTATATGTTTGCCAACCTTTTCAGGGGCTGCACATACTTGACAGATGCATCGTCGCTCAACATGCCGTCCACAACATTGAAAACCGGCTGCTACTATGGCATGTTCTATGGCTGTTCGCAAATAACAGCTTCTCCGGAACTGCCGGCCAAGACACTGGTCGAGGCCTGCTATGCCTTGATGTTCTACAATTGCACAAATCTGAAAAGAGTGACATCGTCCGCATCGACGTTCACATTCATTTCGAAACTGTCCAACACAACAAAACCGACTCAAAGCTGGCTCTACGGCGTAAGCAGCGAAGGCACTTATCTGGGTACAACCACAGCTACGAGTCGAGATGCCTCTTCCGTACCGACAGGCTGGACTTTCAACCCACTCTGCATCACGGCCAACACAGCGAGCAGCAAAGTGACATTGGCTGCAAATGGGTCTCCTACCGCACTCACCGGCATTCAATATTCAACCGATGCTCTAACCTGGTCCACCTACGCCATCGGCACAAGCATCAGTCTCAACACCGGCAAGTCGGTCTATTTCCGCGCCACATCGACCAACAGCACGTTCAGCACAAGCGGAAGCGACTATTACTATATCAACGCATCGGGCAGCATCAGCGCATCGGGCAACGTAATGTCGCTGCTTGACAAGACCTGCGCTACAACGACGCTGACTGATTACGCATTCAGCCATCTGTTCTACAATTGTACTGCCTTGACCAGTGCCTCGGCACTCAAACTGCCGGCCACGACGCTAACTACCTACTGCTATCACTCAATGTTCGCCGGATGCACCAATCTGACGGCTGCGCCCACACTTCCAGCCAAGAATCTTGCACCGGAATGCTACTGGTTCATGTTCTCTTACTGCTCAAAATTGGCATCCGCCCCTGCACTGCCAGCCACGACACTTGCCCAAGGCTGTTATGTACGAATGTTCGAATATTGCACAAGCTTGACAGAAGCCCCAGAACTGCCAGCCACGACATTGCCAAGCTCATGCTACAACTTTATGTTTACAGGATGCAGCAAACTGAGCAAGATCACCGTTGGCTGTACCGCTTGGGCTTCGACCAGTACAGCTGCCACTACATCCTGGGTGAGCGGCGTAGCCAGTACGGGCACATTCATCTGTCCTCCTGCATTGCCCAAGACCACAGGAGCGAACTACATCCCGACCGGCTGGGTGAACGACACGAAATATCTGACATTCACGGCCAACAGTGCCAGCAGTAGCGTGGCATTGGTCAAGAATGGCTCGCCAACAGCACTTACAGGTCTGGAATACACGACCGACTGCATCAATTGGAATGACTACGTACCTGGCTCGACGGGTACAATCTCGTTGGCCAATGTAGGCAGCTACGTTTCCTTCCGCGCCAAATCCACCAACAGCACTTTCAGCACCGATCAGAACAACTACTACAAGTTCACACTGTCCGGTTCTGTAGCAGCATCGGGCAATGTCCAGTCGCTGCTCAATGTGAATGCAACGACCACAAGCGTGCCAGCCTATGCTTTCAATCACCTGTTCTACAACCAAACGGCACTCACATCTGCACCTACGATGCCAGCAACTTCCATTGGGAAATCTGGATACAACTATATGTTCTATAACTGTTCGGGACTTACAAAGTCACCAGAACTTCCCGCCACAAGTTTGGCAGACTCCTGCTATTTTAATATGTTCCGCTATTGCAAGAATATTACATCTGCGCCAGAGGTGCTTCCAGCCACCACATTGGCCACAGCTTGCTATCTCAGCATGTTCGACGGATGCTCAAAACTTGTTGCAGCACCTAAATTGCCAGCTACGACATTGGCAACCGAATGCTACAAATGGATGTTTTATAATTGCACAGCCTTGAAGAAAGTAGAAGTTTCCTTCACTGAATGGCTGAGCGGAGCGACCAACAGCTGGCTGTATAATGCTGGCAGCGACGGCAGCCTGTTCCTTTGTCCTGATGATTTGAGCACCACAACCAGAAATACCAGCTACGTCCCAACCACATGGACGGCCAACCCGCTTACGTTCACTGCCAACACAGGAAGTGCCACGGTCAAGATTACGAAGACAGGCTCACCCACTGCACTCACTGGCTTGCAGTATTCGACCAACGGACTTAACTGGTACACCTACACGCCAGGCACGACATCCGCCATCGAATTAGCCAATGCCGGCGACAAGGTTTATTTCCGTGCCGCAAGCACAAACAGCACATTCAGCGAGAGCACAAGCAAGTATTACCAGTTTGCAATAACAGGTTCTGTCGCCGCTTCGGGCAACATCATGTCGCTGCTTGACAAGACCTGTGTAAGCACAACCCTGTCGCAAGGCGCATTTGCCATGCTGTTCAACGGATGCAGCACACTGACATCGGCACCGAAACTGCCATCGACGACCATTCCAGCAGACGGCTATCGTGGAATGTTCCTCGGATGCTCGGCATTGGCCAAGGCACCAGCATTGCCTGCAACGACATTGGGCACCTATTGCTATAGTGCCATGTTCCAAGACTGCACGAGCCTGACCGAAGCACCTGCATTGCCAGCATCGGTCATGAAAACCGGCTGCTATCAGTATATGTTCTTGAGATGCACCAACCTGACAAAAGCACCCGTTTTGGCATCTACAAGTCTGGCATCTTGGTGCTACCGCGCCATGTTCCAAGGCTGCACAAGTCTGACCACGGCTCCAGCACTGCCTGCAACGACATTGGCTGAAAATTGCTACAACGCCATGTTCCAAGAATGTACAAGTATGACCACGGCTCCAACTATATCTGCCACGACATTGGCCAACTATTGCTGCCAATACATGTTCAGTGGCTGTACAAGTCTGACCTCGGCACCAGCACTGAAAGCAACGACATTGGCCAGCTATTGCTACCAATACATGTTCAAAGATTGCACAAGTTTGACCACGGCTCCAACTATATCTGCCACGACATTGGCTGACTACTGCTACTTCAACATGTTCAACGGATGCACAAGTTTGACCTCGGCTCCAGCACTGAATGCCACAAGTCTGAAAACAGGTTGCTACAGGGCAATGTTCATCTATTGCTCTGCATTGACCCAAGCACCTGCACTGCCAGCCACGACATTAACCAAGGAATGCTATCGAGGAATGTTCCAGGGAACAGGCTTGACCCAAGCCCCAGAACTGCCTGCTACGACATTGGCACAAGATTGCTATAAATATATGTTCTACAACTGTCAGGGTTTAACAAAATCGCCTGCTTTGCCAGCCAAGACATTGGCTACAGAATGCTATTATCAGATGTTCCAAGGCTGTTCAAATCTGAACAAAGTGACCGCCGCATTCACCACTTGGACTAGTGGCGCAACCACAAATTGGCTGAGCGGTGTGGCCTCGACAGGTCATTTCTACTGCCCGCCCACATTGGCCAGGACCACAGGCGTAAGCTACATCCCTACAGGTTGGACAAGCGGCTATGATTGCTTGACATTCGTGGCCAACACAGCTGACAGCAAGGTCGCGCTGACCAAGACCGGCTCACCGACGGCAGTTTCACTGGAAACCTCGACCGACGGCTGCACATGGACGGACTACGTACCAGGAGAGACAGGCTACATTACATTGACCAATGCCAACGACTACGTTTATTTCCGCGCTGGCAGAGCCGATGGAAACAGTTCTTTCAGTAAAGACTTGAGCAACTACTACAAGTTTGACATGAGCGGATCTATCGCAGCATCAGGCAACATAATGTCACTGGTGGATGCCACATGCGAGAGCAAGACGATCCCAAACAGTTACGCATTCTACGATCTGTTCTTCAACCAAACGGCTCTGACAAGCGCACCGAAACTGCCCGCCACGACGTTGACAAACAATTGTTACTACTATATGTTCAACGGATGCTCGGCGCTTACTGTCGCACCAGAACTTCCTGCAACGACATTAACAAGCTACTGCTACTATTATATGTTCCAAAACTGCACGAGTCTCACTGCAGCTCCAGAACTGAAAGCAGAAAATGCACCTCAATATTGCTATAGCGGAATGTTCAAAGGCTGCATCAAGCTGACCGAAGCACCAGAACTAAAGGCAAAAACAATGCAACAGGGTTGCTACTCAAGCATGTTCTACAACTGCACCAAGCTGACCACCGCGCCAGAACTGCCAGCGACGACATTGGCCAACTACTGCTACTCAAACATGTTCAACACCTGCACAAGCCTGACCGCCGCGCCCGAACTATCGGCAACAACATTGAAGGGCAACTGCTACGAAAACATGTTCAATGGGTGCACAGGTCTAACCGCCGCGCCAGAACTGCCAGCGACAACATTGGCCGACTACTGCTATCGTTATATGTTCCAAGGGTGCACCAATCTGGAATATGTTCCGCTGTTGCGAGCCGAGACATTGGCCAATGGTTGCTATCAGCAGATGTTCTACAACTGCTCGAAGCTGGATGTCGTCCGCACCGAAATGACGAACGCATCGGCCACAGGTGCCACCACCAACTGGCTGTACGGCACGAAGGCCGGCGGTACGTTGGTATGCCCAAGCACATTGGCCAACGCCGACAGCTACAAGCCAAGCAACTGGGACGTCAAGACCTATGCCAAGACTGTCAAGCTGAACGCCAAGGGCTACTCGACCTATTCAAGTCCTGTGCCGGTGGCCATCACAAGCGGTGCCGATGCCTATAGCTGTGCCGTAGACTTCGGCGGCCACACCATCACCTGCTCGCAGAACCCGAACAACAACATCATGCCGGGTCAGGGCTATCTGATTGCCAACGAGGATGCTCCAAGCACGACAGTCACCTTCCACCAGATTGAGGGCATCATCGCCGACGATATGGCCGACGTCGAGAACAGCCTGCTCCCGACCACCACTTGGGACTACGACGTCGTGCCGATGCCGGCCAATGCCCGCTGCTACTCGTTGAGCGGAAGCACGTTCATGCACTTCGCCGGCACGTCGTTCGTGGCCAACAAGGCCTACTTCTTGGCTCCGTTGGCTGTAGGTGCCGCAGAGATGCGCATGATTTTCAACGGCCACGATGAGGCCGAAGAGACATTGGCAATCGACGCCATTGAAGACGACGTCAAGCAAGAGGAACGCACCTACGACCTGCAGGGCCGCCCCATCAAGGGCAACGACGTGAAGGGCATGATGGTGCGCAACGGCAAGACGATTGTGGTCAAGCGCTAATCCAATTATCAACCTTTAATTTCCGAATAAGATGAAAAAGACATATATTGAACCGCAAATCACTGTCATCGACATAGAGAGCGAAGGCATCGTGGCAATCAGCTGGACCGAGCAAAAGACCTACGAAATGGATGCCGCACCAGCACGCCGAAGCTCCGGCTGGGAAGAATACGAAGGTCGCTGGTAATTGAACGATGTAGCTGTTAAATCGTCAATTGGTTGAAGACCACACACGCTATCCGATCGGCAGGTTTCATCAACACGATGAAGCCTGCCTTTTTTTCGAAAAAAAGATGGTTGATAAGTATCATTTTTTCGACTTTTTTTGGGTGTAAAATTCGCACAAAATCGGGCAATATCGCAGTCAAAAATCAAGCAACAATTTAAATCGGAAATAAAATTTCTCAAAACACTTATCAACACTATAAATCAATGCATTTCAATATAAAACAAGGCAGCAAAACAACATTTGCCAAATTGTTGATAACTTCACATTATATCATTTTACATTTATTCGCATATTATTATTTTTCAATATATTACCACAAAAATCTTAAACAAACGGCTGCAAAGCATAATCAAGAAGAAATTGACTATTTGAAATCAGTCAGTTAGACATTTCCAAACATTCTCGAACGAAAAAAACTATTGGACGAGAAAAAATATTTTTTTATCTTTGCACTCGCATTTTTTCGAGATAGAAACATTGCACAAAATAAAAATCAACGGAAAAGATGAACCAGTCAGCAACTACATCACCCATCGAAAGTTGGGCAGAACTTGCAGCGAAATATGTTTCGCAGTGCATGGCTTCACTTTTCCCCCTCTTTTGACATCCAAACCGTATTATTGAACTGAACCATAATCATGAAATCTAATTTCGAGACACAGTGGGAACAATGTCTGGAGATAGTCCGCGACAACCTGCAGAACGAAGAGGCATATAAGGCTTTCTTCGCCTCGACGAGAGCCATCAGCTTCAACGAGAACAAGCTCGTGCTGCAAGTGCCCTCCCACTTCGTCTATGAGCGCCTCGAATCCGAGTATTTCGATCTGCTGAAGAAGACGTTGCAACGCGTCTATGGTCCGCAGATCCGTCTGGAATATCAGATTCAGGTGACACAGCAGGGCCCGGTCAATGTTGGCCAATCGTCTCGCCCAGAAGCCACGAAGACACCCGAATTCGACACGCACCTCAACCCTAACTGCACATTCGAATCATTCTTTCAGGGCAAAAGCAACGAGCTTGCCCTAAGCGCAGCATTGACCGTCGCACAAAAGCCGGGCAACAACGCCTTCAACCCGTTCTTCATCTTCGGAGCATCGGGTGTCGGCAAGACGCACTTGGCGCAGTCAATTGGCCTCTACGTGCGCGAAAAGAATCCGTCGGCCCGCGTACTCTACGTGCCTGCGCACCTTTTCAAAATCCAGTACATGGAGGCTACGCGCAACAACCAGCTGAACGACTTCATCAACTTCTATCGTTCGGTCGATGTGCTTATAGTCGATGACATTCAGGAATTTGCCGGAAAGAACCTGACTGCTACGCAGAACACGTTCTTCCACATCTTCAACTACTTGCACGGTGCCGGAAAGCAGCTCGTAATGACCTGCGACCGCCCACCTGTAGAGTTGGAAGAAGATTTGATTCCACGCCTGCTGACCCGCTTCAAATGGGGTTTCATCGGCGAAATCGAACATCCTGACTACGAATTGCGCAAGAGCATCCTGACGGGCAAGTGCAAGGCTGAGGGTCTGACAATCAGCAACGACGTGATCGACTTCATTGCCCGCAATGCGACCGACAACGTGCGCGATCTGGAGGGCATCATCAACTCATTGCTGGCACACTCAATTGCATTCAATCGTCCTGTCGATCAGGAACTTGCTTCGCGCGTAATGCGAATGATTGTAAAAATCGAACAGAAGGTCATTACCTGCGAGGCCATCCTGCAACAGGTCATTGCCACGTTCGGGATCGACATGAAGAGCATCAACAGCAAGAGCCGCAAACGTGAAATCGTCTGGGCACGACAGGCTGCAATGTCGCTCTGCAAGAAATACACCACGCAGTCGGTCAGCCGCATCGGCCAAGTCATCGGCAACCGCGACCACGCAACTGTGCTCCACGCCTTGAAGAATGTTGACGATCTGCTCGAAACGGAAGTTGAATTCCGCGAAAAATATAACAAGGTCGAGACGCAACTACAGGCAAAGTAAGACATTCCTCAAGATAAACGAAACGAGCCGAGAAGGATAATTCCTCTCGGCTCGTTTTGTTTATAGCAATCTGTAAATCAGATAGAAAGCACACGCAGCACCTTCAACAGTTCCGGATCAATCGGCTTGTCCTTCTTGATGGCCTTAGCGAATGGAATGTTGACCACCTCGTCGTTACGGACACCGATCAACACATTGCGCTGGCCCTGCAAGAGAGCCTCGACAGCCGCGTAGCCGGTACGCGATGCCAAAATACGGTCGGATGCCGTCGGCGAACCGCCTCGCTGCAAGTGGCCCAGAATCGAGCAACGCACATCGTACTCCGGAAATTCTTCCGACATTTTGCGCGCCAATCCCATCGCACCGCCATTGGGGTCTTTGCTCTCGGTCACGATTACGAGTGCCGACGACTTGCTCTTACGGAAACCATTCTCGATGAGCGACTTGAGCTGCTCATACTGAGTCTTTTCCTCCGGAATGATTACATCCTCGCAACCCGTTGCGATTGCACTGTTCAGAGCCAGGAAACCGGCATCGCGGCCCATCACCTCGATGAAGAACAGACGGGCATGCGACGTTGCGGTGTCGCGAATCTTATCGACGCAATCCATAATGGTGTTCATGGCTGTGTCGTAGCCGATGGTGAAATCGGTGCCAGCCAAGTCATTGTCGATAGTTCCAGGCAGGCCGACGATCGGGATGTTGTACTCCTTGCTGAAAATCGACGCACCGGTGATTGAACCATCGCCACCAATGACGACCAGCGAATCGATGCCATGTTTCTGCAAATTCTCGTACGCCTTGGCACGGCCTTCCGGAGTCTGGAATTCCTTGCTACGCGCTGTTTTCAGAATCGTACCACCACGCGAGATGATGTTGCTCACGCTCTGCGTCTCGAATTCCGAAATGCAATCTTCGATAAGTCCCTGATAACCACGACGAATACCATACACACGCAAACCTGCAAAAATGGCACTTCGGGTCACGGCACGAATAGCTGCGTTCATGCCAGGTGCATCGCCACCGCTGGTGAGAATGCCCACACTTTTAATTTCTGCCATAATTGAAAATAAAATTAGTTGTTAAAAATATAATTTGGGTTAACATTCATTCTTCCCACTCCATTGCGCCACACGGCTGGCCACCTGCTCCATCTGCCAACGCGGCGTTGACGTCGCGCCACACACGCCGATGCTCTCCGCACCCTGCACCATGTCGGCCGAGACCTCGTCTGGCTGGCTCACAAAGTAGCTACGCGGATTTGCAGACTGGCAGACTTCGAAAAGCGCCTTGCCGTTGCTCGACTTTCGGCCGCTCACGAACAGCACCACATCGTGCCGCATAGCAAATGCCCGCATATGCGGAATACGGTTGGCAACCTGACGGCAAATGGTGTCGTAGGTCTGCAAGTCAGAAGGGTTCTTCATCCGACGGCCGACTTCGACACACAGTTGCCGGAACTGTTCGACCGACATCGTCGTCTGCGAAAAAAGCCTCACCGGCCGGCTGTAGTCGATTTTGTCCAACTCGTCGTCATGTTCGACAACGATTGCCGTATTATCGGTCTGTCCGACCAATCCGACCACTTCAGCGTGACCGTGCTTGCCAAAAATGACGATTTGCGAATCCGGCTCGGCCTCATACATCCGACGGATCTTCTTCTGCAACTGAAGCACCACCGGACAAGTCGCATCGACAATCTCAATACCTCGGCTCGCGGCCAACTGATATGTTGCAGGCGGCTCGCCATGAGCACGCAGCAGCACTTTCGTGTCGCTCAAGCCTTCCAAATCCTCCTTGCGGATTGTGACAAGCCCCAGTTCTTCCAGTCGGCGCACTTCCATGCTGTTGTGGACGATGTCGCCCAAGCAATAAAGCGTCCGACGGGTCTTCAACTCGCCTTCTGCCTTGCGGATGGCACTCACCACGCCCGGGCAGAATCCCGATTCCTTATCGACTTCAACCGTCACTTTACTCTATGTTTGAATCAGTAAAAATCACTTCTGCATGGCCTTGCGCGCCCACTCCAGCACCATTTCGTTCTGTTGTTCGATGGTGAGGTTGCTGTTGTCCAACAAGAGCGCATCCGGAGCCTGAACCAGCGGCGTTACTTCGCGATGTGAATCGATGTAGTCGCGTTCCTCGATGTTCTTCTGCACTTCGGCCAACGTCAATTTCGTGTCGCCCTTGGCCTGCAATTCCGCCAGACGGCGTTGCGCGCGCACCTCGGCCGATGCCGTTACGAAAACCTTCAGTTCGGCGTGTGGGAATACGACAGTACCGATGTCGCGGCCGTCCATCACGATGCCGCCATCCTTGCCCATCTGCTGCTGGCACGCCACGAGCTGCTTACGCACGAATCCGAGAGCCGCAATCGGGCTTACACACGACGAGACCTCCATCTGTCGGATTTCAGTCTCGACACATTCGCCATTCAAATAAGTCCGCACCTTGCCGTCTTCACGCTTCTGCGTTATCTCAATACTGCCGATGACATTCTGCAACGCTGCTTCGTCTATCGTTTTCGACTTGCCGTCCATGATGCCGTTGCGCAACGCATAGAGCGTCACTGCCCGATACATCGCACCCGTATCGACATACAGGTAGCCCAATTTTTCGGCCAACGTCTTGGCCATCGTACTCTTGCCACAAGACGAGTGGCCATCAAATGCTATCGTAATTTTTTTCATAACTTCTTGATTCAGAATTTATATCCGACGCCAATAAGCAAAGAGCCGTCAACGGCGTTATAATTCGCGTAGCTGACCTGCATCTGCAGACGAGCCCAGTTCAATCCGGCGCCGACCGACACGCCTCGCAAAAAACCGCCGTCGCCCGAAAATTCGCGTTGCCGCCGATAGCTGTAGGCCGCAGCCACATAAAAATTATCGGACGCAATCCACTCGACGCCCCACAGCAGATGGTTAAGCAACTGTTCGCCGTTGCTGTAACTGTGCGTTTCGCCATTTGAAGTCACGTAGTCCTGATCCCAGTCGAACAAATTGATGCCCGTCAGCGAGAAGCAGAACGGCAAATGCGCGACCTCTTTGGTCAGACCGATGGCAAGCTGTGTCGGCAATTTGCATCGACGGTCATCCAACCGCTTCAATTGTCCGCCCAAATTGGACACGACCATCGAAATGCTGCGGCCCGACGCCTCGTTGTAGTAATTCAAACCGACATCGACGCCCAACGCGAATGCCGACTCCTGCTCATATTTACTATATATAGCGCGCGCGGAAGCCCCGATGCGCCATCGTTGGCTGATTGGATAGCCGAGGCCGACGTTGAACGCCAAATCGCGTGCACCGAAAGTGCCGGTCGAGATGCCGTTTTCGTCGTAACCCTCGAATGTGCCGTAGTTGAGGAACCGCGCGCCAATCTGCCATGCGCCCTCGGTGCGGAAAAGGCCCGTGTAACTCGCGTAGCCCATGTTGATATCCGAAACGTAGTTCATGTACGACAACTGCATCTGCCCCGACATCTCCGGACAAAGCAGCGACGGGTTCTGGTCGGCCAACGCAGATTCCGGCTCAACGATGCTCACCGAGATGCCGCCCAAAGCCGCAGCATGAGCCGACACCGGCAATTCAAGAAAACCATACTCACCAACTTCCTGCGCACGGGCGAAGGGAATCGATGAGCACAAGGCTATACAGACAAAAAAAACTGTTTTCTTCATTCAGACATCGCCAACGTATGTTTCGTTAGGCACAGGAATAACGGCTCAGATGCCGATTTTGTATGCAAAAGTACCCATTTTTTTACACAAACAAGAACGATTTTTTCTGAAATCCGTTTTTTTTCATTCAAATTTATGCGTCCTACAGAAAAAAGGGTTACATTTGTCGTACCATTTAACCTAAATTAAAGTTTAACCCACATGGAAATCAAGAAAGATCCCAAAGTGAATCTCGAGTCCAGAAAGACTACTTATGTCCTCACTGGCCTTGTAGGTATTCTTGCGATCCTCTTCGTTGGACTTGAATGGGCCAATACTTCACGCCGCATCAGCAGCATCGCAGCTCGCAACGATGTGGTCGAAGAAGAAGAGGAAATCGTGATGACCGTACAGAACAATACACCTCCACCGCCGCCGCCGCCGCCAATGCCCGACGTCATTGAGCAGTTGACCGTCGTCGAGGATGATGTAGAAATCGAGGAAATCGAGATGCAGAGTCTTGAAGACGACAACAACACCGTTGTCGAAGTCGTTGACCTTAGCGCCGACTCTGGCCCATCGGAGGAAGAAGAAACCGAAGGCAACCAGATCTTCACAGTCGTTGAACAGCAGCCTGAGTTCCCAGGCGGTGAGGCCGCTCTGATGGCCTACATCAAGAAGAACCTGAAGTATCCTGCATTCGCTGCAGAAAACGGTATCCAGGGTCGTGTTACCCTTTCGTTCACCGTCGAGAAAGATGGTTCAATCGCCAACATCGAGGTTATGCGCTCACCAGCAGAAGAGCTTTCAAAAGAGGCTATCCGCGTAGTGCAGTCGATGCCGAAGTGGAAACCAGGTAAGCAGCGTGGCAAGGCCGTACGTGTTAAGTACGTACTCCCTGTAACCTTCCGCCTGCAGTAATCCTAAACAGAACATCAGGAAGCCCTACCCCATCAACTGGGCAGGGCTTCCCTCTTTTTTACGTCTATGTACACATCCGAAGAACTTTCGAAACTTATCCAACAGGGCATTGCCGACATCGACTACCCGACATTGGCACCACACCTTTACGACCCCGTCCGCTACACGCTTGAAACGGGCGGAAAGCGACTGCGCCCCACTCTCGTACTGATGGCAGCCAACCTGTTCAGCGATGACATCCGGCCAGCAATCACGCCAGCCGTCGGACTTGAAATGTATCACAACTTCACATTGCTGCACGACGACGTGATGGACAAGGCACCCGACCGCCGTGGCCGCGCCACCGTACACGTCAAGTGGAACGACAACACAGCCATCCTTTCGGGCGACGCGATGCAGGCATTGGCCTACCGCATGATTGCCGAAGCACCTGCGCATTGTCTGAAAGCGGTCATCGACCTGTTCAACACGACCAACATCGAAATCGGCGAAGGACAGCAGCTTGACATGGAGTTTGAGACCCGCAACGATGTGTCGGCCGAAGAATACATCGAAATGATTCGTCTGAAAACAAGTGTACTGCTTGGCTGCGCGCTCAAAATGGGTGCCCTCATCGGGAAAGCCGACGAAAAATCGGCACAGACGCTCTACGATTTCGGCATCGACCTCGGACTGGCCTTTCAGCTGCAAGACGACTGGCTTGACTGTTGGGGCGACCCACGCACGTTCGGCAAGCGCATCGGCGGCGACATCCTTTGCGCCAAGAAGACCTATCTGCGCATCCAGGCCGAGAAGAATGCGCCACTGCCGAATGTCACATTGGCCGACGGCGAAGATGCATACATCGAGGCCTTCAAGAACTACTACGTGACAAGCGGAGCCGAGAAAGCCTGCCGCGAAGCCATCGCATCGTACGCACAGAAGGCCAAAGATGACCTGGCGCGCCTGCCAATTCCAGCCGAAAAACTCGCAGTTCTGACGGCATTGACCGACAAACTTGAAAATAGGAACCGCTAACAAACCACATTGACACTATGCCATACCGCCGACTTCCAGCAACAGACATGGCGCGACTCTACGCCTTGAAAAAGGCCGTCGAGATGGAGGGCTACCGCGAAAACGGAGAGCTGGTGCTCAGCTACCAGACTACCCAAGAGGCACAGCAATTCCTCCTCCACTTCCAGCGCGCGCAAGCGAAATACCAGCAGTGCTACGACCTCCACGCGAAATCGAGCAAGACCTACCGCAAGGAACTGCAATTGGCGCGCCTCTACGTTTCGCACTTCATTCAGGTGCTGAACATGGCTATCATGCGCGGCGAGTTGCGCAAGGAAATCAAAATTCCATACGGCCTGCCAATCGACAACTACAACACGCCGGATTTGACCAACGAATCGGCCGTGCAGGAATGGGGCGAACGCATCATAAAGGCCGAAGAGGAACGCACGCTGAATGGCGGTGTGCCGGTCTACAACCCGTCGATTGCAAAAGTCAAGGTACATTGGGGCGATTTCAACGAACATTACTTCAGCCAACGCCTGCTACGCGAAAATGTGGCTAAGGCGCTCGATGAAGTTTCTGCAATGCGGCCACAGGCGGACGACATCATACTCGACATCTGGAATCAGGTTGAAGCGACCTATGCCGACCTGCCGCTCGACATCAGGCTTCAGAAGTGCAAGGCGTTCGGCATCATCTACTACTATCGCTCGCAGGAAAAAGCCAAAATGCAGGCCGACAGGAATCAGCCGACCATCGATTTCTGAGCCGACAGCCAATACGAACGACAAAAAAAATGGAAAGTGCATAACACTTTCCATTTTTCGTTTTGTGCAGAGTCTTCGACAATCAGAAACTTCCTGACTCCATTTCCTCCAAGTCCTGGAAGCCCTCCTCGTCCAATTCTGACGGATCGAAATCATCGTCGCCATACATGTCCGAAGTCTCGTCCGACAAGCCGTTGAAGAGCGCATCGATGTCGCCCTCCTGCTTTGGTGCATTGCCCTCGCTCAACGTCACGACTGGCTCGAGCAGATGCTTGTGGTCGATGACTTCGCGCACCTGCATGAACAGCGTGCGTTCGCACATCGTGTCGAACAGGAAAAGCAGCTTGGCCTTATTCGCAGCGGCTTCGGGCGAAATCACGTCGATGATGTGCGTCTTCTCCATGAGCGGAAGCGGCTCAGCCTTCGGGTCATCGTTCATATCGACGGCCGTTATCTCCAAGGTCTTTTCCCACTCGTCGTTGCAGACAAAGAAAGACGTCATCAACTCGCTTTTGTACTTGCAGCACTTCAGCAGTATTTTATTGAGGTCGAGGAACGTTGCGTCGGCATCAATCTCAATTTCACGACGAAAGCCTTCGACTTCGTCACTCAGTACGCGAAATTTATAGACCATATTTTTCTCTATTTTGAGGATGTATTACATTATGTTTCCGGCAATGATGCCGCGATCGCTCGACTTGATGAAGCGCAAGATATAGTCGCGCTCGGCCGATGGGGCAAATTCCTGTTCAACGCGCTCACAGGCGTGGGTCGTGTTCAGGCCGCTCATGTAGATGACACGGTAGATTTCCTGAATGTTCAGCACCTGTTCGGCCGTGAATCCGCGACGGCGCAGGCCGACGCTGTTCAAGCCCATATACTTGGCAGGCGAACGTCCCACCATCGTGTACGGCGGAATGTCTTTGGTCAGACCGGAACCACCCTGAATCATACAGTAGCTGCCGATGTGGGTGAACTGGTGAATCAAAGTGCCGCCACCGATGACGGCAAACGGATCGACCACGACCTCGCCGGCCATCTGGACACTGTTGGACATAATCACATTGTCGCCCACGTTACAGTCGTGCGCTACGTGACAATAGGCCATGATCAGACAGTTCTTGCCGATTTTTGTCACCTGCTTCGAGGCCGTTGCACGATGCACGGTGACGCACTCATGCAAGTTTGTGCCGTCGCCAATCTCGACAGTGGTGTACTCGCCCTTGAACTTAAGGTCCTGCGGCGTTGTTGCGACACAAGCGCCCGGGAAGATATGGCAGTTCTTGCCGATGCGTGCGCCCGGGAAGATGGTCACATTGTTCTCAATGATTGTGCCATCGCCAATGACAGTGTCGCTATAGATGCACGAGAATGGGCCAATCTTGACGTTTTCGCCGATTTTTGCACCCTCCTCGATGTAGGCCAATGGTGAAATATTTGACATTATTTTGAGGTTTTGAGGTTGTAAGGTCTTGAGGTTATAAGGTTATTTTCCGATGAGAGCCTTGAACTTGGCTCACTACGCGATTTTTGGCCAATGGCTTTCGTCCGCATGGCCTAAAAACCTTATAACTTCACGACCTAATAACCTGAAGATTTACTTGTTCTTTACAATCTGAGCCATAAACTCGGCCTCGCTCACAATCTTGTCGCCCACGAAGGCGTAGCCCTTCATCTCGGCGATACCACGGCGCAGAGGCGACATGAACTGAACGCGGAAAATAAGCGTGTCGCCAGGAACGACCTTCTGGCGGAACTTCACGTTGTTGATCTTCATGAAGTAGGTCGAATAGCGCTCCGGCTCATCGACGCAGCTCAGCACAAGGATGCCCGAGCACTGAGCCATAGCCTCGACCTGAAGCACACCCGGCATGACAGGCTCTTCGGGGAAGTGGCCGACGAAGAATGGTTCATTGGCCGTAACATTCTTTACACCCACGATGAAATCGTTTGGCTCAACGCTCACAATCTTATCGACCAGCTGCATCGGATAGCGGTGCGGCATGACGGCCTTGATGCCGACATTGTCCATGAACGGAGCGGCATTCGGGTCATAGACCGGAGCCTGAACCTCGGTGCGCTTCACATCCTTGCGGACGGCGCGCGCCAACTTGTTGTTGATGCCATGGCCAGGTCGCGTAGCGATGACTCGGCCCTGAATGAAGCGGCCGATGAGTGCGATGTCGCCCAAGATGTCGAGCAGCTTGTGACGGGCAGGCTCGTTGTCCCACTGCAAAGGACGCTTCTGCACGTAGCCCAGCTTGTCGGCCGATGGAGCTTCGACGCCAATCGTTGCGGCCAACTTGTCGATGTCGGCCTGAGCGACCTTCTCGTCGTAGATGACCATCGCATTGTCCAGATCACCACCCTTGATGAGGTTGGCGGCCAACAGCGGCTGAATCTCACGCACGAAGACGAAAGTGCGGGCTGCGGCAATCTGCGACTTGAAGTCGGCCACATCGTTCATCACGGCGAACTGGTTGTTCAACACGGGCGACGGATAGTCGACGAATGTGGTGACCGAGAAGTGGTCGTCGGGGTAGATTTCGAGTTTCAGACCGTTTTCAGCGTCTTCGACCGTGTATTTCTGCATGATGCGGAACACCTCGCGCTTGGCCTCCTGCTCCACGATGCCGGCCTTCTCGATTGCCTCGATGAAAGGCAGTGCCGAACCGTCCAATATCGGGAATTCCGGAGCGTTGACCTGAATGGCGCAGTTGTCGATGCCGGCGCAATAGAGGGCGGCCATGGCATGTTCGATGGTGCTGACAACCACGTCGCCCTTCTTGACTACGGTGCCACGGTTGGTGGCGGCTACGTTGTCGGCCACGGCCTCGATGACTGGCTGACCTTCGAGGTCAATGCGCTGAATCACGTAGCCGGTGTTTGGCTCGGCAGGCGAGAAGGTTACGGTAATGTTCAATCCGGTGTGAAGGCCCTTTCCGTTCAAAGTGAAGGGGGCTGCAAGTGTTTGCTGTTTCTGAGTCATATTTTTTTTTGAGTTTATTTAGCTTATTATTATCTCTCGCAGAGTGGGAAGAAGTGCAAATGGAATTCTTCCAATGCTCATTTACACTCCGCGCGCCATTAGAATTCACTTCTTTTCCAACGACTTCTTGATGTCGCGGATATCGGACTGCATGTCGGCCAATCGTTTGAGATAGACAGCCTGACGAGCCCAATCCTTTGCCTGAATGACGGGAGTGCCCATCAGCGTCTGGCCGTCCTTGATGTTGCCCGGAATGCCCGACTGTGCACCAAATACGTTCTGGTTGCCGATGCTGAGCTGTCCGGCCACGCCGACCTGTCCTGCGAAGGTGTTCCATTCGCCGATTTTTGTCGTTCCAGCCACGCCGACCTGCGCGCAGAAGATGTTGTTCTGCCCCATCACGACATTGTGGCCGATCTGAACCATGTTGTCCATCTTTGTGCCACGGCCGATTACGGTGTGACCCATCACGGCGCGGTCGATACAGGTGTTGGCGCCGATCTCGTTGTCGCCCTCAAGGATGACGTTGCCGATCTGCGAAATCTTCTGCAAGTGGCCATCGACGGGCGCGAAACCGAAGCCATCGGCCCCAATCACACAACCGCTGTGCAAGATGCAGTTATCGCCGATGACACAATCGCGGTAAATCTTGACGCCGGCATAAATCAGGCAGTTCTTGCCGATTTTCACGTTTTCGCCGATGTAGCACTGCGGATAGATCTGCGAACCCTCGCCCACGGTCACACCCTTTGCCAGATAGACGAATGCGCCGACATAGGCATCGGCCGGAACCTGAACGCCGTCGGCCACGAATGAAGGCTGCTCCACGCCCGACTTCTTCGGGTTGAGTGCGGCCTCGACCATGTTGAGCAACAGACCCATTGCGGCACGGGCATCGGCCACGCGCACCAACGTTGGTTCGTAGCTACGCGACTCGTCGAGCTCGATTGAAGCGTCGATGAGCACGATGCTGCTGTGGGTTGTGTAAAGAAATTCAGTGTATTTCGGGTTGCTCAGGAACGAAAGCTGTCCCGGCTGACCCTCTTCGATTTTGGCCAAGTCGCCGACCTTCGCGGCCGGATTTCCGATGACCTCACCGTGCAGGAATGCGGCGATTTGCTGCGCTGTAAATTCCATGATGGTTTGTCTTCTTTTTAAAATTCGCGTGCAAAGATAGTTTTTTTCCACAAGTTTAGCGGAGCCGACGTGCGAAAACTGATAAAAATCCAACGAATTGAACTTTTTTTTCGACGAAAAAGATAGGCCGATAATTCAATCGACCACAAACTGCGCATGAAAATGCCCCGTCGCATCCATCGGCGAAATCTCGAAACGACCCTGTTGGCCGTCCTTCAAGTGCAAATCGCTCCAAAGCCGAGCCACCACGCCCATCGTGCAGCGCAAGTTAAGTTCGACGCAAGGATGGACCGAAAGGTCCGGATTCATGGCCGATGGCGCAAGCCGCATCATATCGACGCCGATGTAGCCGACCTGCCAAGACAAGCCGAAAAATGGCCGGAAAATGTCGTCGAGCGCACACCGCAGCCGTTCAGCCAACACCGGCAGACCTGCTACGCGGATTTTTTCTTCAATCTGTTGGTTTGAAAGCAGATATCCGCAACGATAAGTGCAATTTTCCGCATTGTCGAACAACGAATAGCCGAGGAAATGGACCCGACTGTGGCCGACGCGGAAAAGCATCGCAAAATCCTGTTCCTTGTCGAACCACCGTTCGCCGACAATGCCGCCCATGCCCTTGATTACGGCCGATGCCTGACGCATCATCACGTCGCGCGCAGTCACCGCACTGCGAATCAGGCCACGGCCGCTGCTGCTCCACGGCGACTTCAAAACGAAGTTATGTCCGACGGCATCCTCGCTGGCAACAAATGCAGAAAGTTTTTCGGCGGAGTCCAGATATTCAGGCATTTGTCCAGAAAATCCAAGCGTATTGAGCAGAGCTATCGACGTCCGCCGGTTCGACAACTCGCGTAGCGCCGACAACTGTGCATCGGTTGGCAGATTTTCACGGCCGACGTGCATCGAACGCACTAAAAATTCGCGAGTATCCCAATTCCAGCCCCACGGCAACGGCATCGCATCGTGCTGCACCGCCGGATCGTTCCAAATCTGTTGCAACCAGGCCAAATCGTCCTGCAAACGGCAAATCTGCGGAGCCGGAGTGTAGTGACGGACGCCATAGCCGAGTGCGATGTCGTGAGCCGGAAAAAATAATGACATGCTTTATGCTAAATGAAAGTTCAAGAATCAAAACGTCGCAAAAATCACCTGCGCCATCATGACCACGCTCAGAATCAGTTTCAGTCCGGTGGTCAACAGAAAGGCAATGAACGACATCATAGCCACACAGACGGCCTTTCCAGCCTGCTGGTTGTGCCACAATTCGCCGACAAAAGCACCGACCAAAGGCCCAAGCAACAGGCCAAGCGGCATAAAGAACAGGCCGACCAGCAGTCCGACGGTGCTTCCCCACACGGCATATTTCGAGCCGCCGCCCAACCTGGTGAGCCAGACGGGTGCCACGTAGTCGAAAACGGAGACGACGACGGTAAGCGCAAACATCACGAGCAACGTAGTCGATGTGATTTCACCGTCGCCACAAAAATAGGCAATCAGCAAGGCGACGAAACTGAGAGGCGGACCGGGCAATGCTGGCACGATGGCCCCGACAATGCCTATAAGCGCCAACAGGAATGCGACAAAAAGCAGAATGTAGATTAGCATAGCTGAAAAATTGAAGGTGAAAAACGTTTGAAAATCGGACAAATGTAGCGGAATTTGCTACGGCCGCGACAAACATCGGCAAAAAAAATTGAACTCCACGAATACGAAATGCAGTTTTTGACCTGAAACGTTGTCCACTACGCGAAAAAAATGCAGGCAACTCGACTTTGCCAAGCTGCCTGCACTTTTAATGTTCACTTGCAGAAAATCACATCTTCTGCATTGCCTGTTCGAGGTCGGCGATGATGTCGTCAACGTCCTCAATGCCAACCGAAAGGCGGATCAAGTCGGGTGCGACGCCTGCCTCGCGCAACTGCTCGTCGGAGAGCTGACGGTGAGTGTGGCTTGCCGGATGCAGGACGCAGGTGCGGGCATCGGCCACATGCGTCACGATGCTGATGAAGTCGAGGTTGTCCATAAACTTGATGGCATCCTCGCGTGTACCCCTCAAGCCGAATGCAATCACGCCGCACGAGCCGTTTGGCATATATTTTTCGGCCAGCGCATGATACTTGTTGCCCTTCAAGCCGCAATAGTTCACCCAAGCGACTTTCGGATTCTTCTCAAGCCATTCGGCCACCTTTTGGGCATTCTCGCAGTGACGCTTGACGCGCAGGTGGAGCGTTTCGAGGCCGAGATTGAGCAGGAACGAGTTCTGTGGAGCCGGAATCGAGCCGAGGTCGCGCATCAGCTGGGCGACGAGCTTGGTCGTGTAGGCCATCTTGCCGAATGCCTTGGTGTAGGTCAGGCCGTGATATGACTCGTCGGGCGTGCAGAGGCCGGGGAACTTCTCGGCATACTTGTCCCAATCGAAATTGCCACTATCGACGATGCAGCCGCCGACCTGCGTGGCATGTCCGTCCATATATTTTGTCGTGGAGTGGGTGACGATGTCGCAGCCCCACTCGAACGGACGGCAGTTGATTGGTGTGGCGAAAGTATTATCGACGATGAGCGGAACGCCGTGCTTGTGGGCCATCTTGGCAAAACGCTCGATGTCGAACACGTTGCCGCCGGGGTTGGAAATCGTCTCGCCGAAGAAGCATTTGGTGTTCGGACGGAAAGCGGCCTCAATCTTAGCATCGTCCCAGTCGGGGTCGATGAAGGTACATTCGATGCCGAGTTTCTTCATCGTCACGCCGAAGAGGTTGTACGTGCCGCCGTAGATGGTGTTGCTGGTGATGAAATGGTCGCCGGCCTGACAGATGTTGAACACGGCGTAGAAGTTTGCAGCCTGACCGCTCGATGTGAGCATGGCACCGACGCCACCTTCAAGTGCGGCAATCTTCTTGGCCACGGCATCGTTTGTTGGATTGGCCAGACGTGTGTAGAAATAGCCCTCGTCCTTGAGGTCAAAAAGACGAGCCATCTGGTCGCTGGTCTCGTAGCGGAAAGTCGTACTCTGATAGATTGGCAGCTGCTGCGGTTCGCCCTTTTTGGCCTTCCAGCCGCCGTGAATGCAAATGGTTCCGAGGTTCTTTTTCATATCAAAAAATTAACGTTTTTCTCAATCGGAGCGCAAAGGTAGGCAAATCCCGTTGAAAAGCCAAAATTTCAACCGCTTTTTTGGACGCATCGAAAAATTTCCATACCTTTGCGCCCGATGCGAAAAATACACGCGCATCAACGCAGAAAAGCGTTTTTCAGATGGCCGACGAACCGGCGGAGCCCAAACGCACGGACTATTCCGGCCAACATATTTCAAGCTCACGCCAAAGACTTTCCAACCCAAAATTAACCCTTGATGAAAAGTAGATCTCTGTGGAAACGCAGCGCAATGTCTGCATTTTTTTGTGCGACGGCTTCCGCCTGTCTGATGGCCGCCGACAAAACTCCCCTCATCGACCAGATTCCAATCGACTATTCCTATTGCGGATACAAGGCATCGGCCGACACAATCCCGACCGTGCCGACCGCTATCGTCGTGCCTTGCGGCGAGGGCGACATGACATCAGCCATACAACAGGCCATCGACCAAGCAAACTATGGTGCCGTGCAATTGGATGAAGGAACTTACCGCATAAGTGGCCGACTGAAGATAAAAGGCCGTGGCATCGTTTTGCGCGGAGCGGGTGCCGACAAGACACGGCTCGTCTTTGAGGGTGTAAACCGCGAACCGGGCATCCTCATCGAAGGAAAAGCCTTGAAACTTGGCACTGACACCATCCGCCCCAATGCCGAGGGTCAATGGGAAGTCTCATCAGGCAGCGGCATCGCCATCGTACATGCAAGCACCAAAGAATGGATTGCACGGCACAACTGCGACATCTATGGCGGCGGCATCAGCGCACTGGGCTGGAAACCCGGAGATGTGGATGCTGTCTTTCTGCGCAATATTGATTGCAGAGCACCGAAAACCAATGTACACTGGATGATAAAGATGATAAAGCCAGACGTTCCCCTTCCGTTGGATTGGGGCAACGACGAGGTTTTCGGATTTGAAGCCGGCGGATGGGGCTTCATGACAAATTGCGGCATCGAGGATCTCACCATCGCGGCCAATGTCATTGGCGATAACCCGAAAGACGAGCAGCACCTCTGGACCGGCATCAGCATCGAGAATGCGCGGGACTGCTGGGTGCGCTGCGTCAACTTCGAGAATCTGGCGGGCAGCGGCGTCATCGTGCAGCCCAACGCACAGAGGATTACCATTGAGGACTGCATCTACCGCAACCCCGTGAGCGAGGAGGCCAACCTGCGCCGCAATGCGTTCTACGTGCTTGGTCAACAGGTACTTGTGCAACGATGCGTGGCCGACCATGCCATGCACGCCTTCGCCACCGGTTGGACAGCTGCCGGCCCGAATGCCTTTGTGCAATGCGAATCGCGCGAGGCCCTCAGCTACAGCGGTGCAGTCGAGGCGTGGTCAACCGGCCTGCTGATGGACATCGTCGATATTGACGGCCACGACATCATGATGGGCTACATCGGACAGGACAACAACGGTTCGGGCTGGACTGCGGCCAATGCCACCTGCTGGAACTGCTCGGCCGCCGAGATCCACTGTTCGTCGCCCGACTCGCTCAACGAAAACCGCGCCTACGGTTCGTGGTGCCAATTTTCGGGCAACGGCATCTGGAAGGAGACCAACAACCACATCTCGCCACGTTCACTCTACTACGCGCAACTTGAACGCCGCCTGAAGGCCAACGGCGACAGCATGAAGGTCAATCCGCGCATCCTGCCGCGCAACCTCGACGCATCGAGCAGCCCGACCTACGAACAGGCACAAGAGGCCGCACGCATAGCCCGCACCGAACCGCGTCTGACGCTCGAAAAATGGGTGACGGACATCCAGCGGCAGAGCCGTCGCGCATCGTTCGCCGACGCCAAGACATTGGCTGCCGACAGCAAAGCCATCGCACATAAAAACAACAAGGTTACGGCCGATGCCCCTGCCTTCGCCATCGAAAACGGACACCTGACGCTGGACGGCCGACTGGCATTGGGCGGAAAATACAACACCCCGTGGTGGAACGGCAAGACACGCCCGAACTACCTTGCGAAGAAGGCGCAACCGGCCTTGACGCGCCACGTGCCCGACCGCGAGGGAACCGGCCTGACCGACCGCATCGACAGCGTCGTGGCCTTCATGGAGCGCAACAACTATCTGGCCTACGACCAATGCTACGGCCTCTGGTACGACCGTCGCCGCGATGACCACGAACGTGTGCGCCGCCGCGATGCGCAGTGCTGGGCGCCATTCTACGAGCAGCCGTGGGACCGCTCGGGCGAGGGTACGGCATGGGAAGGCCTGTCGCGCTACGACCTGACGAAGCCGAACCTGTGGTACTACAGCCGGCTACGCGACTTTTGCAAGGCGGCACCCGACAGAATGCTGTATCTGGAACACTATTTCCAGCACAACATCCTCGAAGCCGGCGCGCATTGGGTCGATTGTCCGTGGCGTCCGGTGAACAACGTGAACGGAACGGTCTTCCCCGAGCCGGTGCCATTCACGGGCGACAAGCGCGTCTTCGTGGCCGAATGGTTCTACGACGAGCAGAACCCGACCATGCGTGAGCTGCATCGGCAGTACATACGGCAGAATCTGGAGCAGTTCCGCGACTGCCCGAACGCCGTCCACCTCATCGGCGAAGAATACACCGGCCCACTCCACTTCACCCGCTTCTGGCTGGAGTGCATCGCCGAGTGGGAGGCCGAGACGGGATTGCATCCGCTTGTCGCATTGGCCACAACCAAAGACGTGCAGGACAGTCTGTTGGCCGACCCAAGACTGAGCAAGGTCATCGACATTATCCAGATTCAATACTGGTTCTACCGCGTGCCCGACAAGCGCAATCCGAGCGACATCTGGGCTCCGGGCGGCGGCCTCAACATGGCTCCACGCCAGCACATGCGCCGTCAGCAGGTGGGCAAGACCGGATTTGCCGAAGCTTATCGAAGCGTCTATGAATACGCGAGCCAGTTCCCCGACAAGGCGGTCACATTCTATGCGCAGACCTATCCGCAACTCGGCTGGGCAATACTGATGGCCGGCGGTTCGTGCTGCAACGTGACCATCAACGACGATGCACTGCGCCGCGACATCGCGACCATGCGGCCCAAGGACGGCGAGACAGCCAAGGTCTTGTCCAACGGCACATCGGCGCTCATTTATTTCACGGCCGATGGCAATGCCACGCTCGACGGACTGAAATCGGGCTCGCACAAGCTGATGAAGGTCGGCCACGACGGCACACTCTCGAAAGCCGGCTCAATCAAAGTTGCGGCCGACGGGACATCGGCCATAAACGGAAAAGCCAACGAAATCTATTGGATTAAGTAAAACCATATTATTCAACTGTTTTATATGAAAAAAATCATTCTCTCTCTACTGCTGACGGCTGCGGCATCGGCCACAATGATGGCAGAAGACAAGCCAGTGCCAGAAAACCGCATGACTCGCCCCCTGAGCCATGTGATGAACGACCTCGAAAAGCAATTCGGTGTCAAGTTCAAATACAACGTCGATACGACCCACCTCATGCTCGACTTCGCGCAAAGCCGCATCCGGCCATACAGCATCGAAGAAACACTGCAAAACGTATTGTCGCCATTCGACTTCAAGGCATGGAACCAGGGCAAGAACACCTGGAAAATCAAGCCATACGAATATCCGCGCCGATTCGACAGCGACGGCGAGAAGTTCGTCAACTATCTGAACAGCCTCTACAGCAACCGCGAAGAGTGGGAACCGCGTCGCAACGCCCTGCGCAAGGAGGTACGCGAACGGCTCGGCATCGACTCGCTGCTGGCCAAGTGCGTCAACAAGCCGGCAATACTCGGCAAGGTGCGCAAGATGGACGGCTACACGGTGCAGAACATCGCACTCGAACTCGTCCCGGGCTACTACACCTGCGGCTCAATCTACGCACCGAACAACAGCCTGGCGAAAAAGAAAGTGGCCAATGGCGGTAAATATCCGGTCATCATCTGCCCCAACGGACATTGGACCGACGGCCGCTACAACGGCGACCTCCAGACCCGCTATGCCACATTGGCCCGCATGGGAGCCATCTGCATCAGCTTCGACATCTTCGGCTGGGGCGAATCGGAACTGCAAGTCGGCAAGGAATCGCACGCAACGAGCATCGCCCACGTATGGCAGGCCCTGTGCGGCGAGAAACTGCTCGATTATGCCTTGACGCGCAAGGACGTTGACCCGACCCGCATTGCATCCAACGGCGGCAGCGGCGGTGGTACACACGCTGCTCTGTTGGCCACAATCGACGACCGCTTTACGGCCTGCTGCCCTGTCGTTTCGGTGTGCAGCCATTTCGACGGCGGATGCCCCTGCGAGAGCGGAATGCCGATACAATACAGTCAGGGCGGCACCTGCAACATCGAACTGATTGCCACATTCGCGCCGAAGCCGGTCATGATTGTGGGCGATGAGGGCGACTGGACACACACCTACCCAACCATCGAGATTCCATACATGCAGCGCATCTACGGCTTCTATGGCGCACAGGACAAGTTCCAGAGCGTATTCCTGCCAGGCCAGCGTCACGACTTCAACAAAGACAAGCGCCAGGCCGTCTATGACTTCTTCGCATCGGTGTGGAACCTGCCGAAAGAGAATCAGGACGAGAGCAAGGTGACCATCGAAGAGGCATCGGCACTGCAGAGCTTCGGCTCAATCGACAAGTTCCCAGCCGGCGCACGCACGACCATCAAGGCCCTCATCGAAGAAAACTTCGACCGCGAAATGCGACAGACCTATTTCGAGCTGCGCTGGGCTGCCGGACTGAAAGAGAAGGCACAACGCTGGAGCGACAGCCTTCACCTTGACGACCCTGCCAAGACCGAGCGCGTGCGCAACACCATCTACACGCACCTGAAGGCCGTCACCGCATGGCACAACGCCCACATCGACGACTGCCCGGCCGGCATCAACCCTCGCACCGGCGAGAAACTACGCGAAATTGACCGCCAGATCATTGCCGATGCCGCACAGCCGCGTTCCATCCACGAGACGCTGATGACTGGCCTGCGCAACGAACTGACCGAAGAGCAGGTCAACCTCATCCTCGACCAGTACACTGTCGGCAAGGTCGATTTCACCATGCGAGCATACCGCGAAATCGTGCCCAACATCACACCGACGGAAGACAGCGTCTGCTACCACTACCTGTGCGAGGCACGCGAAATGGCCATCGACTATCGCACAATGAAGGAAATCTCGGAGATTTTCGGCATCTACAAAGACAAGTGCGAGGCATATTTCAACTCACACGGCCGCAACTGGCGCGAGATGTACCGTGACTACTTCAAGCGCCGCCAAGCCGAAAAGGAAAAGAAATAACAAGGCAAAAAAATGTCGAAACAAATCAAAAAAAGGCAAAAATTGTACCGATTTGTTTTTTAGTTCAAAAAGAAAACGGCTTTTCGACCGCGCGCCGAAAAAAATGCTATCTTTGCGGCGTCAATTTCAGCACCTTGCGGAATTGACGCCGTTTCTTATACTCTACGAACACAAACAATTAACCAACAATCATAACCAAAAAACATTATCACTATGAAAAAAGCTTTAATCATTGCAGCTCTGGCCTCTGCGGCCACACTCTCATACGCTGCATCCAAGACCGTCACGTTAGACTTCTCCGATCCTACAGTCTACGGCTATGCCAAGCCAGAAGCAGGTGCAGGAACGACCATCCCAGTTGGCGGAACCATCGAAAGCGATGGCGTTGTCATCGCCAACAAATATGAAGGCACATCCGTATCTGCATTTCGTTTCTACGCCGCAGACGACGGCACTGTCACCCTGCGTATGGCAAGCGATGGAGTTTTCTCTATAACCGCCGGTGGTGCAAAAATCACCAACATTGCAATGTCAGGTGACAAAATCAACGCCACCAGCATCTCGCTCAGCTCTGGCGAATTTGGCGGCACTGCCACCAATGCAACTTGGACGGGCGAGGCAACAGAAATCACCTTTACTCGCATTAAGAACACCATCCGATTCTCCACAATGGCCGTAACCTTCGAGGCCGACGGAGGGAACAACGGAAGCGGCGAATCAACTGGTTTCGAGAGCTACGATGCCATCGAGAACGGCGTGATTGCAAGCGTGTTCGAGAATGCAGTGGCCGATGGTGGCCGTTCGATTGTCAGCTTCGGCACCGACAACATGGACGTTGAGGCCGTAGGTGGACGCACCCCGAAAGATGTCAAATTGGCCAAGACCGAATCTTTCACCGATTGGGTCGAATGGAATGAGCCAGAATGGAAGGGCGGCAACACCAACCTGCACGACAACAAACCAGGCGTTGACACTGTATTGTTCCACTACATTCAAGGTTCGGGCAACCCAGCCGTAGAAATCGGTGTCGATGAACCAACCGAAAAGGACGATTCACTCGTTTACAAGGCAAAATACACCTACTACAGCCCAGATGGTTCGCTCGGAATGCCTGTCATGGGTCTCTACTACAAGTTCACGCCAAAGGCGAACGGCTCTGTCAAGGTTCGCATTTGGGCCAACAAGGGCAACCGCTACACCTACGTCGTCAAAGAAAGTGCCAAGACCCCAATCACCTACACCAAAGAGGGCTACGTGAACGGACAGAACCGCGTAGTTGAGAACGTAACGATGAAGAGCCTCGTCAATGGCGCAGATTCAATCGGCTCGATGAACGAGAAAATCTTCTTGAACAACGCCCAGATCGACTCCATCCACGAGGCCGTGCTCTGGAAGTACACCATCACCAGCAACGGTGTCACGACCAAGGAGCTGAACGCAACCCAATTGGCCGACTCTATCGCTACAGGAGCATATCCGGACGCAAAGGTTGACACCATCAAGAGCCACGGTGTGAACGATCCATACATCATTGCAGGCGGCAACCAGGCCTTCTGGGGCTGGATTACATTCGATGTTGAAGCCGGCGAAAGCTACTGGCTGTTCCAGCACTCATCGCAGGTCGGCTTCGGCGGCTACGAGTTCACATTCGACAACGCAGCAGGCATCGAGGACCTTGCATCGGACAAGCAGCCAAGCAGCAAGGCAATCTTCGACTTGACAGGTCGCCGCGCATCGGCATTGCAGTCGGGCAAGGCATACATCGTGGGCGGAAAGACCGTCATCATCCGATAAGGAAACATAAAGCAGTGATGCGTGTGGCATGAAGTACGCACGCGTCACTGCGCATTTTTTGGGGGACGCGAAAGTTCCCGTTACATAAAGTTCACCTAAACCAAACAAAAAATGAACAAGAAAATCATGCGTCAAACCATCGCTCTGCCTGCGGCCGTCTTGCTGGCTGCCTGCGCCGATGACGGTTTTGACAAAGAAACATGGGTGACAAGTGTGAAGAACTCACAATTGGAAAATCCAAGCGAAATCAGCATCTCGAAAACATCAACGTCGGACACGACAAAGACCGTCGTGTTCTCATGGCCAGTCGTACACGGTGCTGGCGGCTACCTGATGTCAATCGTCAACATCTCCGACCCCGCCAATCCCGTCAACGTAGTGACCGACAGCCTCATCGACCGCTGCTCCGTCGCAATGGAACTGCCCAACGAAGAGACCTACAACTTCTGTCTGACATCGGCCGCCAACACCAAATACGGCAACAAGCAGGCCACAGAAGCCAGCGTCACGAAATTCGACACCTACGTGCCATCGGTCGAAATTCCTTCGGGAACGGAACTTTCTTCGTGGCTTGCCGACAATTTGACTTACTCGGACGAAGAACAGGGATTCTTGCTCACCGCTGGAGAAACATACACATTGGACGGCGCACTCGACTTCGGGCTTAACACAGTGGAATTCCGTGGCGACAAGAACAATGCGCCCACCATCATTGTGGGCGAAAACGGCTACATCACCACACAAGGTGGCTTGAAAATCCGAGACCTGAACATTGACTGCACCAACGCCACTTACGGAGGCCTGCTGGCCTTGGGTGCGACGCCTGACGCAACTATTTCAACCCAATCCCTTGGCTATAAGGATTTGGGGGCCAATCAGGACGGATTTGTCATACAGAAAGCCGTTGCATTCCAAAACTGCAAAATCAAGAACCTGCCCAAAGCTCTGTTATGGGACAGCGAACAAAACTGGACATTGCTTGATTTTCGCGTAGTGGATTGCCTGATTCAAATGAACGGAACAACATCAAGCCCGACAATCAACTTCTACCATGGAAGCGGAAACGGACTCATCCAGAAGTTGACCATTTCAAATTCCACATTTTTCAGTTCCGTCAAAAACGAAGCTGAAAGTTACTTCATCCGCTTTACCAACGCATCAAACGCACAGCCTCGTAAAGTATTGGGCACATCGAACAACTTCTTGGAATGGACATTTGAGAACAGTTCATTCATAAGGACCAACCCCAAGAAGGATTTTGCGAACAACATTCCGAACACTCAGAACGATAACAAACTCTGGATCAAGATTACAGATTGCGTCTTCTTCGACGTGTATCGTCTCTATCAGGGATTGGCAACACAATGGATAAAGACAACAACAGGAAACTTCATGTCTTACTCCGATTTCTGCAGCGCAACTTCAACCGATTACGGTCCAGACGGACGCACAGACAAAGACGGCAATTTCTACACAACTCGTGACGAAGATGCCGAATTCCAAGATTCGCAATTGCAGGAACTTGACTTTACCCAAACTTTGGGTGGAGTGAACCTCGCCCCAAGCGGATTGGCTGCAGAAGCTAAAAGTGGTGACCCACGTTGGTTTGAATAATATAAAATGGAATATATGAAAAAAATAGCAAGCATAGCATTCTGCCTCTGTGCCACATCGTCATTGTTGGCACAGTCAGGCACAATTACAGGCAAGGTGCTTGACGAAGCGGGCGAGCCAATCATTGGTGCCTCGGTTCAAGTCATCGGCACAACGACCGGCACAATCACCGATGCCGACGGTAACTTCTCGATTGCAGCACCGGCCAAGTCCAACCTGCAAATCTCGTACATCGGCTTCATCAGCCAGAACGTGAAGGCCGAGAACGGCAAATCAATCACCTTGAAAGAGGACAACCAGCAGCTCGAAGAGGTAGTCGTCGTAGGCTACGGCGTGCAGAAGAAGGCACACCTGACCGGGTCGGTCGCCACCGTACATATGGATGAAATCCAGGACATTTCGAGTGCAGGCCTCTCGACCATGCTGAGCGGCATGATCAACGGTGTGAGCGTGAGCGGCGGCGATGCCCGTCCGGGCGAGAATGCATCCATCAAGATTCGTGAAACCAACTCGTTGGGTGACGTGGGTGTCACATCGCAGGAGCCACTCTACGTCATCGACGGCTACATCTATCCGAATGACGTTAAGGTGGGCGACGTTTCCGAAAACCTCGGCGCAACCGCATTCAACAACCTCGACCCGTCGGTCATCGAAAGCATTTCGGTGCTGAAAGATGCCTCGGCCGCAGTCTATGGAGCACGTTCGGCCAACGGTGTCATCCTCGTCACCACCAAGCGCGGCGACATAGGCGCACCGAAAATCAGCTACAGCGGCACCATCGGCCTCACCGACGAGGTCTATCGCCCCAAGATGCTGAGTGCCTACCAGTACGGTCTGACCCACAACGCCATCATCGCGGCCGACCCGACCAGCACGACGCTGAACAACAAGACCGACCTCTTCCAATACGACGAATTGCAGGCCATGCGCAACCTGAACTACGATTTGTTGGACAAATACTGGAAGACAGGCGTCACACAGAAGCACGGCATCAACATTGACGGCGGCGGCGAAAAGGCCACCTATTTTGCCGGCATCTCCTACTTCACGCAGGACGGCAACCTCGGCAAACTTGACTACAGCCGCTGGAACTACCGCGCAGGTGTAAATGTAAAAATCAGCAAATACATCAAGGCGAGCCTCACCGTGAGCGGCGACAACTCCGAGAAGAACAAACCGCTCGTCAAGGTGGGCGGCACGAGCGACGAGAAGGACTACAACCTGCTCCTCACCCACTTGCCATATATTCCAGAATATGTGGACGGCAAGGCAATTGCGGCCTATGGCGTGTCGAACACCAACAAGACCGACAACCAGCTCTATTCGTTCTCGGAACTGCGCAACAACGGCGACTACTCGAACAATGTGACATCGAACGTCAACATGAGCGGTTCGATTGATGTGGACTTCGGTTTCTGGAAGCCGTTGCAGGGCTTGACCGCCCGCGTGACATACAGCAAGAGCATCACCAACGACAAGACAAACCAATACGGCACGGAATATACCGTCTATTCGATGGTGAACCGCTTCGGTTCGGGCGAGCACCTCTACACGCCGACTTCGGGCGACCTCTATACGAACGACGTCCTGTACAGCGACGACAACTTCAAGGAAGTCACGGTGTCCAACGGTTCTCCATCGTTCCTGAGCCGCGCAACCAACCGTACAGACAACTATCAGCTGAACTTCACGCTGAACTACAACCGCGACTTCGACCTGCACCACATCGGCGCAATGTTCAGCATCGAACGCAGCGAGGCCGAAAGCGAATACCTGTACGGCTACGTAAGCGACCCATATCCATTCACGACCAAGCAGTCCAATTCGGCCGAGGCCAACACCAGTTCGACTGTGTTCAAGCGCAGCGAGTCGGGTTCTTTGTCATACGTCGGCCGCGTGAACTATGCCTACAACAGCAAATACTTGCTTGAATTCCTGCTGCGTGCCGACGCTTCGACCAAGTTCGCCCCCGAAAACATGTGGGGTACATTCCCATCAATGAGTGCCGGCTGGGTGCTGAGCAAGGAATCGTGGCTGGAAGACATTGACTGGGTCGATTACCTCAAACTGCGCGGCAGCTATGGTCTGACAGGCCGTGACAACACCGCCGCATGGCAGTGGATGCAGGTCTATGCCCAAGACGCCAACCGTGGCCCAGTCTTCGGCGAAGGCACCAGCAACGGCTCACTCAACCGCATCACCATCAACAAGACCAATTCGGCCGTCAACCGCAACATCACGTGGGACAAGTC
>DFJU01000012.1:16421-36330 GCA_002373755.1 Bacteroidales bacterium UBA3663 | reverse complement strand
ATCACCCGAACACTTCTTTTCAAAACAGGTTTGAAAAGTTATTAGTTAATAGTTATTAGTTAATGCTTTCAGACAAGACTATTTGCTTTACTTACTTTTTTCAATATGTCCAATATAACAGTGCGAAAGTGCTGGATAACATCAAGGCCGTTATAGCGCAAGGGCTCCACCTCTTACCATTCCGAACAGAGAAGTTAAACCTTGCAACGCCGATGGTACTGCCAACGCGGGAGAGTAGGAAGCGGCCACCTTACGAGAGGCTTGAATCAAGTGATTCGAGCCTCTCTTTTAGTTAATAGTTATTAGTTATCAGTTAGGAAATTCGCCGTTTCAACGTTGCTTAGACATTGGGCGGCCACCTTATAAGAGAGTCAAGTTTTTAACTTGGTTCTCTTTTTAGTCGTCAGTTAATAGTTATCAGTTAGGAAATTCGCCGCTCCAACGTTGCTTAGACGTTGGGTGGCTACCTTACAAATGGGGTTGAGTCTTCGGACTTGACTCCATTCTTTTTGGTCTCCTATGCGGATGGCACTTCTGGACTCTCGCTAAAGCTCGTCTTCTCGCTGAACGATTATAATCGTCCGCTACACTATGGCGATTTCCTGCGGACAATTGATTCGCTTATCTCTTGTAGTTATTAGTTAATGGCGCAAATTGTTTCGCTGACGTGGACATGCGGATTCGCGTGCTGTAAGTCAAACTTGTTCTATTTGCTTCTGACATGGATAGCTGCTACGCGATTTTGCAGTCTTGCTTCAGTTCGCTTCTTTGTGCCTTGTGCGATTGCTTCTCTGTCTCATTGCCTGTCTGTTCCTTATTTTCTATAAATATAAAATAGGTGAAGTTTTAGAGATGATTATAGAGAAAAGTTGTTCAAAAATAGAAAAGCGAATTTTTCAAAATGTATGTTAAAAAAACGAAAAAAGGTGAGCAAAACAAAAAAAAAGAAAATGCGTTGATTTTCTCCGCTTTTATGTCTAACTTTGCCGCAAGTGTTTGTTTATTACAACCCAATGTGTAATGAATGTAATTCTGCTATATAATAACGTAAAACCAAAATTGAGGCGGGCCGATATTGAAGGATTGTTCTATGTATTGTCATAATTGAGTGTGATGGAACACATTGAGCGGCAGAAGAGTCTTTTAGAATGCTTCGCTGCTGATTATGACGAAATGTGGAGGCAATCCTACGAATCCCACTAATTTATCGAAAATAATTAAAACTATATAAAGGTATGAAATCTTTACGTTTTACCACTCTTTTGACTACGCTGGCCTTTTGGTTGGCGTCCAATAGCGTTTTTGCTATTGATAACGGTACGGCCTATTACATCAGATATTATGATGAGAGTGCAGAGGAATATTACTATTTGAGTGGCGGAGCAAACTGGGGCGTTCGTGCAGTGACCGCCAATCATGGTACAACTTTCACCACTAAAGCATCAGGTTCCAATACAGCAACTGTGGATGGCGGAACCTACCAGATTTATTTTCTTGAGACGGAATTTGCCTCTGGAAATGGCTCTGGAAATAATGTATATTGGGGAGGTGGTGATCAATTGTCTTTGAATAAAGGTACTGACAATAATGCCAGATTCGTTTTCGTGCCTACGCAAGGAGGCAAGTATTTCTTGTACAATGTGCAGAACAACAGCCACTATGTCAATGGTGCACCTGCGGTCTATGGCGGAGAACCTATTACTTATGCGGCATCTGGAACTGCGTGGGAACTTGTAACAAAAGACCAGCTTGCAGATGGGTTGTCGGTCGCTACCAAAACGAACCCTGTGGATGCTACTTTTTTCATTTCGGATCCGAATTTGGCTGCTAATGCAAGGGCTGAACTGAAAGCCATGTGGAAAGTTAATGGCGGGTACAGTTCTTTGAAAATGGGGTCGGAAGTTAATGCAAGCAGCATCGCGAAAACAAAGATCAAGAGTGAAGCGTACGACAATGTTGATAATGGAAAGAAGGCAAATGTTAGAGTCACTGAGGCAGCTGCAGGCAACGACCCGTGGACTGTCAGCCAAACATTGACTGGCCTGCCCGCAGGAAATTATCTTCTGAAGGTTCAAGGTGTTTCGTCGCGGGCCGACCGTGCATATCTGTACGTCAAAACGTCGCGTGGAGATGTGTATGTAGATGATGAGGCATTCGTTGCCAATTCAGCCAAGATATATGACGCTAACAGATATACTGATGCATACGAATTGTTCAGCACCGATGATGGAACATACACCCGTACAATGCAGGTTTCGGTTTATGAGGACGGCACATTGACCATCGGTGTGAAAGGCGACGGAAATCCGGCAGCCGCAGCATATACTTATTTCGACAACTTTGAGCTTTATTGTCTTGATTGCAGCAAGCAGGACTTCCAGCCCAATATTTCAAGTTATTGGGAGGAGGTTACATCCGTGCATGATGCCTTTCTGCATCCGGAGAATTATTTCTTCTCAATTTGGAGCGACGAGAACAGTTGTTTCGTGATGCGCAACGGTGAGGATGGAGACTATGGACAGGGTGCAGAGTTCAAGACAATGTCCCAGCTGCAGGGACTCGACCCTATTGACTCGTTGAGCTACATGTGGGAACTCTATGCCTTCACGATTGAAGGTGGTTTGTATAATTATGTGCTGATAAGCCCAACGGAGCGCGAACACATGTTGCAGGAGGAGACCGGAACCGGCTATTTCCGATTTAAGGCTGATGGTACGACAGCAATCGATGAGAGTCTTGCCGCATTGCAGCTTACAAATCCGGTCGGTAATACATGGGCATGGAATTTTACGACTAAATCGGGTAAACGTTTAAGCAGTTGGTATTACGACGTTTGGGCTAATACTTCAAATGATGCCAGTCATGCCCGTCTGAAGCTCTACGCGATTCCGCGTTCCTACTACGTGAGTGACATGCCGCAGGCTCTTTACAATGCGTCAGAGCTTACACCGTATGATTTCAGCCTCATGCTCGGCAATCCGGATGCTGCAGGTACTGATGGCTCATATAGGATTGGAAGTCAAAATAATAGAATCGGTTGGGTGTCATCGAATGCAACGGTAAAGACGATAACCGATGATGGCTTGAATGGCGTGTCGTTGTTCGAATATGCCAGCGAGGGAAGCGGTTCGTTCCTGCAGACCATATATAACCTGCCTAAGGGACGTTATGAGTTGAGCGTGTCATGCAAGAATGCTCCGTCCAATGCCTATCTCTATATAAGCAACGGAACGACCGAATGGACTGCACCATTGAACGACGCCAAAACCAAGTCTGTGATTGGGGAATTAACCGACGACGACATTGAGTTGATTGTGGGCATCAAGTCGGATGGAGCAGTCAGCACACCTTTCCAGTTTGATAATTTCAAACTGACCTATTGGGGTGTCGGAAATGGTAGTGATGTCGGTCTTGCCGATGGCATTGACTATTACGTTCGATATAATGCCGGCACAGATGAAGACCCAGTCTATTATTATCTCACTGCAGGAGGCAACTATGGCACGGAGGCTGTGACGGGGCTTCATGCCACACCATACCGCTTCGTGTCTGCCGGCGAGACTTTCTGGTTGCAGGGTGTCACGGCTCATGCCAACGGTACGGATCTCACAATGAGCTATCTCGGCTATACCGATGGCAGTTATTTCAATGATTATTCGAATTTGTCCGACTTCAAGTTCGTGCCAAGAGACGTGAACAATCTTTCGCGAGGCTACCGAATCATGGATAACAGTACGGGTGATTACATCATCCACCATGGATTGGACAAGGCTATAACAGGTCACGAGAGTGAGTTGTCAATTTGGCAGATTGTCAGCAAGGCTCAGCTCTTCCTCGAGATGTCAGATGCATCACCGTATGTGCCGGTTGATGCTACGTTCCTGCTTGACGATCAGGGCTTCTCGCGCAACAACCGCATGAAGTCAAGCTGGAAGGTCAAGTATAATGGAGCAGAGATTCCTCTGACCTACACGAAAATTGCATTGTCCGGTAACGATTATATTTTGAACGATGGCGCAGCCAGCGGTAATCCGTGCGACCACAACATCAAGTTCTATTGTCCGTCAAATAATGTACAATATTACGTACAGCAGACATTGACCGGCATTCCGAACGGTTTCTATCGTGTTTCTGGATTGGCTTTCGCATCGGGAGCCAATAAAGCCCAGCTCTTTGCCAACAATGGCAGTGAAGAAGTAACGGTTGGGTATCCGGCAACCGAAAAGCTGAACAATGTTAAACTGGGAGATGTTACCAATGCCAATGCTTATACCTACGGCTTCGCCAATCCAGACAACTACAAGAAGAGCGTTGTCATAGAAGTCGTTGACGGTACATTGACGCTCGGCTTCAAGATTGCAAACAATGTTACTGCCTTCTTCGACAATATTGAACTCTATTACCTCGGAACACAGGATCCGTCGGCAGAATTCTGCACGCAGCCTGTGAATTTCGAGCTGGCAGGCGCAAGCAGCGACTGGATAGAAGTGACCGAGTCAACGGCCGACATTTGGGCAAATCCGGAGAACTATCTGTTCTCAATCTGGCAGTCGCCGACACAGTGCTATGGTTGGGCCGATGGTACCGACGGCAAGCAAGGAGCATCGTACAAGACGATGTCCGTAGTCGAGTGTAGCGAACCGATGGCATCGGCTGCCACGTTGTGGGAGTTCTACAAGGAGGATGACAAATACGTGATTGTGCCGGCAGCCGATCGTGAGCACATGCTCCAGACCGAGGGCTCAGCCAACATTTTCCGCTACGCGACCAACACATCGCTCAGCACGGATTTGGCTGCTGTAACGTTTGTGCCTGCAGACTATGACAACTGGCTCATCAGCACCAAGCAGGGCTATCTGCACAAGTGGGACGCTGCGGCCGATGTTGTCGTAAATTCGGACAAGGGCTATCTGAAAGTCTATGCCATCCGCCGTTCGGACTACGTTGTGAAATATTGCGACGTGGCCAATGTCGCTTCGCTCACCAATCCGATTGACGTCAGTTTGTTGATGGCTAACCCGAGCGCTGTCGGAAACAGTGAAATCAAGGCTGGAGTGATGGGCTGGACATCGTCGGCAGCTGCAAACATCTGGACTGTTGACGAAGGTACTGCAAGCACACTTCCGACTATTGAAGGCAAGAGCTACTTCACAATGAGCAAGTCGGGCAACAACACGTTCAGCCAGACGTTGACGGGGCTTTGCGCCGGTCAATATGAATTCAGCGTAGGCACACAGAGCGACATTGCCGACGGAGCAGAATTGTTCGTCACCGTTGGCAGCGAGACGTATGTGGCCAGCATGAACTATATACTGTATCATGACCACACGGATCATGTGACTTTGCATTTCACGTTGACCGAGGATACGAATGACATCACCGTAGGTCTGCGCACGTCGGGCTACGCGGGTTCAAGCAACCTGTTGTTCGATGACTTCCGTCTTATTTATAAGGGAACAGGTAAATTCGGTTCATCGGAAGTAGCCAGTGGTGAAGAGTATTATATTGCCTACAATGCAGGAACCGAGCAGGCTCCGGACTATCATTTCGTCAATTTCGGTGCTTCATGGGGCGTGGAGGCAATTACGGCAAAGCACGGTGAGCCGTTCAAGATTGAGGCATCGGGCGATTATTGGCGATTCTATTGTCCGATTATCGACAGCAACGCTCGCTACCTCGGCTATAAAACCCGCACTGACGCTGATGCGCCCTACAGCGGCTACTATACCAGCAGCAATGTTGACAGCACACTGTTTGCCTTCGAGCCGGTAGATGCCGATGATGTCACAAAGGGCTATTATATCAAGGGCTATATCCCGGGCAATAGTGCAGATCCACGCAATGCCTATCTGAGTCCTAATGCCAATGGCGACGGCTACCCGATTGTCAGATACAGTGGCGGCGATGATAAGACGGCGTGGTATCTTTTCACGGCAAATCAGATGCTTGACCGTTTTGCATTAGCATCGTGGGCATCTCCTGTCGATGCATCGTTCCTCATTTACAATGGACGATTCAACCGTCAGCAGCAGCCGTTGGGCACGAATGCTGCAAAACAGCCAGGCAACTGGAGCCTGTATTGTGCGGGAGCCGCAACTGAATGGCAGTGGGTTACTTGCAATGCTACAAGTTCTGTAGATAATGTTTCCGTGACATATAATAACAGCAATGACAAGACGAATTATGCAAAGAGCAATAATAATTTGCGCATTGTGTATGGCGAGGCATCGAGCATCGAGACCGTCAAGGTTCAGTTGACGATTCCGAGCCTGCCGAACGGCTTGTACCGTCTTCGTGCAAAGGGTGTTGCCAATGTCGCAGATTCATATTACCTGTTTGCACGCGACAGCATTGCCAACGAAGAGCTGTCGAGCACAGCATTCGAGGCCGTGACAAGCCTGACGAGCAGTACCGCCAATGATGCTGCTGCAACAGGCTATCTGGCAAGTTCACGTGCAGAAAATTACGCCAAGAGCATTGAGTTCGTCGTGACAAACAACGTCATTACGGTCGGTGTGCGTTCATCGGTCAAGGGAACTGTCGCCTTTATCGACGATTTTGAACTCTATTATCTTGGTTCGGGCAATGACAATAATCTGGATCCCGTTGAATTCGCACCATACAACAATGGCATCAACGGCAATTGGATTGAAGTGACATCTGCCAGCGATGACGCATTGTTGCACCCGGAGGATTATCTCTTCTCAGTTTGGGAGAGTACATCAAGCTGCATGGGTATGGATAAGGGAACGAGCGGCTATCAGGAGACAGGCTACAACACAATGTCGTATGTGCTCGATTGTGGCGATCCAATCCTCAACGACTCGCTGCTTTGGGAGTTCTACAAGATGAGCGATGGCAGCTACGTGATTGTTCCGGCCGCTGACCGCGAGCATACGCTCCAGACAGAATCGGGCGATGCGAGCAAGTTCCGCTACGCGACTTCTGTCGCCAATGTTGTGACTCGCGCCGAGGTCAACTTCGTCGAGGCCGGCCTCTACAACAACTGGCTCATTCAGGTAAACAGCACAGGCAAGTATGTCCACAAGTCCAGTGGAGCGAAGGATGTAGTGGCCGACGACACCAAATCGTATTTCAAGATTTATGCTATCAGCCGCAGCAGTTATGGAGCATACCATAACCCGATGATGAAATATACGGCATCGATAGTCAATCCGGAAGATATCACCCTCATGATGCGTAACCCGCAGGCGTTGAGTGGCACGACATCGGCCACCGGCGTGCCTGTAGGTTGGACACAGTCTGTTGCCAGCAAAGTCACAACGGCCAATGGAACGGCGTCGGATTTTGCCTCGATTGACGGCTTGCGCTACTTCAATTTCGCCAAAGGCACATATACTTTCAGCCAGAAGATTGACTGCCTGGAACCAGGCCTTTACAAGGTTTGCGTCTTGGCTGGCAGTGCACCTGCGAATGCCTTGCTGTATGTAAAGATGGGAGACCGAACCACGTCTGTGGCATTGAACGAAGTTGATGCGCACAATTGTGTGACGCTTGAATTCAGTGTGCCAAGTGGCACAAGCGACATCGAAGTCGGTGTGAACTGCAATGGAGTGACGCAGACATTCAATCTGGATGGCTTCCACCTGCTTTTCGCCTCGGCTGATGAGAGTGAAAGCCTTGACATCGTTGCAGGTCTCGAATATTATCTGCGAGTGAATGTAGGCACATCGTCAAATCCCGACTACCGCTATCTGGCAGAAGGACAAAATTCCGCACGTCAGGCAGTCACGCGTGAGCACGGCCTGCCGTTCTGGTTCGTTGCGCTCGACAGTACTTCACACCTTTCAGGCTTCGAAGGCTTGCAGACCTATAAGATTCAAACTGCAATTGGAGCCAACAATTCGGGCAATGATTTGCGTCTTGTCAGATATTTAGGTAGAGATGGAGATCAGAACTTCAAATTGGACAAACCAGATGAAGTTGCAAAGCGCAACGAATTCGTGTTCGTGCCTGTGGCCGATAAGCCGAACAACTTCTACATCTATGCCACCGACCTCGGCAAGTATATTGTGCCTGCCTACTTCACGATGACTGTCGGCAATTACGAGGGTGAGACCCACCGCTTGGAGGTAAGCGACACGCCTGTAGCATGGGAAATCGTGACCAAAACGACCATCGTAAATGAGATGAATATGGCCAATTCGTTCAGTGGCAGGGATGCGACGGTCTTCATCGCCGACAATGAAATCTACAGCCGCTATCGTGGTGACCTCTGCAAGTGGAATATAACCTGCGGTGGCGCGACAAAGCCAATGGACATCATTGCCAACGACATCAAACTGCCAAGTGATGCAGACATAAAGGTAATCGTCAAGCGTAATTATGCGGGCGGTGACAATAAGTGGTCGTTTGTCCATGTTTCACAAGCAAATGCTGAATATAAGATCTGGCAGACCCTCACGGGGTTGCCGGCGGGTACGTATGAACTCGCAGTGCGCGCTATGAGCAGTCAGGAAAATGCCAGCTATCTCTATGCAGACAACGGTTCGGAAGTCAAGCAGTCTGTAATCACGCAGAGCAGTCATGCAACGGAGGTGAACCAGGATCTTGACAAGAGATATTTCTACGAATACAATTATTCATCTGTCAACACTGCCGACTTCAAGACAACTGTCAGATTCAAGGTCGGAGATGACGGCACGGCAACAATCGGTATCAAGGGCGGAACCGTTAGTGGCGACGTGACCAATTTCGACCGTTTCGAACTGACCTATTTAGGCTCAATCGAGGTATTGGACTCGTACAATGACAATCCTGTGAAGTTCGAGCCTAATGCAAGCGACTCGTGGATTGAGGTAGTTTCGTTGGACGATGACCCGATGCAGAATCCTGACGATTATCTCTTCTCCATCTGGCGTTCGCCTGTCGAAGTGGCCGGTTTGGCAGCAGGAAGCAGCGACATTCAAGGTGCGGACTATATGACAATGTCGGCCGTCTCGACCACCGAGCCGATGAATTCGCTCAGCACCTTGTGGGAATTCTACAAGAACGGAAGCACGTATATGCTCGTCTCGGCCGCCAAACGCGAACAGGCATTGCAGACCGAAACAGGCGACACACGCTACTTCCGCTACGCGAGTGATGCAAGCACAGCAACGGACTACGCAAAGGCCGGTGTCACTTTCGCTATGGGCAACTACAACAACTGGACCATTCGCACGTCCGGCAGCAAGTACCTGCACCGCAGCGACGTGAGCCACAACGACTATGTGGCCGATGACGCGCGCGGCTACTTCAAGATTTACGCCATTCCACGCGTCACCTACTATAAAGAGGCTCAGAATGTCGTATATAAGGCCAGCATCATGACCCCAGTTGACTTGCCGCTCATGATTGTCAATGCCGAGGGCTTCGGCAAACTGGACAACGCTCCATTGTCATGGGGCAGCAGTGGTACGGGAATTCACGTCAAGAAGAACACTGATGCCGATTTCGCCGGCAAGAATGGCGATTTCTGGTTTGAGTACAACAGCAACACAAAGCCGACGGCAAAGACCGGCGTGATGACGCAGACGCTGAAGAACATGATGAAGGGCTATTACCTCTTCGAGTTGACGACCAACATCTCGACTTCTGGCGCAACGATCCGCATCAAGGCCGGCGAAAAGGAGATGACGGAAGACCTCAAGAACTCCGACTTGCAGAGCCATACGGTGGCTGTGCCTATTGAGTTGGCTGAAGATGGTGACATCACCATCGGTGTTGACTTGTCTGGTTGTGCTGTGACCATTAATGAGGAGACTGGAGAGGCCTCCGATACAAAATACGTCATCCGTTTCGACAAGCTCAACCTCAAGTTCTTGGGTACAAGCGAGACGTTGACCGAAGCTATCGGTGAAGGTGAGTACTTCATCCGCGCAAATATGGGAACCGACGAAAAGCCCGACTACTACTACCTGAATGCAGGTGGCTATAAGTGGGGAACTGACCCTGTGCTTGACAGACATGGCTATCGCTTTGATCTGGCGGAGGTCTCTGACGTCTCAATATTGAGCGGTGCGGGCGTGTGGAACGACGGCAACACTTACTATTCAATGCATACTGAGTTGAATCAGTACGATGCAAGTCATGGCCCATTCTTCGACGGTGCTCAGCTTGACCACGCATTGGACTATTCTGTGATGCGTTTCGAACCTGTTCATCCTGATGCCAATTCTTTGGAGTACTACATTTATGCAGCGCGACCCAAAGATGGTATCACTAAGGGATATGTCTCGCCGAATGAAGATCGCATGAGTATGACTTCTGCATCGGACAAGGCGAATGCCCAGATATGGGAAGTCGTGAGCACCGGACAGCGAATCAAGGAGTTGCAGGATGCGACAGTCCGGACGCCTATGGATGCAACCTTCTTCATCAAGAATCCGTCCTTCTCTCGTAACAATACAGGCTTGGAGAATTGGCTTGTGGGCAACAACAACACTCCGTTGCCATTCTTGGCCAGTGTGGATGGTATTGGCAACTCTGGTTCATGTTTCATCGGTACAGATGGTGAACTTGTGCCATATAGCATCATTGTCGGCGAGAATCCTTGCACCAGTGAATATTATTTCACGAATGACTTGGGTAAGCCTGTTTATAATCCGGATTCGGAGAGCAAGACGCGTGGTATTAAAATTGAATTCGGAACCAATGGCGGTAATGCCACAAAATATGCTGGTGATGGTAATGTCTATAACTACAATGTCAAGTTGACGGGACAGCAAGCAACAGCGACACCATACGACATACATCAGACAGTCAAATTGGAGAATCTGCCAGCAGGACACTATCGTCTTTCCGCCAGTGGTTATGCTTCGGCAGCGGATTTGGCAGAACTTTACGTCGCAACGGCCGATGGTACAGACTATGGCAGTGCGTCGTTCGATGCAGTTTCCGGAAAGTCAAAGCAGAATGACCAGAAAATGGCCGGCTATCTGTTCACGATGACAGAGGAGGCACAGTTCATGGCATCACGTCAGTTACAATTGTATAAGGATGCCTCTACGAAGACCTGCTATTCAGGAAGTACGACAACCTCTTTGAATGACAAAGAAGAGACCGTCTATACCTATTCTTATGTAGCTGGTGCCGATCCTGCAACTGCGTTGGCAGAGGCAAAGGGCTACCGCACTGACCGCTACCAGAAACATGTCGATTTCGACTTCTCTGGTACTGGTATGCGGATCGGTATTCGCGGCGAGTTGAAAAATGGTCAGTACGTAATCTTCGACAACTTCGAGTTGTACTATATGGGCGAGTCGTATCCGGATGCCGTAACCATCAACGATGAAGAAGGCGATGCTTACTATCTCTACAACATCGATGCAGGCAAGTTCCTCAGCAAGGAGGTCAAGGCCGATGGTACAGCGGGCAACAACGTCTTCATCTCGCAGTATGGTGACCGTTTCTACTTTGAAAAGGTAGCTGGCAAGGAGAATACGTTCCATATCTATTCTTATGCTGCAAGCGACAAGAATAAGGAAACACCGCTGTATCTTGGCCCGACAACGGCATCGTCTTCACACCGCGTAGCTGTGCTTTACAACACTAACACAACTCCTCATGAATGGACGTTCACAAGATTGGGTACAGATGAAGATGGCAACAACATCTACACAGTTACCGACAGTGTGACCTCTGGCGGAAAGACGTATCCGCGAGTTCTTGAGTGGTCGGGCGATTCTTACGGTCTGGTGTTCGCCGGTCTTGAGAATGACCTTGAGCCGCGAGGAACCCGCTGGGTATTCTATCCGGACAGCCACTACGACCGTAACCGTATGTTCATCACATTGGCTCAGGAGACTCGTTCTGAGTTGTGGCCTGTGATGCGCTCTGCCCGCGTGAACCTGCGTAAGGAGGGACGTTATGCAATTGACAATCTGCAGACGACTTATAACGAGTTGGATGCACTTTGGGCAAGCACAATGGCATCGAACACAGCTCTGCGCTCTAAGGGCGATGGCTTGAAACAGCTGATGATTGATGCCATGAAGACAAAGGGATCTGTCCACAGTCCAATTGATGTGACTTTCTATATGAAGGAGTCCGGATTGGGTCTTTCGGTTGCGGATTGGAGCGGTAATGATTATGTTCTTCAAAAGGTTGGAACTCAAAGTTGGAATACAAATGTGGATAGAGGAATTGTTTCTATGGCAGGCTTCTATTTGTTCACCACAGGAGGTAAGAAAACATATCAGGTGGTATCGGGATTGCCAGCTGGTCGTTATTCTGTATCTGTTGACGCCAAAAAGTATTCATCGGGAACGAATGCCTTTAAACTAGCTCTTGAAAGTAATGGAAATGAAGCATTTTTTGAAGACAAGTGTAGTACAATAATGGATTCGTATAAAACAGGAACTTTGCAATTGGAAAGTGGTAATGATTTGAAAGTCTCTATAGAGACAATGGCCGGTACAGCAGGTTTGGCTTTCGACAACTTCTCGCTCCTTTACTGCGGAAGCGTCGATGGAAAGATGTCATGGAATTCAGACTCTACCGAAATGACCTTGGTCGGCGATTGGGACGATGAGGAAGACTTGCTGAATGCAGTTTACGATTCAGTCAAGTCCAAGGAGCATATACTTGGCACAATCTTCATCAATAAGGACGATGCCTACTTCTCGGATAATGATAAAGTGAAAGTCAATGGCGAGAATTGGACGGATGGCAACAATGTGCTGGTTTACACCGATTATGATAACTCAATTATAGAGGGTGACACCAACATCGTTCGTATGACAGATGCAGGCAATAGCTGCGAGAAGTTTGTGCTGACGGACAAGATGCCATTGCATGTGCCGGATGTGTTCACGGCAGAGAAGGCCACCTACGAGCGTGCAACTACACTTTATGATGGTTGGGCATGGGGTTCGATCGTGATGCCGTTTGCCTTGTCGAAGTTGCCGGAAAATGTAAGTAAGTTCTATGATGTCGTAGAACTGAACCTGAAAGATTATGTTTACGGCAACCTGTCTATTCAGGAAAGACCAGACGGAACACTTGGGCCGAACACTCCTGTCTTGTATGCTGCATGTGGAAATTTGAAGATCGACGAGGATAACGTAGAAGTTCGTCCGACATCGGAACTTGCATCTCCGGATCCTGAAAATGATGACTTGTCGCTCTATGGCAGCTATGTCAAGAAGTACTATGTGGGTGATCCTGTCAAGTATGCAGCAAATGCAGGCTACTATTCTTCAAGCGCAGCCGCAGCCGAAGAGGCAAGTATGCTGAAGAATGCCCATGGTTTGTGCGCTCGTGACTGCTACTACCTCAAGCAGAACAAGTTCTATCGTGGTAACGGCTATTTCTCAATCACTCCGTTCAAGGCATTCATCTATCGTGGAGCAGAAAAGTTCTATGAGAATGATGAAGTAATTGAGGCCGATGCCGCAGCAGCTCGTCCTTCGATGCTTGAAATCGTTGTTTTCGAGTATTACAATGCCGCAGATATGATAGAGGCCGAACAGAACGAGATTACAGGCATTTACGATGCACAAGGTATCCGTCATAGCGGAGTGCAGCATGGTGTGAATGTCATCCGATACAAGGATGGTTCAAGCAAATCTATTTTTGTGAAATGACCGTCTGAATCGTACATGAAGAATAACTTGGTACGGGATTCGAATCCGACGAGGAAAGGTAATCCCACCAAGTTATTTTTTCGCCGTTTTATCAACATCGGCCATAATGACGTCAAGTCGGACAAGCCGTAGCTTCAATCATCGTTGCAGAAAAAGGATATTTTAGTCGTACATAAAACAGAATCAATAACAACTATGAAAATCGTCGATTTCTCGAAGACGAATTCTGTCATCAACAAGTACATCTGCGAAATGCGCGATGTGAACATCCAGAGCGACCGAATGCGTTTCCGCCGCAATGTAGAGCGACTCGGTTCGTTGATGGCATACGAAGTGAGCAAGGAGCTGCAATATGAAAAGCAGGCCGTGACAACGCCTTTGGGCATCGCCGAATGCAGCGTGCCGGCCGGACGTTTGGTCGTCGCAGCGATATTGCGAGCAGGTCTGCCGTTGCATCAGGGAGTGATCGATGTGTTCGATGATGCAGAAAACGCTTTCGTTTCGGCCTATCGGAAGTACGATGAAGACTTCAATTTCGACATTCACATTGAATATATCGCATCGCCGACGTTGGACGGAAAAACGCTGTTGATTTGCGATCCGATGTTGGCAACTGGCGGTTCGATGCAGTTGGCCTATGAAGCATTGTTGACCAAGGGAACACCGGCGCGCGTGCATGTGCTTTCGGTCATCGCGTCGCACGAAGCACTCGAGTATTTAGAGGAAAATATGCCATCCGATACCGTCGTGTGGGTGGGTGCGGTCGATAATTATCTGAACCAGCACAAGTACATCGTGCCTGGGTTGGGCGATGCCGGAGACCTCGCGTTCGGCGAGAAGGAATAAGTGCCCCTCCCAAGCCCTCCCGTGAGGGAGGGTGTCTTGGTTACGTGATGTGGTCGTTTTGAGCGAAGTTGAGAAATCTCAAACGAGAAAAATCGCGTAGTTAAGGAGTAATATGAATCAAAAAAGAATTCCAATCCAATAGAATATTTCGTTATTAAGGTTTTATTTAAGGTCTATTTGTTATGAAACTTTTCGATTTCAAACCTCAGTTTTTCAGCTGTTTGAAGAACTACAATTCGCAGAAATTCAGTCAGGACGCTATGGCCGGACTGATTACTGGCATTGTGGCATTGCCATTGGCCATAGCGTTCGGCATTGCCAGCGGTGTGTCGCCAGAGAAGGGTATCATCACTGCCATCGTTGCCGGATTCATCATCTCGCTGTTGGGCGGTTCCAAGGTGCAGATCGGTGGTCCGACGGGAGCCTTCATCGTCATTATCTACGGCATTGTGACCAATCCGCAGTATGGCATCGAGGGATTGATGATTGCTACGTTGCTCGCAGGCGTCCTGCTTGTGCTGATGGGTGTCTGCAAATTGGGTACGGTCATTAAGTTCATTCCGTATCCGATCATTATCGGCTTCACGGCGGGCATTGCCGTCACGATTTTCACTACGCAGATGGGCGACGTGTTTGGCTTGAAGGAGAGTGTCATCGATGCTGAGGGCAACACGATTCTGGTGCCGCTCAAGACTCCGGGCGACTTCATCGGCAAGTGGATCTGCTATTTCCAGCACCTCGACCACTTCAATCTGTGGAATTTCGCCATTGCCGTGCTGAGCATCCTGATTATCATCTTTTCGCCAAAGGCATTCAAGAAGGTGCCTGGTCTGAACAAGATTCCGGGTTCGCTTTACGGCATCGTTTTCGGTACGATTGTAGTGCTTTGCCTGAATATGTTTGCAGGAGTCGAAGGCATTGACACCATTGGCGACCGCTTCACGATTCAGGGCAAGTTGCCGTCGCCCGTTGTGCCGGAGATTTCGTTCGACATGATTCGCACGCTAATTCCGGTGGCCTTCACCATCGCGCTTTTGGGAGCCATCGAGTCGTTGCTTTCGGCTGCTGTGGCCGATGGCGTTATCGGCGATCAGCATAACTCGAATACCGAACTCATCGCGCAGGGCTTGGCCAACATCGCATCTCCGCTGTTCGGCGGTATTCCGGCCACGGGAGCCATTGCCCGTACCATGACCAACATCAACAATGGAGGTCGCACTCCGGTGGCAGGCATCATTCATGCTGTTGTCCTGTTGCTCATCCTGTTGGTATTGATGCCGTTGGCCAACTATATCCCGATGGCTTGTTTGGCTGGTGTCCTTGTCATTGTGAGCTACAATATGTCGGGCTGGCGCACTTTCCGTGCAATGATGCACAATCCGAAGAGCGACGTCACTGTGCTGCTGGTCACATTCTTCCTGACCATCATTTTCGACCTGACAGTTGCCATCGAGTTCGGCCTGATTCTGGCCTGCCTGCTCTTGTTGCGCCGCATCGCCAGCGTTGGCCACATCTCGCTTCAGGAGGGTGAAATCGACGCCAACAACGACAGCGACGTCAAGGTGTCGAACGATGAGGCTTTACAGATTCCAGAAGGTGTTCAGGTCTATGAAATCGACGGCCCATTCTTCTTCGGCATCGCCAACAAGTTTGAAGAGCTGTCGGCCAACATGCTCGATGTGCCGCTTGTGCGTATCATCCGCATGCGCAAGGTGCCTTTCGTCGATGCCACGGGCCTGCACAATTTGGAGGTCTTCATCCACAAGAGCCACGAGCAGGGCATCCATGTCGTGCTGAGCGGCGTGCGTCCGAATGTGCTTGAGGTGATTCGCAAGTCGAGCCTCTACGGTGAGGTCGGCGAGAAGAACATCTTCGACCATATCAACGGCGCGATGGCCCGAGCAAAGGAGGTCGTCGAGCGTCCGCACGTGCATCATCGCACACACACTGCAAAATGATAAAAAAGTCGCGTAGCACGTCATTCCAGTCGCCGTGCTACGCGATTTTTGTGCCATCGGACAACGTCGTCCAACACAATTGAAACAGAAATAACCAAAAACAGAATGATTGAAATTCGCAGGATTGAAGGTCGCAGGGCCTGGTCGAAATTCGTGCGCTTTGCCATCGAGCTCTATCGCGGCAATCCGTACTACGTGCCTCCCATCATCTCGATGGAGGTCGATACGTTCGACCCGACAAAGAATCCCGCCTTCCAGTTCTGCGAGTCGGCCTATTTCATGGCCTATCGCGACGGACGGGCTGTCGGCCGCATAGCCGGATTCGTGAACCGTCGCGCCAATCAGAAGTTCGCTACGCGAGTATGTCGATTCTGTTGGGCAGATTTCATCGACGATGAAGAGGTGAGCCGCGCCCTGCTCGATGCCGTCGGCGAATGGGGCAGGGGTCTGGGGATGGACACGATTGTGGGTCCGCTCGGCCCGACCGACATCGATAACGAGGGCTGCCTTGTCTGGGGCTTTGACCAGTTGCCGACCACGGCCAATTCGTACAATGCGCCATACTACAGTCGGCACTTCGAATCGTACGGGCTTACGGCCGATGCCACGTGGTTTGAATACCGCATGGAGGTGCCGGATGCAGTGCCGGAAAAGCATTTGCGGGTGGCGCAGGTCGTGCTGCAGCGCTATGGATTGCGGGTTTTTGCCGACACCGATGCGAAACACATCGCGCGCGTGTGGGGACACAAACTTTTCCACTTGATGAACGAGGCATACGCGCAGATTTACGGTTTCACCGAGCTGTCGGAGGAGCAAATCGACTACTACGTGAATTTGTACCTGCCGCAGGTGCCGCTCCGGCTGGTGCGTCTGGTGGCCGATGCCGACGACAACCTCATCGCGTTCGGCATCTCGATTCCGTCGCTGTCGCGCGCCCAGCAGAAAGCCAACGGACGGCTTTTCCCGTTCGGCTGGTATCACATGCTCAGCGCGATGTACAGGCGCGGTGTGTCGGACACTGTCGATCTGTTGCTGATGGCTGTCCGCCCCGACTATCAGGGCAAGGGCGTCAATGCGCTGCTTTTCACCGAGCTGATTCCGGAATATATCCGATGGGGATTCCGCTACGTCGAGACCAATGCGGAACTGACCACCAATCATGCGGTGCAGAATCAGTGGACGTCGTTCAACGCCGAGCATCACAAGACGCGTTGCACGTTCAAGGGCGCTCTGTAGGCTGTCGGACAATGCCGTCGGCCGAAAAATGCAAAAACAGAACACTGCTGCCCCGATGCCTCGTTTTTTATGTGTATCTTTGCCCAATCGTGGCCGTTTCACGCTCTTTTCAGCAGCACGGAGCGTGGTTCGCATCGGCCATAAATGATGTGAAACAATAGTGCTGCAACAGATTTTATAGCATGAAAAGATTCATTTCTCTCATTTGTGCCGCAACGTGTGTGTCTGCGTCGGTTGATGCTCAGACGTTGCCCGCGCAGAACCGCAACATCATGTGGTATGAAAATCCGGCCGCAGTCTGGACCGAGGCGCTCCCGTTGGGAAACGGCAAGCTGGGTGCGATGGTCTATGGCAAGCCCGGCGTCGAACAGATTCAGCTGAACGAAGAGACGCTCTGGGCCGGTTCGCCGAACAACAACTACAATCCCGAAGCCTTGTCGCATCTGCCTGAAATCCGCCAGCTGCTTTTTGAGGGCAAATACCTTGAGGCTCAGACGCTTTGCACGCAATATGTGAAGTCGCCGACCAATCAGGGAATGCCGTATCAGACGTTCGGCAGCCTTGTGCTCACATTTCCCGGCCACGAGTGGTATTCGAACTATCGCCGCGAACTGGACCTCGATTCGGCGCGCACGGTGGTCGAATATGACGTGCAGAGCGAGCCGGGCGTTTCCGGCCAGCAGAAATATTTCCACTACAAGCGCGAGACGTTTTGTCCGATGGGCGACAGCGTCGTCGTGATTCGTCTGACCACCGACAAGCCAGAAGGTCTGTCGTTCACCGCTCAGCTCACCACGCCGCAGCAGGACTGCATCTGGAAGAGCGAGGGCGACGAAGTGACCGTTTCTGGCCGTACCGGAAGCCACGAGAAACGTAGCAACAAACTGCGTTTTCAGGGTCGTCTGCATATCGAGACGAAAGGCGGCATCAAGTTGTCGCGTGACGGCTCAATCAACGTCATCGGAGCCAATGAAGCCACGCTCTACGTCGCCATCGCAAGCTGTTTCGTGAGCTACAACGACATTTCGGCCGACGAGAAAGCCCGCACGCGCAACCAAATGGCATCGGCCATAAAGAAAGGCTATAACTCGCTGTGGCAAAGTCACGTAGCACGCTATCAGGAGCAGGCCGACCGCAACACGCTCTGGCTCGGCGAAGACAAATTCGCCAACCAGCCGACCGACGTCCGATTGGCCAACTTCCGCAGAACGCACGACAAGCATCTGGCTGCAATGTACTATCGTTTCGGCCGATATCTGCTGATTTCAAGTTCGCAGCCGGGCGGCCAGCCTGCCAACCTGCAAGGCATCTGGAACGACAAGATGCTGCCGTCGTGGGACTCGAAATACACCGTCAATATCAATGCCGAGATGAACTATTGGCCGTCGGAAGTCTGCAACCTGTCGGAGTTGAACCAGCCGTTCTTTTCGATGATTGCCGATGTCGCCCAGACGGGTCGCGAATCGGCCAGAATCATGTACGGCACGAAGAGCGACGAGGCTTGGGTGCTGCACCACAACACCGACATCTGGCGCGTGACGGGAGCCATCGACAATGCACCGTCGGGCATGTGGATGTCGGGCGGAGCGTGGCTCACGCAGCACTTGTGGCAGCACTATCTCTACACGGGCGACAAGGCGTTCCTCGACAGCATCTATCCGATTATGCGCGGCGCGGCGCGGTTCTTCGACGAGACCTTGATTGAAGAGCCGGAGCACCATTGGCTCGTCGTTTCGCCCAGCAACTCGCCCGAAAATATGCCGAAGGGACATGGCGCAACCACGAGCTACGGCTGTGCGATGGACAATCAGCTGCTACGCGACCTCTTCTCGAATGTCATCAATGCCGCACAGATTCTTGGCCGCGATGCCGACTATGCCCAACATTTGGCCGAGGTGCGCGACAGACTTGTGCCGAATCAGGTCGGCCGATGGGGCCAGTTGCAGGAATGGATTGGCGACTGGGATGACCCCGAAGACCAGCACCGCCACATTTCGCACCTCTACGCGCTTTTCCCATCGGCCCAGATATCGCCCCGACGCACTCCGCAGCTGTTCGATGCTGCACGCACGTCGCTCATTCATCGCGGCGACATTTCGACCGGTTGGGCAATGGGCTGGCGCGTCTGCTTCTGGGCTCGTCTGCTCGACGGAAATCACGCCTACACGCTGTTGGAGAACCAGTTGAAGCTCGTGCATGAGAATCCGGCCGATGGCTCAAAACCGACAGGCGGCACCTATCCGAACCTGTTCGACTCGCATCCGCCATTCCAGATTGACG
>DFJU01000012.1:15888-16357 GCA_002373755.1 Bacteroidales bacterium UBA3663 | reverse complement strand
AGATTGACGGCAACTTCGGATGCACCGCAGGCATCGCCGAAATGTTGATGCAGAGCTACGACGGAGCCATCGACCTCCTGCCCGCATTGCCCGACTTCTGGAAGGAAGAGGGCCGCATCAGCGGACTGGTGGCTCGCGGCGGTTTCGTGCTCGACATGGAGTGGAAGGCGGGCAAGGTGACGCGATTGGCCATAACCAGCCGAATCGGCGGAAACTGCCGTCTGCGCAGCGCATCGGCCTTGTCGGGCAGCGGTCTGAAGTTGTTGGCCAAGCCCGGCCAATCGGTTAAGAAGGCCAATCCGAATCCGCTTTTCGCCCAGTTCGTGCCCGATGCCGAAGTCTTGGTTTCGGCCGATGCGAAGTTGAACGTAGTCGCCGCTCCAAAGCAGTATGTCTATGACCTTGCGACGAAGGCCGGACAGACGTATGTGCTTGTATCTAAATAAATTACAAATTACAAATTACGAAT
>DFJU01000012.1:0-15786 GCA_002373755.1 Bacteroidales bacterium UBA3663 | reverse complement strand
GGGAGGTTGGGAGGGGGTCATATATTATTTTTTATGAAAAAAATCATTCTGGCACTTGCCGCTTTTGTGTCGTTTATGGCCAATGCATCGGCCGCACCCGTCATCGAGAAGCCGTGGGAACATGGCAAGCTACAGGTGTCGGCCAATCATCGCTACCTCCAACATGCCGACGGAACGCCATTCTTCTGGTTGGGCGAGACGGGTTGGTTGTTGCCCGAAAACCTGAACCGAAGCGAAGCCGCATTCTATCTGTCGAAATGCGCTGAAAACGGCTATAATGTCGTTCAGATTCAGACGGTTAACGGCGTTCCGGCCATCAACATCTATGGCGCGATGTCGCACCCCAACGGTTTCGACTTCTCGGCCATCGACCAGCCTGGCCAATACGGCTATTGGCAGCACATGGACTATCTGGTCAGCGTGGCCGAGCGCTACGGCATCTACATCGGCATGGTCTGCATCTGGGGCAATCTGGTCAAGGCCGGACTGATGGACGAGCAGCAGGCTGTGGCCTATGGCACATTCCTCGCCAACCGCTACAAGAATTGTCCGAACATCGTGTGGATCATCGGCGGCGACATCCGTGGCGATGTCAAGACCGAGGTTTGGGAGACATTGGCCAAGACCATCCGAGCCATCGACCCCGACCACTTGATGACGTTCCATCCGCGTGGCCGTACAAGTTCGTCGGCATGGTTCAACGAGGCTGAGTGGCTGGATTTCAACATGTTCCAGTCGGGTCATCGTCGCTATGGCCAACGCAACGGCGACGGCGACTACACCATTGCCGAAGATACAGAAGAGGACAACTGGCGCTACGTGGAAACGGCATTGGCCATGAAGACCATCAAGCCGATTCTGGACGGCGAACCGTCGTACGAACGCATTCCGCAGGGGCTGCACGACGTGAACGAGACGCAGTGGAGTGCGGCCGATGTGCGCCGTTACGCATGGTGGTCGGTGCTGGCAGGCAGTTGCGGCCATACCTACGGCAACAATGCGCTGATGCAGTTCTGGAAGCCTGGAACGCCTGGCGCATACGGCTGCAAGACGCCGTGGTACGAAGCCATCGAAGACCCCGGATTCCGTCAGATGCGTTATGTGAAGGAGCTGCTCCTGAAGCTGCCGTACTTCGACCGTGTGCCCGACCAGAGCGTCTTCGTCGGCACATACGGCGAGCGCTACGAACGTCCGATTGCCAGCCGCGGAAAGGACTACATTGTGGCCTATACCTACACCGGCGCGCCCTTGACGCTCGATCTGACCAAGATTTCGGGCAAGAAGAAGCACGCGTGGTGGTACAGCCCATCGACCGGAGCGCTGACCGACCTCGGCGAGTTCGACAACGTGAAGAGCCAGACCTTCCAGACGGGCAGGAGCTACGGCGCCGGCCACGACAACGTGCTGGTCGTCATCGATGCCAGCAAGGATTATCTGAACAACAAATAATCGACGTGACACGAACGCGGCTTCGGCAGAAATCCTGTCGGAGCCGTCATCTTTTTATGTCCGTTTTGTCGAGAAAAACGGTCGTTTCGTTTAAATGATTTGCTAAATAATCGCGTAGCGCATATCTTTGCCGACCGTTTGCACGAAAAATCCCTTTTTTTGCCCAATGAATTATTTTCAAACCGTTGTTGCGTTATGTTCGATGCCGTTGCTCGCGGGGTGCAACATGATTCAATATCATCCATACGAATGTCATTTCGACGGCGACAGACACCTGACACAGAAGAACTTGCAGCAAATCGAGTCGCTCCGTTTGGGGCCGACGTTCCGTTTCGCGTTCATCAGCGACACGCAGCGTTGCTACGACGACACCGATGATGTCGTTGCCCACATCAACGCGCGCGGCGACATCGACTTCGTGGTGCACGGCGGCGACATGACCGACTTCGGCCTCACCGACGAGTTCGTCTGGATGCGCAACAGCCTGACAGCCTTCCAGATGCCGTGGGTCAGCATCATCGGCAACCACGATTACCTTGGTCACGGCGAATACATCTATCAGGAGATGTTCGGCGATTTGAACTATTCCTTCACCGTCGGCCATGTGCGTTTCGAGATGATCAACACCGTCGCTCTCGAACTCGACTATTCGACGCCGATTCCCGATTTTGACTTCCTCGAACGTGAAGTGAACTACATCGATTCGGTCAATGCCGTTCACCCCGACAGCATCGCGCAGACTGTTTTCGTGATGCATTCGCGTCCGTTCGACGAGCAGTTCAACAACAATGTCAACAAGCCGTTCGACCGCTATCTGCATTTTTTCCCTGGCATGACGGCCGATGCCGAGGGCGCACATCTGCGTTCATTCTGCTTGAACGGCCACAACCACCACACGCAGACGCTCGACCTTTTCGGCGATGGAATCCTGTTCTACGGCATCTGCAACATCCACAAACGGCAGTATTACGTCATCACCATCAGCAACAACGACTATGAAATTGAAACTGTTGATTTTTAGCTTTTTGGCGATGGCCGATGTCGCAATCTTCGCACAGGAAGAGGAAATCTGCCTGCTCGACACGCTTGTCGTCGAGACGGTCGCCCATCCCACCGCATACGAGCAACGTGTGAAGCATCGCCGCGAACGATGGCTCGACCTGTGTCCGTCGTTGGGCATCGTGCAATATGCCGGCGATATGGGCATGGTTTCGGCCGGATTCGGTTGGGATTATGGCCGACGTGAACGCTGGGAAACTCACGTAGCGGTCGGTTTTTTGCCCAAGGAACTTGGTCCGAATGCCGACGTCATGCTCACGCTACGCGAAAATTTGGTGCCGTGGTCGTTCGGTTTGGGACGTCGCACGTGGGCCGATCCGCACGGAGTCGGGACGTTGGGCAATCCTTTGCCGTGGAGCCGTCGTGCCGCAGTCTCGTTCGAGCCGGCCGTCTTCACGCTGTTCATCAACACGATTTTCGACGATGAATTCTGGATTCATGAGCCCGACAAGTACAACGGCGGCTCCTACTATCGGTTCCCGTCAAAAATCCGCTTTCACGCTGGTCTGGGCAGCCGTTTGTCGCTCAACATTCCACAGGCCAGACGCCGCCATTTCGACCGGGTTTCATTCTACTACGTGCTTTCGACCTACGATTTGGCCATCATCAACGCCTTGCCTAACGAAAAAATCTCGCTCGGCGACATTTTGACGCTTGGGTTCGGTGTGCAATACAAGTTTTTCTGAAAAATATGCTGTGCAACATATTTCCTGTTTTGGTGCAAAAAAGTGTGAATTTCCAGATTGGTTATAATGATGTATATCTGTAAACTAAGGATTTCAATATTGCCTATTTTTACAAAATTTTAACGTCGTACAATCCGTTGTATTATAAAATAGCTTTGTAGGAAAGGGAAAAAGAGCCACCTTTGTTGCACGAATTGCAATTAAATCTGTGCAACAGATGTAATGCAATAGACCCGATGTTAGTTACTTATTCCCAAATGTTCAGTTGGATTGATGTTAATTACCCAACTTCTCTCAAAATTATACCCAATTGTTATCTCAAAAGAAAATGCTTATGGAAAAGAAACTGTCGCAAGCGCTGCTCTTGTTGCTCGCATCATTGAGCAGGCGAATCAACCCAAATGAAAATCCGGCCATTGCCTGAATGTGTCATTGACCGTAAAAATCCCCAAATCCCAAATTCCCCAAGGTATCAACTTTCTCAAGTTTTGCGTTATGAACAAGAAATTTATCTGGCTTGTTGCCAGCCTATTCGTGGGAGCTATCGCAATCGCGGCTTGTAGCGATTATGATGAGCAGAACGGATCTGCCACTACAAATAGGGTGAACTACGAAAAAACCGGTGGAAATGCCACGTTGACCATGAGCAACGGCACTAAAGTTGAATTGGTCATTCCCCAATGCACTGACGATAACGTGGCTGGCGTATCGTTCGCCAACAACACACTGACAGCCAATTCCTATCAGGAAGATGCCAACGGCAGCACTTCGCTTTACCTCACCATCGACGGCTACAACGAGAATCAGACGGAATACGAGAATGTAAGTTTCTCCTTCTATCAGAATCAGGAAGGCAGCTACGTGAGTTGCCAGAGCATCGTTCCGACTCGTGCAGGTGACTACGGCAACAAGGTCACGGTCGAGAAGCAGAGCGACGATTCCTATCGCATTGTAATTGAGGGCGATATGGTCTGTTCGTCGAACGATAATCCGGCCGAGAACTACAACGAGCCGAATTCCACTGTTGCGCTTGAGTTCGTAATGACGTTGGCCGCAAAGGCTTCGGTGTCGAGCAACGTGACAAGCAAGAAGTCGATGTATCCGGACTTCACTCCGTGGCTCGGCGGAAAGACCGTCGCAGGTGCCTACCAGATTGAGCAGAGCCAGCTGATGACATCGGGCGTAATGCTTTGGTACTATGACACTTCGCTCACCTATGCCGACTACAAGGCTCTGAAGGAACAGGCCGTCAAAGCATTGGGTGAACCGGTTGAAAGTTTCGATGCTGATGCTGCCGACGTTGTTAAGACCGATGGTGAATGGACAGATTTCGCCTGCTCGTATTTCTACAAGGATGGCAACTTCATTATGGTTTCCTACTGCCCGTGGCGCATCGAACAAGGCCCGAACTACTACTTGCCGACCTCGTTCGATGTCGTTAAAGAAAATCAAGCTGCCCGAATTCAGGTGCATGCGTTCGAAGGCATCACGTTCGACTATACGGCTCTCATCAGCAGGCATTGGTAACGGTTCGCATCGTTGGCCGCAAAATGACAATTGGACATAAACCGACGCTTTAGTTTCAGCACATAATTAAATCAAAATCCCTTTTCGTGGAGGATGTATGGGAAATCCTTTCGGAAATCGCCTATGTCCTCCTCTTTGTTTTGAACCCTGTACAATGTGATGAAAGTGACGGCTTGCCGTTACGCTAATCTATGTTGACGATAATATTTCAGTAAGGTCTTAAGAAACAACAATTTGGTAATCGGGAGTGTTTTCGCCTCTTGATGCCCTGGATTGTTTAGAATTGGAGACCTCATTTGAAACTTTTTTGTAAATCATTTTATGGTAAGTGGGTGTCAGAATAAATTGACTATAAGTAATTGAACACCCGCTTAATCATCTTAAACAATTCAAAAACCATTATGAAAAGACTTTTTACATTGTTCACATTCGCCTTCGCGGCTTTTACCATTGCCAACGCACAGCCGACACCAATTGATGTCGTGCCTGGCTCAAAAGGCGAACTTCCACAACTGCAAGAACTTTCAGTCATGCCCAAGGGCCGTTTCGCCGGCCTCACTCTTGAGCGTATCACGACCAGTTACTCTTGGTTCGGCGGTCAGCTTTACAGCGACCGCGAGGCTTGGCTGCCTGTGCCATCGCCCGAAACGTATGGTGCGGAATATTACGAGTTGCAATATCGTCTGGCAGGTTCGACGGAGTGGTTGCCCATGCTCGACGAATACGACAACATGCTCAAATACGAAAATGTGTCGATCATGACCCCGCGGCTCAGCGCTACGACCGACTATCGCATCGTGTTGCACGGCGGCCCGATGGACGGCTGCATCTCCAACGAGGTCACGGCCAATGTGGGCGTCATGAACGGTGCAGTGAGCGGATCGTCAATGTCAACGCCGAATTTTTACGTTGTTGGCAATCCGATTGATGCTTGCCAAGTCGCTTCGTACGTGTACGATGCTGAAAAGAATCGTGTCGATTACGGATACGACCACGAATACATCCGTCACCAATGGTACCGCCGCAACCCGAACACTGGCGAGATGACCATCATTCAGGGTGCCACCGGGCTGCAATATACGCCAACCGTCGAAGATGCCGGCTACGAGATCGTCGATGTGACTTTCGGCGATGGCCAGCATATTGATTTCCAATATACCTGCGTGCATGGGACCGTGATTCTTGCAGTCTGCGCATCGTTGGCCTACTTGGGCGACGACGGCTTCATCCTCAACACCGACTACGTGATTCCGTCGCCAGAGACGAGCTTCAAGCTTAGCGACGTGTGGGGCGAAAATGGCGATGTCATGCTCGATGCATCGTCGGTCACAACCATAAAGCCGGGCCAATATGCCATCCACACATCAGACTATGACGGCTACGAAATCGGCTTCATGGCCGATGGCAGCAATCTCTGTTTCGTTTACGACTGGAGCTATGAAGGTGACAGCGGCGAATACATCGAAAATTACACCTATCGCGAGGCACAAATCATGCAGGAACGCTACAAGAGCTATGTGGACGTGAATGTGATTGGTCCGAATGGCAAGCCGGTTGGGGCTGTGGTCGATGTGCTTCGTCGCAACATCGACGGCAAGTTGTCCATCGTTGAAAGCCAGCAATTCATGGGCGACACGTTGAATTTCCACGTCTATTGCGGCGAGTGCTACGTCAAGGTACGCGCTACCGACAACTCGCTCGAGACCTACTATCCGAATTCGCTTTTGTGGAGCGATGCGACTCCCGTCGTCGTCAGTCAGGAACGCGACGATAACTGGGATCTGATTGTGCCGTGCATCGAGATCCAAGCCCAGGCAGCCCTTCCGGAGCTCACGGGCAGCGGCGTGATCGAGGGAGCTGTCAGCGTGGGCGACGCTACGCGAGCTGCGGCCAGCGACGACACATACACCATCTATCTGCGCGAGAAGGGTGGCAACATCGTGGCCATGACCCAGACCGACGCTGAGGGCAAATTCCGGTTCGACAAGGTTCCGTTCGGCGACTATGAGGTAGTGGTCAACATCGACGGCGTGCGCATCGATGCTCCAGCCGAAGTGACATTGACCGAGCAGCAGCCTGTGGTGACCGGCATTGACTATTCGTTGAGCGGCACAGCGCTCGTCACATCGAGCATAACATCATTGGCGGCCGACGGCGCATCGCGCGCAGATTGTTTCGACCTCTTTGGCCGTCGTGCAACTTCGGAATTGCGAGGCATAAGCATCGAACGCAAGGCAGATGGAAAGTGTGTCAAGCGGATAAAATAAAATTGCGGTAAGCAAATAAACAACATCTTTCAAGTGGAACGTGCCGTCGAAAAGCGGTGCGTTCCTTTTTTGCTTTGTGCGGAGCAATGCCGTCGGCCGTCGAAAAAAATTAAAAAAATGTTTAAACCTCTTTTGGAGTTGTGCATCCTAAGCATCGGAAATAAAAATAAAAGAGATGATAAAAGTTAATGCAAGTAATTTTAGCGGGCAGGTTCGTCGGATGACGAGCCTGCTCTTTGTGTTTGTGTGTTGTGTGGGTTCGATGCTGGCACAGCCTGGTGGACGCAATTTCAAGATGACGGCCGAGGGAACCATTGTCGATGCAAAGACGTCGGAGCCTCTTTTTGCCGCAACCGTCAAGGTGACAAGCGCCGACGGCGGTACAGGAACGTTCGGCATCACCGACTCGATTGGTCACTTCCAGTTCGATGTGGAACGACCGGGCAAATACACGCTTGAGTTCAGCTACGTGGGTTACAAGCCGGTCACCAAAGACGTCAACATCTGGCCCGGACGTGGTGCAAAACTCGGAACTTTCAAGTTGGAGGAGGATGCCACCTACCTGAAGGAAGTCGAATCGGTGGCTCGCAGCCAGCGTGTCAAGCAGGTGGGCGACACCATTGTATATAACGCCGATGCCTACAAGGTGCAGGACGGCGCAACGGCCGAAGACCTCGTGGCCAAGATGCCCGGCATCGAAGTTACGAGCGACGGCGTTAAGGCGCAGGGCGAAACGGTCGAAAAAGTGCTGGTCGATGGCAAGTCGTTCTTCGAGAATGACCCGAAACTCGCGCTCAAGACCCTTCCAGCCGAGGTCGTGCAGAGCGTCAGCGTGTTCGACAAGAAGTCCGACCAGTCGGAATTTACCGGCTTCGACGACGGCAACACGGTCAAGGCAATGGACCTGACCACAAAGTCGTACCGACGCAACGGCGTGTTCGGCAAGGTGTATGGCGGCATCGGCAACAACTTCGACCTCAACAACATGTATTGGAACGGCGGCTTCAACCTGAACATCTTCTCCGGCGACCGCAGAATCTCGTTGTTGGGAATGTCCAACAATGTCAACCAGCAGAATTTCTCGTTCGATGACCTCATGTCGTCTGGCGGCATGGGCGGCGGTTTCGGCCGTATGGCATTCCGCATGGGCAGTCGCGCAGGTGTGAGCCGCGCCAACGCCTTCGGCCTCAATTTCAACGACAGCTATCTGGACGACAAGCTGACGGTGCAGGGCTCTTACTTCTTCAACAATCTGCGCACGGTGTACGACAACGAGAGCAAGCAGGACGAAATCAACACCGACCGCTCGACCATCTCGAACACGTCGAATCTGAGCCACAACTACAGTCATCGCCTCGACATGCGCATCAACTACAAGCCGAACGATGCCAACGAATTCGTGTTCCGTCCGTCGTTCAACTATCAGACCAGCGACCAGGACGGCGTGAGCGAAAGCCAGACGTGGCGCGCCAAGTTGGACAGTGTCCTGCTCTGGAACGATGCCCGTCGTCTTGACTCGTTGCAGAACAGCAGCATCACGGCTACGCGAACAGAAAACACATCGTGGAACGCTGGCGGCTCGCTTGTGTGGCGTCATAAGTTCGACACCGCAGGCCGCACGCTGAGTGCCGAGGCCAATGCGACCATTTCGGGCAGCGACAGCGAGACGAACAATGTCAAGTTGGGCACTGTGGTCAAGTCGGGCCAGAATTTCCTCAACTCGACATCCGAGCGCACCAACCTGCGTGCCGGCGGCAATGTGCAGTACACCGAGGCCATTGGCGAACACTCGCAGTTGTCGGCCCGCTACAACCTCAATTATTCGCGTAGCGACAACGACAACTTGCAGGGATGGGATGCGACAGCGTTCAGTGGCATGTCCGATGGCTATCGCACACGAATCGACAGCGTTGACGCGGCCAACAGCTCGAAATACATCTCGAAAAACCTGAAGCATGGCGGCGAATTGGCCTATCGTCTGCGCAACGACTATGTCAACATGATGGCCAGCGTCAACTTCGAGGCATCGTTGCTCGACGGCGAACAGAACTACCTCTACTGGAATCCGGCCACGATGGGCGATGCGCCGAACTACACCACATCGCAAAGCTATTTCAGCGTGCTGCCTCGCCTGCGTTTCGAGTGGAATCCGGTGCAGGGAACGTCGGTCAACATCGACTATCGCTCGTCATCGTCGGCTCCAAGCATCAGCAACCTGCAACAGTCGGTCAATACGAGCAACGAACTGGCCTATTCGACCGGCAACAAGAATCTTGACCAGTCGGTGTCGCACAGCGTCAATGTCCGTTTCATCCACTCAAATATGGAGATGGCCACCAACATCATGTTCTTCGGCAGCTATGGCTTCACGCAGGACTACATCGGCACACAATATATCACCAACAACACAAGCGCCGATCTTGCCTTGGTCGATTTGGGTTGGGTCAAGAATCTGTCCGACAAGGATAAGGAGCAGTATCAGAACCTTACGCTCCGTTCCGGCGCACGTTTCAGCCGTCCGGTCAACATGAGCGGCTACCGCTATGCCAATGCAGGCTTGACCTACGGCTTCCCTTGGGATTTGGTCCGCTCGAACGTCAACCTGTCGGTCAACACGAACTACAGCGTTACGCCATCGTTGCATCTCTACTACAACAGCGTGACCGATTTGACCGATGTGCTCGACATCACGACCAAAGTGCGCAACTTCTCGATTAGCCCGCGTGCGCACATCACATCGAACATCTCGCAAGACCTTGACTTCTCAATCGAATACAGCCCGTCGTTCCAGAAGGTTAAGGATGCCAACAACCAGTCGAACAACTACGACTACTTCACGCAGACCGCATCTGGCCGCTTGAATTGGACGTTCTGGAAGAATTTCACCACCGAACAGCAGCTTACCTACACCTACTATGGCGGCAGCAGTATGCCGTCGGTCGAAGACGAATTGGTGTGGAACATGTCGTTCGGCAAGAAGTTCCTCAAGCAGAACAAGGCCGAAGTGAAGCTCCAGATCTACGACGTGCTCAACACGCGCAGCGGTTTTTCGCGTAGCGCGGACGACAGCAAGGTGACGCAGAGCTACACCAACTACATGCCGCGCTATTTTATGCTCACGTTCAGCTACAAGATTGCAAACTATAAGAGCAGCTCGGCCATGAAGGAACGCCAGCGCAGCGGTTTCGGTGGCGGTTTTGGTGGCCCACGATTCTGATTTTCTCGTTCATAGATATTATGTTGGTTTTTCGGCGGTTCGATGTCATTCGGCTTCGGACCGCTTTTTTTCGTGCTTTTTCGGCCAGCTCTGCAATTATTTCTCGCGTAGTGGTCGTATTTGTGTGAAAAATGCTACATTTGCGCGCATTTTATTCAATCTGAAACAATCCGATGAGGCGCGTTTCGCAAAAAAAACATTATTTTTATGAAAAACAAATTTTTTAGTCGGGTCTTCATGGCTCTTGTGGTTTGCATCCTTTCGTTTTCGATGAGCAGTTGCTCGGACAGCAAGTTGAAGGTCGTTGTCAGTTCGCTCGATGCGCAGTGTCCACAGTCTTTGGGCCTTGCGATTGAGCTGACGCACGTCTTTTTTGAGGATAACACCGTCGTCTATTCCTACACGTTGGACGAGGATTATGCCAGCATCGACAACTTGTCGGCCAATCCGGAGTCTGTGAAAAACAACATTCTGACTATGTTCCAGAACCCGAATGGCGATATGAAGCAATTTATCGACATGGTGATCGATGCCAAGGCCGATGTGCGCTACGTCTATAAGGGAAAGACGTCGGGCAAGGAATTCGCAACGACGGTGACTGCCGCCGAATTGCAGGAGGGCTTGAAAAATGGTGTGGCTACGGGCGGCGACAAATTGAGCGCAGCCATTTCATCGACCAATACGCAGATGCCTGTTGACACGGGTTCCGGCATTGTGATGACAAAGGTGGAGGATTGTGGCGACGTGGTGTTCTATTTCGCATCGGTGAGCGAACTGACCACCTTCAACATGATTTCGGCCAATGCGGTGAGCGTGAAGGAAAACATCGTTAATTCGCTCAAATCGCTTGACGGTGCGGCCGACAGGCTTTTCTTCAAGTTGGTTGTCGATGCCGGCAAGGGACTCGGCTACCGCTATTCGACAGAAGGCGTTGACGATACGGTCGATGTCGTAATCTCCAATGCCGAGTTGCGTGAAATCATTGGCGAATGATCATCGATCGGCCATAACCTCACAAAAAAACAGCAGAGAGCTCGCGTAGTGCGGGCTCTCTGCCGTTTAAATGTCGTTTAAATGCCGTTTGAATTATCCGAGGAAGGCGAGCAGCACGCCGGCTGCGACGGCTGAACCGATTACGCCGGCCACGTTCGGACCCATGGCGTGCATCAGCAGGTAGTTCGTCGGATCGTACTTCAAGCCCAGATCCTGCGAGATACGTGCTGCATCGGGCACGGCCGAAACGCCTGCATTGCCGATGAGCGGGTTGATCTTCTTGCCTTCGGGCAGGAACAGGTTGAAGAACTTGACGAACAGCACGCCCGAAGCCGTTGCGATGATGAACGACAAGGCACCCAGGCCGAAGATGCCGATTGACTCGGTGGTCAGGAAGTAGCTTGCCTGCGTCGAGCAGCCTACGGTGAAGCCCAACAGGATGGTCACGATATCGATGAGCGGACCCTTGGCAGTGTCGGCCAATCGACGGGTCACGCCGCACTCCTTCAACAGGTTGCCGAAGAAGAGCATACCCAACAGCGGCAGACCTGAAGGAATAATCCACGTAGTGAGCAGCAGACCCAAAATCGGGAAGATGATTTTCTGTCGGCTCGATACGGCATCGGGTGCCTTCATGCGGATGCGGCGCTCCTTCTCGGTGGTCAGCAGCTTCATGATTGGCGGCTGGAACACAGGAATCAGGGCCATGTAGCTGTAGGCAGCCACGGCGATGGCGCCCATGAGGTGAGGAGCCAGCTTGCTCGACAAGAAGATGGCCGTCGGGCCGTCAGCACCGCCGATGATACCGATTGCACCGGCCTCCATCGGCGAAAAACCAAGGGCGAGGGCAATCATATAGGCCGCAAAGATGCCGAACTGGGCCGCTGCGCCGACGAGTACGAGCTTCGGATTGGCAATCAGGGCCGAGAAGTCGGTCATTGCGCCGATTCCGAGGAAGATGAGTGGCGGATACCAGCCCTGTTTCACACCGCCGTAGAGGATGTTCAACACGGAACCCTCTTCATAGAGGCCAATGCGCAGTCCGGCCTCTTCGGGGAACGGGATGTTGCCCACCAGGATGCCGAATCCGATAGGAATCAGAAGCATCGGCTCAAAGTGCTTGGCAATGGCCAGATAGATGAAGAAACAGCCGATGATGGTCATCAGCACATTGCCTCCGTTCTCCCATGAGATATTGGCAAAGCCGGTATATCCCCAAAGGAACTGAAGGTTTTCAAGCAGAAAGTTTAATGTTTCCATTTATTGATTTTAAGTGAATATTTTTTTACTCTTCAACATGGTTGCATGGCTCTTGTCCGATGCAAAATCCGCGTAGCGCTCAGCTCTTGCGCATCCGTTTGGCGATGCGGGTCCAGAACGGCTTCTGTTCGGAGTGCTCGTTATATCCGTAGGCATATCCGTAAGCGTAGCCATAGCCATAGCCGTAGCGGCTTCCGTAGTAGCTCTGCGACTTCATGTCGAGGCCGTTGAGCACGATGTATGGTTTGGTGAGCTTGCCGTTGGCCTTCGCAATGTTCAACTCGTTTACGAACCGCAGGTCGCTCACGCCCGAGCGCATCACGTAGATGTTTGCATCCACTACGCGGTTTATCGTAATCGGGTCGGCGATGAGCAGATGCGGCGGAGAGTCGAGCAGCACGTAGTCGTAGGCAGCGCGAAGTTCTTCAATCAGTTTTTCCAGTCGTTCGCCGCTCAGCAGTTCGTTCGGATTGATTGGCACGGTGCCTTTCAGCATGAGGTCAAGTCCGTCGATGCCGGGCACTTTGTAGATCTGCTCTTTCCAATTGTCGGTTTGGCCTGACAGGTAGTGCGAAAGGCCGCCCTTGAACTCGTTCGGCACGTCGAATGTGCGTCGCAGGTGTCCCTTGCGCATATCGGTCTCGACAACGATTGTCCTCTTGGCGAGCGATGCAAAGCAAACCGCCAGATTGGTTGTCACGAACGATTTTCCTTCGGAGGGAATGCTCGATGTGATTTGGAACACCTTGTCGTTGGAGAATGTCAGGCTGGAACGTATTGAGCGGAACACCTCGGCCGTGGTGCTGACCGATTTTTGTTCGATGATTTCCTGCGCTTTCGTGATGCGGCCATGTCCGAGCGGCACAATGCCGAGGATGGGAATCTGTGTGCGCGAGATGATGTCGTCGGGCGTCTCGATTTTCATCTTCAGGAACATTCTCGCGTAGGTGATGAGCACTGGAATCATCAGACCCAGAACCAGCGCCATGAGGTATGTGTTGCGCCTGTTCGGTCCGATGAACACTGAATTGTTTTCCGAATGTTCGACGATGCGTGCAATGTCCGGTTCGGCGATGATGGCCAGCATCGTCTCTTCGCGTTTCTTCTGCAAAAGCACGTAGAGCGGCTCGATGACCGACTGCTCGCGTTCGATTGCGGCCAGATTAAGGCGTTGCGTTGGCAGACGTTGCATTTCGTTCTTGTTGCGGCCAATCTGCTGCATCAGTTCGTCGTGCTGCGAAGTCAGGATGAAAATCTGGTTTTCGATGGTCTTGCAAATCAGGTCGCGGCGGGCTTCAAGCTGGAGGTAAAGCTGCTTGACAACGGGGCTGCTCTCCGTCGAACCGCTCAGCAGGCGCAGTCGTTCCACGCACAGGCGATTGTATTCCGAAATCGACGCGATGATTGTGTTGTCGGTAATGCCGACGTTGCTCGGGATTGTCGTGAATTCCTTCTGCTCGCGTAGCTCCTTGGAGATCATTTCAAGCAGGCTGATCTGGATGTCGATTTCCTGGGCGCGCTGCTGTCGCTGCATGTCGGAATTGAGGTTGAAACTCGTCTGCGACTGGAGGTCATAGACGTTGTTGCCGATGCTGAAATCCTTGATTTTGCCCTCTACGCCAGACAGCTGCGTCTTCAGGTCGTTCAGACGGTTTTGGATGAACTCCATCGTGTTGCTGTACGACATCGTGTAGTACTCCTTCGTCTGGCGGTTGTATTGTTCGACGATGCCCTCCAGCACGGCCTCGGCGCGTTGTGGCAGGTTGTCGCTGAGCGAGATGCTCAGGATGCTGCTTTCCGAGCCGAACGAAGCCGATTTGCGGCTTTCGTTCACGACGTCAACAGCGATGGCGTTGCAGATTTCGTGGGCGCGCGTTTGCGGCGAATAGAGCATGATGTAGTGCTTGCCAGGAGTCGCGTAGCGGAATTGTCTGTCATCGTCTTTGTCGGCCGTTTGGGCATATTGGTCGATGGCGCGCGGCCGGAAAGTGAAGAGCAGTCGGCCATAAATCGACAGATCGACCGAGCCGGGCAACGAGATGACCGAGTCGCGCATGGCATAGCCCTTGTTGTGGAACTGTGTGCGGCTGTAGTCGAGCACCGAAATCCGCATCTTGGTCGAGTCGATGATGTCGTAGTCGATGCGGATGTGCGGCAAGCGGTTCACGTTGTAGGCCGGACTTGGAATGTAGGTCATGCTGATTTCCTCGCACATTGTCTCTTCGTTGCGGAAAGTGTGTTCGACGTAGTAGCGCACGTTCAGCTCCTGCTCCTCGACGACTTTCTGCACGACGGGCGTTGAGCGGATGATGACTTTTTCGTTCTCCAGACTGTTGAACGACGAGAATCCGGTCATGTCCTGAATGAACGACATCTGCGCCGAGTTGCTCATTCCGGCGTTCTTGTCGGTCGTGATCAGGATCATCATCTGGCTGGCGTAGGTGTCGGTTTTCGTTTTCAGGTAGAAGAAGGCGGCGCAAAGGCATACGGCGACCGATGCGACCATCCAGAAGCGGAGTCGCCAAAGCGTGTTGAGCAAGTAATGGATGTCGAACTGGCTGTCTTGTCCGTCTTGGTTATTCTGGTTCGCGTTGAGTTCGTTGGGTTCTGCCATAACTGATTTGGAGAAGGTTGTCGATAGAGTTCAGCTGAATGTCATCGGCTTTGTATCCAGGCTGGGAATCGAACCCAGATCAAAGGTTTAGGAAACCTCCGTTCTATCCATTGAACTACCCAGACGAATGCCCTTCAGAGGGGCTGCAAGTGCTTTTTTATTTAAAAAAGCGCGGCAAAGGTATTAAAAAAAATGTTCGGCGCAAACATTTGCATGAATAAAATGGCGGACGGAAAAGTTTCTGTCGGCAAAATGGCACTCCTAAATATAAATTGAGTATCTTTGCGGCCGAAAAAATTGAACTATGCAGGAAGATTTTGACATCCGTTCGGCCAACAGCGCCACCACCCAGGAGAAGGAAATCGAGAAGGCTCTGCGCCCGCTCTCGTTCGACGACTTTTCCGGCCAGGAGAAGGTCATCGAAAACCTCCGCATCTTTGTGGCGGCCGCCCGAATGCGTGGCGAAGCGCTTGACCATACGTTGTTCCACGGCCCTCCGGGCTTGGGCAAGACCACGCTCAGCAACATCATTGCCAATGAACTTGGCGTGGGCTTCAAGGTGACGAGCGGTCCCGTGCTCGACAAGCCGGGTGACCTGGCCGGCCTGCTCACGTCGTTGGACAAGAACGATGTGCTCTTCATCGACGAAATCCACCGCCTGAGCCCCGTGGTCGAGGAGTATCTCTACAGCGCGATGGAGGACTACCGCATCGA
>DFJU01000091.1:668-26640 GCA_002373755.1 Bacteroidales bacterium UBA3663 | reverse complement strand
AATTCACAACGTATTCGTTCTGAACAGGTTGATTCGCACGCCGACGTAGGCCATTGCGCCCTGCACGGGCCCCCACACCATGGTCGGGTCGAAGGCTGCGCTCCACGGGTCATCGGCCGCGATGATTGTCTGCCGCTGGCGAAAACCGGTCAGATTCTCGCCGCCCACGTAGAGTGACCAATGGCGGAACCAGCGTGTGACCTGCGCCGAGAGCTTTTCGTATGCACCATAACGCTCTGACCACGAGGGCGTTCCATCGGCCAAGGCGTATGGCGTCGGCATACGTCCGCCGCCATTCAGCTGGAGCGTCACGTCGAACTGCCACAGGGCGAGCGGCGTCTTGTAGCTCGCACTCACCAGACCCTTGTAGCGGCTCGTGAGCGGTTTCGTCATACGTCGGCCGCCATAGGTCGTCTTGACCTCGTTCCAGCGCCACGCGGCGGTCAGTTCCAGCCCCTCGACGACGGGATAGGTGGCATCGACCTGAATGGTGTTCGAGTACGACCGGCCATCAAGGTTGCCGATGCGGATCTGCGTCGGGTCGCTGTCGAGGTCGATGACGGCCTGCTCGGCGAACCGCGTGTTGTAGTACTCCGCATTGAGGCGCAGCGTCTCGTCGCCGATCGGGATGTAGAACGACGTGCTCACGCCGGTGTTCCACGCCTCCTCCTGCCGCAGGTCGCCGATGACGAGCTGTCGGCCACTGGCCAGCAGGTTGTTGTTTTCGGCCAATGCGTGCGCCGTGCGGTAGCCTTTGCCAATGGAGAGGCGCGTGCTGAAATGGTGCGAAGGCGACCACTTCAGGTGCAGACGCGGCGTGACGAACGTGCCGTAGCGGCTGCTGTGGTCGGCTCGGATACCGGCCATCGCCGTGAGCCGCGTGCCCAGCGTGTAGGTGTATTGGGCATAGCCGCCAAAGGTCGTCTCGCGCTCATCATCGGCCATAAAACCGGCATTTTCAAGGCATTGGCCAAGATAGTCGTGGTTGAGCGAGAAGCCGGCCGCGAGTTCGTGGCGCTCGGTGAAGTGCGTCTCGTAGAGCAGCTGCGCGTAGGCATTCTTCTCGTTCACGGCGTAGTGCTTCAGCCCGTAGTCGGCCGACATCAGCTGCATCGAGGCCGACGTGATGAGCGCAATGTTCGTGCCGTGTTCGTGGTCGATGATGAAGGCGTGCTTCATGTAGCCCTCGTAGCGGTCGGTCTCGATGCCGATCGCGTAGCGCGTGGGGCCGAACTTGGGCAATTGGCCGCCGTCACGCTCCTCGCGCACGACGCCCACGCCGCCGTGGAAGATGTAGTGTTCGCGATGGGCATTCCAACGGTTCTGGAGGTTCCACTGTCGGACACCGGGCTGGTCGATGAAGCCGTCGCCGTTCTCGTCGTGGTCGGCGTAATCGTCCTGAAAATGAGCGAGGAGGACGGTGCTGGCGTTCTGGCCGACGTGCATCGAGGCATCGGCATTGGCCTCAAGACGGCTCATCGTGTTGCCGTAGAGGTTGACCGTGAGGCCGGGTTCCTGTTCGGGCTTGAGGTATTCGATGTCAATCTGGCCGGTGATGGACTCGTAGCCGTTGCGGACGGACGATGCGCCCTTCGACACCTGGATGCCGCTCATCCACGAACCGGGCACGTAGTCGAGCGCGTAGGGAGCCGCCGCGCCGCGGAAGTTGGGCATATTCTCGGTCAACATCTGGACGTAGGTGCCGCTCAGTCCGAGCAGCTTGATCTGTTTCGCGCCCGTGGCGGCGTCGCTGTAGTTCACATCGACCGACGGATTGGTCGTGAAGCTCTCGCCGAGGTTGCAGCAGGCGGCCTTGAACAGCTCTTCGCGGTTGATGCGCACGCCGTTTTCGGGTCCAGCCATACGTCGCGTGCCCGAGCGGGTCGAGATGACCACATTGTCGAGGTCGAGCGTCTTGAGGGTGTCGGCCGATGGCACTGCATTGTCTTGGCCAATGGCTGACGCGCAGGTAAGCATCGCTGAGATGCTTGTAAGGATATATTTCATTGGAGATTGCTATTTGAAATTTGTTTTGAAGGGGAGTAAAAGGGAAGTAAAAAAGGAGTAAAAGGGAAGTAAAGACCCCCTCCCAACCTCCCCGTGGGGAGGTGATAGTCAAGGCAACTCCCAACTCTTATTTCTTAACTCATAAGGGTGTTTCTATAAATTGCTTTTGCAGGAAGTCTCTAATTCTCAACAATTCTAAATATCAGAGATTTGCGCATTTCTCTAATTCTAAAATTCTTGATTTTTAGAACTTGCCATAAACGTATCGTCCTTTTTACTCCTTTTCTCGGCTTTTCGCCTTTATTTTTGGCCGATGGACATTGGCCATAATAAGATTCGACCTGACACCCAGATCAAAGTCGATGAAGATTGGCCACAATGCCATCGCCGACCCGTCAAAGGGAATCAAAGTCCACGAATCAGATTCAAAAAAACAAAATCAAATGAGCAGCACCCGGATTAGGGTCAGATAGTCGCGCGGCGGTGCCTTCCGCGCTGTGTGAGTGGATTTTGGTCGCGTAGTGCGTGCCAAAGGAGCCGAACAGCTCGCAGCGAATGCGGGCAGGGCGACCCAGGGTGAGAGAATCGTGTGGGCCGTGTCGAACGAAAGGTCGTGGGCGGCCTCGGTGGGCGAAAGTTCGAGGTGGACCAGCGTCAGACAGCCCTCCTCGTCGGGTTCGCAGCAGTTGTCATCGTCATCCACAGCGCCGCAGGGCACAAGCCGAACTGCGCCCGTGCAGCTGCATCGCACGTAGTCCCATCCCATTCCGACGAACAGGATGTTGGCTGTCAGGAGCAGCATGAGAAGCGTGTGGAGTGACTTTTTCATATCGTTACAATAGGGCATTTTTTCAACCACCGATTTCGGGTCGCGAAGGTAAAACCTTTTTGAAATCTGCGCAATACCTAACTTTCATTTTTCAGTTCATGTTTTGCAAGATTTAACAATAAGCAGCCCACAGGACGAAAGTGGAGGCAGACGCATCTTCGACAGATACGGCTGCCCCTCTTCCATAAAAAGCAGAGATTTTACAATTATTTTCTGACTCCTTCAAAATGTACTGTACCGATCATGCCTCCGGCGTGGAGGAATGTGTAATCAAGTGTCAGATTCCTACCTATAAAATGTCCTGAAATATCGCCGGCGACGGTGTACGCGCCGTTCATGCTCGAATAGTCCTTCACGTCGAAGGTGAGCGCGTCGCCCTCCTGCACGAGCTGGATGTTCTTGACGATGGCACCCGGATAGGCGTACTTTTCACTGGCATCGTTGGTCACGGGCGATGCGCTGTAGAACGTCGGCTCGACCACCGAGATGGTGCCGTCGCTGTTTACCGTGACTTTGGCCGTCTCGTCGCCGTTGGGTACAATGTCGTACGGCTGCTCCTCGCCGCTCGAATTGATCAGGATCATCGTGCCCGACGCCGTGCCGAGATATTCGCCAGCAATGTTGTCGATTGTTGCAACTACGGCCTCATCATCATCATCGCTGCACGCGGTGAATGCGAGGCCGAACAATATCGCTGAAAAAAGAATGTTCTTAGTCATAAGGTGTTTAGTTTTATCAAAATGAAACATTGGGCGATGGCAATCAGTCGCGCACAGGGCGGATGCTGTAGCCCAAATAGCCATAGTTGCCGCCGCCACCGAAACCGCCGCCGTTGATGATGCCCGAAATTCCAGCCCCCTCGTAGCCCGGGTCGATTGAGGCCGACCAGAGGTAGCCCGAGAACGTGGCCTTCGACAAGACATTGGCCGAATAGAAACCGGCGGCCGGAATGAAGATGCTGTTGCCGTTCGGACCTGTGACCTTCAGGCCATTCACACCGTTGACAGTGGTCCACTCCTTCGTGGAATTCACGTTCAGTTCGTGGATTTCGCCGTAGGTCGGTGTGCGCCATTTGCCGCCGATGTCGTGGGCTGCTGCGTCGAAATTAACATCGCCCGAAAAGTTGGCCGGAATGTTCGGCACATCGACCTTGGCGCGGTAGGTGTCGCTCTCGTAGCTGTCGAACGGCTCGATGGCTCCCCAAGCGTAGTAGTTGCCGTACTCTTCGGGCGCGTTGGCTCCGAGGTTCTGGTCGGACCACTTCACGCCGCTTGGCAGACCCAGATCGACGGCATGGATGTCGTATTCGACGGCATCGGCCGAATCATCGCCTTTGTTGTCGTCATCATCGTCGCTGCAGGCGGTGAATGCAAGGCTTGCTGCGATGGCTGTCGCGAAAAGGAGGAATTTGTTTGTTTTCATTGTGATAATTTCTTTTTATTGGTTTATGGCCAATGGACATTGGCCGCGAAAAATCAGTCTTTTTTGCCCACAAAGTGGATGAGCGGATCATCGAGCAGGCCAGCGTGATAATAGGTGTAGTCGAAGGTGATTTCTTTGCCTTTGACCGTGCCCCAGACCTCGCCGTTCACGCCCATGCCGCCGTTGCTGCTCACGTAGCTGGTGTAGAACGTGTAGCCCTCTTCGGTTTTCTCAACCGTAATCTTGTTGACGGCGGCGCCCGTGAAATACCACTTGCCATCGTTGTAGTTCGGTGTGTAGAATCCTGGCTGCGTGAGGCTGATTGTGCCGTCTGCATTGGCCGTGATGACAAGCGTTTCGCCGTCGTTGGTCACTACAGAATTGCCGCTGATGCTGCCTGTGTAAGTGCCGGCAACTGCCTCGGCTGGGGTCTTGACTGGCTCGTCATCATCATCGCTGCAGGCGGTGAAGGATACTGCGCTGATTGTGGCCAATGCCATGAGTAAAAATTTCTTCATTTTTTTGTATTAAGTTGTTTGACTTGTTCTTTTTTTTATAAGGGCAAGTGAACCTCCGATGGTTCACCCGCCCCAAGGTAAAAACACTTTTGTTAGTAGGAACTTTTTCATTTTTTGCCTGTGAAGGTGTAGTAGAAGTAAATCGTATTGGCATGGTTGAGGTCGAGCGTAAAGTCAAGTTTGCCAGATTTGCTCAATGTGCCGTCGAGATGCGCGGCAAACTCAAGGATGGAAGGAAACTGGCGCTGCGCCTCATTGCCAGCATAGGTAATTTTGACGCCATTAGACTCGTTTTCGAACGTGTAGCCCTCTTCATTCTCCACAAGCTGAACCTTGCGCAGGGTCATTGCACCAAATTCGGCACGTCCAAGTGTGAATGACGGTGCTACCAATATATCGTATGTTCCGTCCTCATTGGCAGTAATGACCGATGCGTCGTTCAAAGTGCCGACCTTCTCTTCGGTGAAGACACCGTCGTATGTACCTGCGACGCTGAAAGCCGCTGCCTCATCATCGTCGCTGCATGCCACGAATGCAAGGCCGAAAAATATCGCTGAAAAAAGAATGTTCTTGTTAGTCATGTCGTTTCAATGCGTTAATTTTTTGATAAAAAAGTGGCTGGCGTACAAGCCCCATGCTGCACGCCAGCCGGCAGAAAAAAATGAATTGAATTATGGTCGGAGTTTTAGTATCCTGGGTTCTGTTCGATGTTGAGATCCTCACCGCTCAGGCCAGTCGGAATCGGCTGACGGTAGTGCTTGCCGCGCACGTTGTTGTACTTAGCAACCAAGTGGTTGTGAATCTTGGTGAAGAATGCCTCCTGATCGCTGGTGTAGGTGTTGCCGGTCGAGGTCTTCCAGTCGTCCGGGAAGTGCTTGTAGTTCTTGACCTTCTGCACCGAAGCGATGAGGTCCTTCCAGCGGTAGCTGTTCAACACTGAGAACTGCTCGTAGGTGAACTCGTAGTCCCATTCGCGCTTGATCTGCTCGAAGGTAGGAGCGGCGACGGTCTCGATGCCGGCACGTGTGCGCAGCTGGTTGAATGGCTCGGCGGCCTCGCTGTTGCGGCCCAACTGGACGAGGGCTTCTGCCTTGGTCAAGAGCACTTCGGCGTAGCGGATCTCGATGCGGTCAACCGAATTGTAGGTGATTTCGAGATTCTCGGCGTTGGTGTAGCTCTGGTCAACACCCTTGCCGTTGATTGGCGTGTAGATTGGGCTGTAGTAGTGATAGGTCTTGCCGTCCTCCGGGTTGACAATCTCGATGAAGTAGGTCTCGGCCAGACGCTTGTCGTCAGGCTGCTCGGCCTTCCAGTCGTCGTAGAGGTCGTCGTCAGGCACCTCGGTGTGGTTCTGGCTGTAGCCCTGGCCGTTCTCGCCGTTCTGGAATGGGAAAGTCCATGAGCAGTGGGTCTGGTGGTTGCCCTGAGCGTCGTAGGCGTCGCCGTCGTGTGCAATGGTGAACAGATGCTCGTTGGTGCCACGCTTGTTCGACTCATATTCGCGGCCCCACAGCTTGTTGTACTCCGGATCGAGAGCCAGCTTGCCGCTGCTGATCACCTTGTTGGCATATTCTACGGCCTTCTCCAGGCGGCTGTCGGTCTTGCTGAAGGCTGGATCGACCTGACCATCGGCAATAGCCTTGACTTCAGCTGCGCTGAGCGGATTGTCGCCCCAGACGAGGTAGGTGCGTGCCAGCAAGCCCTGTGCTGCCTGCTTCGACGGAACGCGTGGGTCGCCGTCGTAGTCGTTCAGGAGCCCTTCAGCGGCGGTGAAGTCGGACACAATCTGCGCAAAGACATTGTCGATGCTCTGGCGCTCGGTTGTCGAACCGCCCTCTTCTGTATATACCGGCACTTCGCCCCACAGCTGCACGAGCTTCAGGTAGGCCAATGCGCGGAGGAACTTTGCCTTGCCGACGGCTGCATTGTAGCCCGACTGGGTGACTTTGCCACTCTCGAATGCGCTGGTGACCAACTTGATAGCCTCGTTGGCCTGTGAGATGCCGAGGAAGAGGTGGTTGAAAATCTTGACCTGATACCAAGTTTCGGGCACCTGCTCGAAGCGTGAGTTGACCGGACCAGCCTCGCCCTCTTCGCCCTCGAACGATGTGAGCTTGTTGGAGTTCAGCTCGATGATGAACGAGAAAGACGAGCTGAGCGGCTGCCAGTGGCTGTAAACGCCGTTGACGAGCGACAGGGCGCTTGCATCATCGACCACGACGTTTTCGTCCACAACCTGATTGTTGTCGTCGTCGTCATCGCAGGCGACAAAACCGAAACCAGAAATTGCTGCAAGTGCAGCACCGAAGAGTAGAGTTTTCTTTTTCATAACAATACCTCCTTTCTTTTTTTGTAAATTGTAAGTTGTTGTTTATTTAAGTTGAATTATTTCAATCCTGTTTGTTTTTTGACGGTGCAAAGGTAGGGGCTTTACGGCCGACGGGAAATCCCACGCGTGCGGCATTTGCATACCATAAACATGGGATTTGGTCGCGCAAAACGCCGCCACAGCGCACTCCAGCCCACATTCGCCCGCCCCTAAAAAAGAAGATGCGGAGGCGCGAACTTCGGAAATTCACGTCTCCACATCATTGGATTCATTCTTGCATCAGAGCGACACGTTGACGCCGAACGACACGCTGCGCGATGCCGGATAGACGCCGTCGTCGGTGCCGCTGGCCACCTCCGGGTCGTAGCCCTTGTAGTTGGTGAAGGTGAGCACGTTGGCGGCCGAAATGCTGACCTTCAGGCCACGGATGAAGCCGTCTTTCGGCAATGGCACACGGTAGCCGACCGAGACGTTGCGCAGCTTCAGGTAGCTCGCATCCTGCACGTAGCGGCTGTCAATGTGGCTGAAAGGTCGCGTAGTGCTGGCCAGCGGAAGCCTGTTGCCGCCATTTTCGGCCGTCCACGAACCGAGCACCGTCGAGAGCACGTTGTACGAGTCGCCGGTCTGCTCCAGACGTCGGCCGAGCGCATTATAGACGCGGTTGCCGACACTGCCCGCAAATGCCACCGAGGCATCGAAGTTGCGCCATGTGAACTGCGTCGAGAGGCCGTATGTCAGCTTCGGCTGCGTGCTGCCCAGAAAGGTGCGGTCGTAGCCGTCAATCTTACCGTCACCATTATGATCGACGTACTTCACATCGCCGGGCGACGGGACATTGCCGTTCACCTTCGGCAGCTGCGTCACGTCTTCGTTGCTCTGCACGATGCCGTCGAACTCCAGTCCGTAGAATGTGCCCACCGGCTCGCCCTTGCTCAGTATCTGCTGGTTGTCGTCGCCGTAAATGAGGTCTTTCGACGAGCCCATGTCGGTGAGTTCGTTGAGGTTGTGTGCGATGTTGGCCGCAGCCGTCCACCGCACGCTCCGACGCTTGATGATGCTGCCGTCGATGGAAAGCTCGAAGCCCTTGTTGACCACGTTGCCCACGTTCTGCAACTGCCTTGACACGGTGCTCGAGATGCCCAGCGGCACGACGAACAGCAGGTCGTAGGTCTTCTTGTAGTAGGCATCGGCCACAATGTTGACGCGGTTGTGCAACAGGCCGAGGTCGAAGCCGACGTTGTAGTTGAGCGTGCTCTCCCAATTCAGGTTGTCGTTGGACGCATTGCCCGACGAATAGCTCGACGAACCGGCATACGAGCCTGTACTATAGGTACCCAGATAGGCAGCATCGGGGATTTCCTGATTGCCGACCAGACCGACCGAAGCGCGCACCTTCAGGTAGTCAATCCGCTGCACATTGGCGAAGAACGACTCCTTATCGACATTCCACGACAGGCCGAGCGACGGGAACTGTCCCCACTCGTGGCCGGCCGAGAAGCGACTGCTGCGGTCGGCGCGGAAGGTGGCCGTGAGGTTGTAGCGGTTGAGCAGGCTGTAGTTCAGGCGGCCGATGATGGAGTGGAGCCGCGACTCGCTGATGCCGGTCTCGGGCGTATAGATATTGGCGCCGTCACCCAGGTTGTACTGCTTCAGCGACTCGTTGGTGAAGTGGTTGGTCAAGATGATGCTGTAGGTCGATTCCGTGTGCTGGTAGGTGTAGCCGACAAGCGCATCGAGGTGGTTGTTGGCGTTCAGATCCTTGTCGAACGTCGCGGTGTATTCCTGCTGCCAGATGTCGGTCTGACGGTTGCCGTTGCCGCCGATTCCCTCAGTGGCCATGCCGAGCGAGGTGTAGGCTCCGGCGAAGAGGTTCTGCGTCAGTTTCTCGCTGCTCAGGCCGACGGTTGCCTTCAGCGTCACCGGGCCGACCTTGTAGGTTGTCCACACGTTGCTGAGCAGGTAGTTGTTGATGTTTTCGGCCACGCTCTCCTCGAGGTCATAGACGGGGTTGGCCATGTGGTCGCCGATGGCGAAATAGGCATATTCGTAGGGATTCTTGAAGTTGTACGAGCCGTCGGCATTATAGACCGAGATGACGGGCGGCATGAGCAGCGCATAGACGAAGCTGTTGGTGATGCCGGCCGAGAAAGGCGACGTTGACGACGCGCTCTGGAGTCCGTCCAGGGTGGTCAGCACGTCCTGCCGCGAACGTCCGAATGTCGCATTGATGCCGAAGTTGAAGTTCTTGCGCAGTTCCCAATCGACGTTGGTGTGGAAGTTGTAGCGCTGGAAATTGGTGTTGAGCACGATGCCGTCCTGGTCGGTGTAGTTGGCCGAAAACGCGTAGCGGCTCTTCTCCGACCCGCCGCTCACGCTCAGCTCGTGGGTCTGCTGCACGGCGGTGCGCAACACTGCGTCCTGCCAGTCGGTGCCCTCGCCCAACGCGGCGATTTCGGCGTCGGTGTAGCCGCCCTTGTTGCTGAAATATGTCTTCTGGAACTGTGCCCACTCGCTCGCGTTGAGCAGGTCGAGCTTCTTGCTCACGGTCGATACGCCAAGTCCGTAGCTGTAGTTTATCGACGAAGCACCTGCCTCCTTCCGGCCCTTCTTGGTGGTGACGATGATGACGCCGTTGGCTCCGCGCGAACCGTAGATGGCCGTGGCCGACACGTCCTTCAGCACCTCAATGCTCTCGATGTCGTTCGGGTTGACCGTCGAAAGCGGGTTCAGGCTGCTGCCGAGGCCGCCGATGCCGGTCGTGGCGTTGGCCGCATCCTTGAAGTAGATGAAGCCGTCGATCACGTAGAGCGGCTCGTTGCTGGCATTGACCGAGTTGCCGCCGCGGATACGGATCTGGCTGTCGGCTCCCGGCTGGCCGCTGCTGGCCGTCACGTTCAGGCCGGCCACCTGTCCGCTCAGTGCGCCGTCGAGCGTCGGCACCGAAATCTTCTCGAAGATGTCGGCCTTGACCGTAGTCACGCTGCCGGTCAGCTGCGTGCGCTTCTGGGTGCCATAGCCCACGACGACGATTTCGTCCAGACGGCTCGAATTGTCAACAAGCTGAATCTCGACAGGCTCCTCGAAGTCATAGACGTCGATTTCCTGCGAACGGTAGCCCACAAACTGCACCACAATGGTGAGCGGAGCTTCCTGTTTGGTCGGCAGCGAGAAGTTGCCGTCGATGTCGGTCACGACTCCCTTGCCCTTTTCGTTCTTCACCAATACGGTCGCACCGATCAGCGGCTCGTTGATGCCCTGCTCCACTACGCGACCTGTAATTATGTTCTGTGCGATGGCCAGCAACGGACTGACGGCTGCCACCAATAAGACAAATAATTTCTTTTCCATAACACAAATTCAATTCTTTTTTTTCTGTACAAAAAATGGGCGCTCAAACATTCTTGAACGCCCCACCTAACATTTCACTTCTGGGCTGTCAGCTGGCGTGCGCCGTCTTCAGCATTGTCGGGGTTGAGCAGGCCGAAAGCGTGGTTGAACTGCGTGCCCTGCGTCAGCACCCACTGGAGGAACTTCAGCACTGCAACGTCGCCATTTTCGTAGGCGATGCCGACGCGCTCCACTGCGATGCCACCGACGCGACCCGACTCCAAGGCTGCAAGCACGTTGTCGAGCGAGCCTTCGTTGCCGAAATCATCGGCCACATCGCGCTTCACATCGAGGCCGACGAGCGACAGTTCCTTCTTCACACGGCGGCTGTTCAGGTCGAAGATGTTGGACAAGGTGTTGAACGACACGCCGTAGGCATCTTTTGCGATGGCCGTGTTGAGGAAGAGGTCGTCGCCTGCGATGCGCTTGCCACGGAAGCTGCTGGCCTCCTCGCCCAAGTTGCGGGCAAAGGCATTTGCGGCCGATGTCGCATTGCTGCCACTATAGACGACCAGCGATTCGAACTGCTTCGACGGACGCTCGTCCTCCTCTTCATCGCTCACGAAGAAGACCTGCTTCAACTTCCTGCTGCTCAGGTGCTTGCCACCCAACAGACGGTCAGCCTCCGAGCCGCGTGCAGTGATTGGCAGCACGGCTGTCTTGCCGAAATATACGGTGTTTGCCTCGTCCGACTGGCCATCGACCACCACGTTCAATGCCGCATCGGCCGATGCGCCCTTTGCGATCTGGAAGGTCACGCCCGGCTCGGTCTTGGCATACTCCTCGATCCACTTCTCGATGAGCGGACGGGCGAAACGCGGGCTCTTGATGTAGCGGACATCGCCGCCGTTATTGTTCTGGGCCAGGACGTTGGCCGATGCGAAACTCAATGCTACTGCTATAATAAGGAAAAACTTTTTCATAATTTTTATGTAATTTAATGGGTTACTGATTGTGATTAGTTGATTTCTGATTCATATTGTTGCCGACCTCTCATTCCTTGGTCAACAACACATTCGCATTCGCATTGAGTTCATTTTTTTCATAACTTTTTCTGTTTTTTGTTCGTTTGACGGGTGCAAAGATGAGGCTTTTCCGGCCGACGGGAAATCCCACACGAACGGCATTCTTATACCACAAACATGGTATATCCGCACATAACACATTCATTCACAACAACATAAGTACACAACCAAAACGCTAACGCATACCACACTACAATAAACACTCGCAACCACAGCCATTAAAGTGCAGTTGCGAGCATTGTGCATACAGCTGATTTTCAACAATTTCAGTTTACTACGCGACTTTTCGCCGAATCAGAGGTGCACCTCCTTGTCAACCACCTCGCCGTTCAAGATACGGAACGAATTGAGGTGAATGCCTTCGTGCAGGGAGAGGATGGCATAGCGGATGCCCGGGTCGTTGGCCAGCCGCAGATCCTCCTGCGACGGACGCGAAGGCGAGGCCGGATGCGAATGCCAGTTGGCCAGAATGCGCAGTCCGTGCGCACGGGCATACTTGAGGGCAGCGAACTGGTCTTTCGGGGCGAACGAGAAGTGCTCCGGCGAATGGTCGATATTCTCCATCCAATAGTTCTCGGTCACCGTGTCGCCCGTCCCGAGCAGGTAGCCGCAAGTCTCGTTGGGCGCATCCTGTTGAGCCTGACGGATGAGCTGCTGGATGACATCGGGGTTTATCTTCATGACTTCTTGTGTTTTTTGAGTTCGCAGGTCGGCTGCTCGTAGTCGATAAGATGGTCGATGGTGGGATGTTCGCCACAGATTTCGCACGTCGGACGATGCTTGACGGGGATGGTGCGGAACTGCATGGTCTTGGCATCGAAGATCAGAAGACGGTTGGTGAGCAATTGGCCGACACCTGTGAAATACTTCAGTACCTCGGCAGCCTGAATCGTGCCCAACATTCCGGCGATTGCACCAAGCACTCCGGCCTGCGAACAGGTCGGGACTGCTCCGGCCGGAGGCGGTTCCTTGAAGAAACAGCGGTAGCAGGCCGTGCCTGGCAGGTGTGTGAAGGTCTGACCGTTGAAGCGCAGGATACCGCCGTGCGAGAACGGTTTGCCGGCCATGACACAGGCATCGTTGATGAGGAACTTGACAGGGAAATTGTCGGTACCATCAACCACAAAGTCGTACTCCTTGATTATGTCGAGCGCATTGGCCGAATAGAGGAATTCCCTGTAGGTATCGACCTTCACATCGGGATTGATGGCCAAAATCTTCTCTTTGGCACTCTCGACCTTTGGCACTCCGACATCTTTGGTGAAGTGGATGACCTGACGCTGCAGGTTGGACAGATCAACGACATCGGCATCGACTATTCCGATACGGCCGATGCCGGCTGCCGCAAGATAGAGCGACACGGGTGCGCCAAGACCACCGGCACCGACGACGAGCACCTTGGCATTCTGGATCTTCTCCTGCCCCTCGACACCGACATCCTGCAAAAGGATGTGACGTGAGTAGCGTTGTATTTGTTCTTCTGTAAAATCGAACATATTTATCTTTTAAATTTAAAATGGAATAAAAGAGGAATGTAGAGACGTTTCATGAAACGTCTCAGGAATAAAAAGGTAGCGTAGAGACGCATCACGAAACGTCTCAGGACGCGGCACGCCACGTCTTACGAATAAAAGGGACGTTTGCTTCGGATGGCAAATCCTATCTCTTCACTCTTATTTCTTACTTCTTATTTCTTAATTACATTCCGCCTCCCATGAAGTAGAGGAAATCGACAGCATCGCCCTCCTTGATCTGGATGTCGGGCCACTCGGTGCGGTCCACGAAATCCTCGTTGACCTGCACACTCACCATTTCTGGCTGCGACACATTGTTCTGTTTGATTAACTCACTGAGGGTCAGTGGCAATTGCACCTCCTTAGCCTCTCCGTTAACTATAATTTTAGCCATGTTAAGTTTAGGTTTTTAGGTTGTGAGGTTATGGGGTTGTAAGGTCTTGAGGTCTTTAGCTGGTGCATTGTCCATAAAAGCCACTCATAACCTCACAAGCGAAGTGACCTTACGACCTTACAAGCGAAGCGACCTCACAACCTCACATTAACTATTTGCTGTTGACGATTTTTCTTAGTGCGACGACAAGTTTATCGACGTCCTCGCGAGTGTTGTAGAGGGCGAACGTGGGACGAACACTCATCTCATGCCCCAAGGCCCGCAAAGCCGGCTGGGCACAATGGTGGCCTGCACGCACTGCTATGCCCTCCTTGTCGAGCAGCGAACCCGTCTCGGGCACCGAAATGTTGTCGAGGTAGAACGACACCACGCTCACGCGGTGCTTCGGATTGCCGATGATGTGCAGACCTGGCACCTGAGCCAACTGTTCGCGTGCATATTCGGTGAGCTGGTGCTCATGACGCTCGATGTTCCGGATGCCGATACGGCTCACGTAGTCGAGCGCAGCCCCCAGACCGATGGCATCGGCCACGTTGGGAGTACCGGCCTCAAACCGTGCTGGTGCGGAATTGTATTCGGTGTGCTCGATGGTGACATCCTTGATCATGTTGCCGCCACCCTGCCACGGCTGGAGCTTCTCCTTCCACTGGTCGCTGATATAGACGGCTCCGATTCCGTTCGGCCCGTAGATCTTGTGACCGCTGAAGACGAAGAAGTCGGCACCGAGAGCCTGCACATCGACCGGCGTATGGGCGATGCTCTGGGCTCCGTCGAGCAACACCGGCACACCGTGCGAATGGGCGATGTCGATGATGCGCTGAACGTCGTTGATGGTGCCGAACGTATTGTTGACGTGACCGACACTGACGATGCGTGTGCGCGGCGTGATGAGACGTTCAAGTTCGGAGAGGATCAGGTCGCCGTTGCTGTCGGTCGGAATGGCAAGCAGGTCGGCACCACGTTCCTGAGCCACACGCTGCCAAGGCACTATGTTGGCATGGTGATCCAGTTCGCTGACGATGACGTTGTCGCCCACCCCGACGAACTGCCGTCCGAAGGTCTGTGCCACGAGGTTGATGCCCTCGGTGGTACCGCGCACGAAGACGATGTTTTCGGCGGCCGGAGCGTTGATGAACCGCGCGATTTTCTGTCGCGCATCCTCGTAGGCATCGGTGGCACGGGCGGCCAGTGTGTGCGCACCTCGATGGATGTTGGAGTTATAGTTGCGGTAATAGTCGGCAATCTTGTCAATCACCGCATTCGGCTTCTGTGTGGTGGCTCCGTTGTCAAGCCAGACGAGGTCGTGGCCGTTGACCTTCTGTTGCAGCACGGGGAAATCGCGCCTGATCTGGTCAGAGTTGAGCGTGTCGGCCTCCTCATAGTGCAGCTGGCGCAGCTTCTGCGTTTCGGGGATTCCGATTCCGAAGCCGTTGTCGCTGGGCTCAATGCGACCGGTGGACGATTCCTGGCGGCGGCCACTGAAGTTGTCGGCGACAGGTGCATCGGCCAAGTAACTGCTGCCCGATGCCGGACGTTCGACACCGAACGGCAACTCCAGCGCATCGAGGTTCAACAGCTCGTCAGACAGATGGGCAAGGGTGCTGTCGGACACGACGGACTGCCGCTCGGCACGCAGTTCATCAGGGCAGTAGTCGTTGGCCAGCCGACGTAGGACATCAAGTATCTGGCCGTCCTGCGCTGAATATGGTGTGTTGAAAGTTTCTATCATACGAAGGATTTTCTTTGTTCCGGACCAGCGTGGCGGGCCGCGGAGGTTATTATCCTTCCGTCCACCTCCCGCAAGAGAGTCGGGAGGCGACGGATGATGTGTGACTATTTCTCGACCTTGTTCCGGTGCTGATAGTCGTGGTAGTAGCCGACCTCGACATTCTCGAGCACAGCAATCGCATCGTCGGTGAGGGCAGCGAGCGAGAAGTATTTGGTGAGCAGATATGATGCCACACCGAACTTGTCAAGACCCATCAGACGTGCCGAAAGCGATGGTGCGATCTCGCCTGGGATGCCGCTCTGGTGCAGGCCGACGACGCCCTGATTCTTCTCGCCGGTGCGCACAAGGATGATCTTGGTCGTACCCATGCCACGGCCAGTCAGGAACTGACCCTCAACCTCGACCTTGTCGCTCGGGATGATGGGCACACCGCGCCACAGGATGACCTTGGTGCCGAAGAGGTCGGTGGTGACAGGCGGCACACCGCGCCATGTGCATTCGCGCTCGAAGGCTGCAATGGCACGAGGATGGGCGATAAAGAAGGCAGGCTCCTTCCACACGAGCGACAGCAGTTCATCGAGGTCGTCGGGCGTGGGCGCGCCATAGCGCGTAGTGATGCGGTGGGCAGGGCTCACACTGGCCAGCAGACCGAACTTGCTGTTGTTGATGAGCTCCCACTCCTGACGCTCCTTGATGCTCTCGATGGAGAGGCGCAGCTGCTCCTCCAGCTGGTTGTAGGGGTTGTTGTAGAGGTCACTCACACGGGTATGGACGCGGACTACGGTCTGAAGCGTATTGAGCGAATATTCGGTTGGATTCTCCTCGTAGTCGATGTAGGTCTCGGGGATGATGTTGTCCTCCTCATGGCCGCTCACGAGGTCGATGTGCTTCTCGCCGTGGTCGTTGACAGATGCCTTGAGGCGCAACTGCTTGTCAACAGCCTTCTGGAACGTGGCGCGGAAGTCTGGCACATCGCGGATGAAGTTGTCCAGTTCTGAGAGCTTCAACGAAAGGAACACCGTCGGAGTGACGGCACGCACCGACACGGTCGATTCGGCATCGTCAAGCAGGTCAGCCTCGCCGAAATATTCGCCGTCGCCCAACAGGGCAATGCGCAACTCCTCGCCATGAGGACCACGGTTGATGACCTCGGCCTGACCGTTGGCCACGATGAAGAATTTCTGCTTGTCCTTGCCCTCCTCGACGAAAAGCTGACCGATTTCGACCTCCTTGGTCTCGAACGAGCGTGCCAGACGGGTCACGATCTCGTCGTCGAAGGCCGAGAAAAGCGGAATCTGCTTCAGGCTCTTGGCTGTGAACGACGGCACCCCGTTGAAATACTCGATGGAAAGACGCTCGGTCTTTTTCAGTTCAACTTTTGTTCGGTTCACGCGGAACGTACCTCCACTGACCTGCACCCAAGGCAACAGTTTCAGGAGGAGACGAGGGGTTATGCTGCCCATCTGCGGGGCAGTCTTGGTGGTGGTGGCCAATTTCTTGGCTGTAGCAGTGACTACACTGCGCTGAAGATTTGAATCTGCCATAGTTGTTCTGTTTTATTTGTCTGTATTCTGGATTTCAGCCAACAGGAATCGACCGTCGCGCCGACTCATTTCCTGATGACTACGCGATGCGTCGTTCCCTCGACATGCTCGACCTTCACGACGTTGTAGCCCTGTTCGACGGCATTGCGCGGCACGTTTTCGAGCGGTTCACCCTCGCTGAGCAACACCTCAAGCGTATCGCCGGCCTGCAGTTTTGCCAGTTCGATTTTCGTCTTTACGAAGGTCATCGGGCAATGTTCCCGAGTGATGTCTAATGTCTTGTTTGCCATAATTCGATTATTTTTTTGTGTTTTTTTAACGTAGTAAATTGGGATTATCGGGAGTTGTCGCTCCGATTGTGCAGTTGTCACATCGCTCGTGCAGTTGACGGACGATTCCTCTGAAGGAAGGGGAAACCGGAGTGGAAGGCATCGTAAAGACATTTCATGAAACGTCTCATCAGTTGACGGACGATTCGTTGAAGGAAGAAAACATCAGCCTCACAACCTCACGACCTCACAACCTCAGATAAACAGCGTCTGCCCTCCCTCACTCAGTTTGAGGAACGATGCAACACCGAGCACATCCTTGACCTCCGGGATAAAATCCTCTTTGGTGAGTCCCAGCACGTGCATTGCCATCTCGCAGGCATAGAGGTTGATGCCCAGCACCTTGGCCGCATCGACCAGTTCCTCAAGCGTGGCCACATTGTTCTTGCGCATCAGGCTACGGAAGATTTTCGGTCCGGCACCGCCGAAATTGAACCGGCTGGTCGGCGTGGCACTCAGGCCACCCATCATAAAACCGAACAGGCGCGTCAGCCAGTTGGAGCCGATGAAGGCACGACCTTTTTTCTGCTTGATGGCATCCAAGCCCCAGAAGGTGAAGAAGATGTTCACCTCATAGCCCACTGCGGCCGCTCCCGTACCGAGCGTGAATACGGCCGTCAACTTGTCAAAATCGCCGCTGAAGGCGATGATGCTCAATTTCTTCTGTTCACTCATTGCATTTCAATGTTTACGGATATGTTCAACTGCCACTTACTCATTGTAGATGGGCGTGCTCAGATAGCGCTCACCCGTGTCGGGCAGCAGCACAACGATGTTCTTACCCTCATTTTCCGGGCGACGAGCTACGCGGATTGCGGCGGCAACCGCTGCTGCCGATGACACTCCGGCCAAGACTCCGTCGGTGCGCGCCAGTTGGCGGCCACGCTCAAATGCCTCTTCATCGCCGATGTGGATAATCTCGTCATAGACCCGCGTGTTGAGCACTCCGGGCACGAATCCGGCACCGATGCCCTGAATCTTGTGCGGACCGGCCTTACCACCCGACAGCACAGGCGAAGAGGCCGGTTCGACGGCAACAATCTGCACGTACGGATTGAGGCGGCGCAGCACCTCGCCCACGCCCGTAATCGTTCCGCCCGTACCGATACCGGCCACGAAAATGTCAACACGGCCGTCGGTGTCGCGCCAGATTTCACGCGCCGTCGTCTGACGGTGGATTTCAGCGTTGGCCGGATTCTCGAACTGCTGCGGGATGAAGGCATTGCCAATCTCGTCTGCCAACTCTCGCGCCCGACGTATCGCACCGCCCATGCCCTCATAGGCAGGTGTCAGCACCAGTTCGGCGCCCAAAGCCTTGAGCAACGTACGACGCTCGACCGACATGGAATCGGGCATCGTCAGGATAAGGCGGTAGCCGCGTATCGCACTGACCATGGCCAGACCTATTCCAGTATTGCCGCTGGTAGGCTCGATGATGGTCGTATTACGGTCAATGAGGCCACGTCGCTCGGCATCGGCAATCAACGCGAAACCGACGCGGTCTTTCACGCTGCGTGCAGGATTGAACATTTCCAATTTGGCCATCAGGCGGGACTTCAGCCCCTCGGCCCGCTCCGTCCGCGTCAATTCCAGCAATGGAGTATTTCCAACCAAATCTATGAGGTTGTGAGCTATCTGTGCCATATTTCAATGAATATATAGTGTTGGTTAATTTCTTTTTTTTGATGCGACAAAGGTACAGCCATTCCGACACCCCGACAATCGCGCGAAAATGGCATTCTGCATACCACGAAGATGGTACAGCGTTCAAATCAGACTGCTTCACCGACAGCCCGTTCCAGCCGTTCCAGTGCCTCTGCGACGACCGAACGCGGAGCCGCCACATTGAGCCGCATGAAGCCGTCGCCGCCCTGGCCGAACATCGCACCGTCGTTGAGCGCAAGGCGTGCGCGGTTGACAAACAGGTCGATGAGGCGGTCGTGGCCGATGCCAAGCGCGCGGCAGTCGAGCCAGACGAGGAACGATGCCTGCGGCCTCCACGGACGGACCTGCGGCAGACGTTCGCGGCAAAAATCCTCCACCAGACGGATGTTACCCTCGACGTAGGCCAGCATCTGCTGCCGCCACTCCTCACCGTTGCGGAAGGCCGCAATCGTGGCAATCGGAGCAAAAATGGTCGGTTCGTCAAGCTCGTTGGCCGACAGCCATCGGAAAAAACGGCCGCGCAGGGTGGCATCGGGCACAATGGCATACGAGCTGACGATGCCTGCAATGTTGAACGTCTTGCTGGGCGCGCCGAAGGTGATGCTGATGCGGGCCGCCTCGTCGCTCACCGTGGCGAATGGAGTGTGCCGATTGCCGAACAGTGCCATGTCGCAGTGTATCTCGTCGCTCACCACGATGATGCCACGTTCGGCGCAGAAGTGGGCCAGACGGCGCAGCGTGTCGGCCGACCAGCAGACTCCGGCGGGGTTGTGCGGGTTGCTCAGGATGAGCAGGCGGCACTTCTCGTCGGCCACAGTGGCCAATTGCTCGAAGTCCATCGCGTAGCTGCCGTCGGGCAACTCGCGTAGCGGATTGAACACCACCTCGCGGCCGTTGCCCAACGGCGTGAGGCGGAACGGATGATAGACGGGCGGCTGGATGATGACCTTCTCGTCGGGCTTGACGAACACGTTGATTGCCATGCCGATGCCCTTCACGATGCCGGGAATGTAGCTGAGCCATTCGCGCTCGACGTGCCACTGATGATGGTCGGCAATCCAGTCGATGACCGACGGCCAATAGTCGGCAGGCTCGACAGTGTAGCCGAAAAGCGAGTGGTCGAGGCGGCGGCGCAACGCATCGGTGATGAACGACGGCGTCTCGAAGTCCATGTCGGCCACCCAGAGCGGCAGCAGGTCGGCGCGTCCATATCGCTGTTGCAGGACGCTGTGCTTGAGGTCACCGCTGCCTGTGCGGTCGATTATCTTGTCAAAATCGTAAACCATAATCAATTTTAAAAAACGACCCTCTCCACACCTCCCCAAAGGGAGGCCGTCGATTCGGTCAAAAAAAAATATTGATTTTTAGGACATCCGATGTAACCTTCAAGCCTCCTCCCTCGTGGACGGATCGAGTGCCTGCCGGATGTCGGCCAGGATGTCTTCAGGAGCTTCGAGGCCGACGGAGAGTCGGATTGTCGTCTGACGCACATCCATACGCGCAAGCTCATTGGGCGCGAAATTGCCGAAGATGGTCGATGCCGGATGGATGGCCAACGTGCGGTTGTCGAACAGGTTGGTGGCGCGGTGCACGAGGCGCAGGCGGTTCAGGAAGGCGAAGCACTGCTCCTTGCTGTCGAGGTCGATGGTGAGCATCGCACCCGCCGTCTCGCCGAACTGCCGCTTTGCCAGCACGTGGAACGGATTGTCGGCCAAACCCACGTAGTTGACCCGACGAATGCGGCTCTCATCGCGTAGCGCGTCGGCCAACCATGCCGCATTGAACGCCTGACGATGGTAGCGCACATCGAGCGTCTCAAGGCCGAGCGTCTGCATGTAGGCGGCCTGCGGTGTCATGTAGGCGCCCAGATTGAACAGCATCTCATACTTCACGCGCTTGTTGAACTCTGGGAATGTGCCATAGTCGATGACGAGGCCGCCCAGCGACGTCGCACCGCCGGAGATGTATTTGGTGCTCGACACGATTTCGATGTCAACGCCAAGCGACTTCAGGTCGGTCTCGGTGAACGGGATAATCGTCGAATCGGCAATAAGCGGCACGCCACGGCGATGAGCCACTTCGGCCAATGCACGGAGGTCGGCCACCTCAAGCTGCGGATTGGTCACAATCTCCAGATAGATGCAGCACGTGTCGTCATCGACGGCGGCTTCAACGGCGGCAATGTCAGTCAGGTCGCGTAGCCGTGGTTTGATGCCGAAGCGCAACAGTGTGCCGGCGATGAGCGACAGCGTGTTGCCGAACAGGTGACGCGACGTGACGATGTTCTTGCCCTGGGCGGCTACGGCCAGCAGCGCATTGCTGATTGCCGCCATGCCGGAATTGAACGCCGTGACATTGGCCGCACCAGTCAAGGCACGCACACGAAGTTCCAGATTGGTCACCGTCGGATTTTCGACTCGTGCATAGTCGGGGGCGTCGATGCGGTTGCAGAAGGCATCGGACATAACCTGTGCGTCCTGAAACTCGAACGCGACATTGTTGTAGATTGGTACGGCCAACGAACCGTAAACGTCGGCACGCGCAAATGGCGTGTCAATTGCAATTGTCTGCTTTTGCATATTCTAAAGGAGTGAAAAAAAGAGAGTATATGAAGCGGATTTTGAGCACGATGGCCGCATTTCGCATCGGCCATGATCTCTCGGATTTATTAACCCTCAAAAGTTTGGACAAAAAATGAAGCAAATTCTCTGATTCCCAACTATTCAGTTGAGAAATTCTCCTGATTCTCTAATTCTTGAGTCTTATTGCAGTAGTTTTCAGATGTAGAATTCCGACGAATCGACCAGACCGGCACGGATGGCATACTTGACGACCTCGCGCGCCGAATTGACCTCCAGCTTGCGGAAGATGTTCTTGCGGTGCGTGATGATGGTGTGGACGCTCGAAAAACGCTCGGTGGCAATCTCCTTGGTCGTCTTGCCCTGGGCTATGGCCAACACGATTTCCACTTCGGTCGATGTGAGCACGGCCGACCGCTTCTCCTCGTGCGGCGTGCTGGCCAGGATGACTTCCATTGCGCGGCGGCAGATGAAGCGTTCGCCGCGCGCCGCCAGACGAAGTGCCTCGCGCACGTCGGCCAGCGGGCTGTCCTTGAAGACAACCCCGAACCTGTGTGACGAATAGACGACCTTGCGCAGGAAGGGCGGCGTCAGCTCGTCGCTCAACAGCACCCACTGCGACAACTCGAACCGTTCACTCACAATGAGCAGCTGCTCGACATCCTCGAAGTCGAACAATGTATAGTCGAGCACAACGATGGCATCGCCGTGCGCCGTCAGCTTCTGCACAAGTTCCGACTTGCCGACGGCCCTGAGCACCTCTGCCCCGCCCTGCTGTTCAATGATTCCCTCCAACGCAGAACGCGTCAGTTCCTGATTGTCTGCCAAAATGTATGTAGCCATAATTCATTCTTTTTTTTTGCGGTGCGAAGGTATGGCGACGGCCGATTTGACATGAAAAAAATGCGGCAATATCAGAAAATATTGCCACATTCCTCGATTATGCTATAAAATTTTTCTACAAACGATGTCTGCTACGCGACTTTTTGCTTATTCGGCAGATTTATCGTCCAATTCAGCCGGACGTCGCCGCTTCAGGTTCAGCGACAGGTACATCGCGATGGCCAGAATGACGAACAGTCCGACGGTGCCGACCAGCAGCGACATGCTCTCCAGGCTCAGCAGGATGTAGATGAAGACGTCAATCAAGGTCAAAAATGCGGTGACGGCCAACGCTACGCGATTTTGCCGCACGATGGCCTTCAGGTAGAGCGAAACAAGGCCGATAATCATGACGACAGCCACCAGATAGGCCGCCGAAAAGCCGATGACCTCGCCGAACGACAGCAGAATCAGATAGAACAGCACGAGGGCGGCTCCGATGAGCAGATAGTTGAAAAGGTTGATTTCGCAGCCGACATACATCTCGGCCACAAAAATGGCCAGCAGCGAGAGCAGGATGACGAAGAACGCATATTTCAGCACGCGGTCGGTCTGCGCATACTGTCCGCCCACGACGAGCAGCTTGCAGCCGACATTCTGGAAATCAATCCTCCGGCACACGGAATAGAACTCCTGGGCCGTGTCGTTGCGGTTCAGGCTGTTCACCTTCCACGTGGCCGAAAATCCGGTGTCGGTCACCGTGCGGTCGGTCGGCAACGTCAGCCCCTCAAAACTCGGACTTGCGCAGTTGCCCCGAATGGTGATTTCAGAGTTGCGGCCGATGGGTGCGATGTTCAACGCCGATGCACCCTTCAGGTTGCTCTCCATCGCGAACTGCACCGAACCATTGCCCACAAACTCGCTCAAATCGACGCGCTGGCAGATTGCGACATCCGATGTGAACGGCAGCGGCGCACACAGCATCTTGTTGCCATAGTCGTAGAAATAGCTGTTCAGTTCCGTCTCTTTCTGTCCGATGGTGAACTTCATGCCCTCCAGCAGGCCGCGCTTGTCGCTGATGGCGGTGATTATCTGCGCATTGGCCCAATCATAGCGCACGTGTTTACCGCCCGTCGTCACTGCGAGTTCCTTCATGTCCGACAGGTCAAAGTGACCCTTGCCGGCAATCCGGGTCTTATAGACCGAGGCATCGTAAATGCCGCGATGCAGAATCTCGTTTTCAACGTCGGCCGCAACATCCAGCTTTTCGGGCAGGACGTACAGGCAATGGAACGGCACCTTCGAGGCAGAATCCTCGTTAATGACTGGCACACAGACAATCGGGCCGATGAACGACTGCGCCCGGCTCCACGATTCGGCGACCTCCTCCTGCGTCTTTTCCGAGAGACGTTCGCGGTCGCCCGTAAGGCTGGAAATGAAGAGGCTTGCAATCCAATAGATGAACACAAGCCCGCCGATGACGAAACATTTTACTGTCAGATTTTTCATGTCTTTTCAAAGATTAAAAGTGATTTCTTGATTTGCAACGAAGTCTCAAATTCTCAACAAGTTCTCATTCTCAATAAATTGAGGAATTCTAAAATTCTCTAATTCTTGAGGTTATTCTCCAATTCTTGAGATCTTTTTCTCAATTCTTCTCGATCAGCACGGTCGCGTAGGCCGCAATGCCCTCCTGCCGACCCGTGAAGCCGAGTTTTTCCGTCGTGGTTGCCTTGATTGAGATGTCGGCCGCATCGACCTGCATCACATCGGCCAGACACGCCTTCATCGCCTCGATGTGCGGGTTTAGTTTGGGTCGCTCGGCGGCCACGGTGATGTCGGCATTACCGAATTCGTAGCCCTCAGCGCGGATGAGCTTCATCGCGTCGGCCAACAGGATTTTGCTGTCGATGTCCTTGTAGGCGGCCGACGTGTCGGGGAAATGGTAGCCGATGTCGCGCATATTGGCCGCACCCAGCAACGCATCACACAGGGCATGAATCAGGACGTCGGCATCGCTGTGGCCGAGCAGTCCCATGGTGTGTTCCAACTTGATGCCGCCCAACCAGAGGTCGCGGCCCTCGACCAGACGGTGCACGTCGTAGCCGAATCCAACTCGTATCTTCATTGTCGTTATTTTTTAAGTTCGCGCGAAGGTAGAAAATTTTGCCCAATAATTGAAGTTTTTCCGCAACCAAATCATCCGGCTAAAATGACCTTTTTCGGCCGATGTGACCCTATCCAATGATAATTTTCAATATCTTTGCAGCGTCTTGACCGCGACGGCGGAATCCATCAAGGCACTTTTTATCGAAAAGACGCTACGACGTCGTTATCTACTGTGGTCGAAGTTCTCGCAAAATTTCACGTTAATTGAAGATAACGCAACGGATGGAGTGTCTGCGTTGGCAGATATTGTATCTCTGTCACATTCTTGCCATGACAGCGAGATAGTGACTTGTACATATCTCAAAAAACGTGGGCTTTCTCGATGTTGCTTATCTAATTAACAGGCAATGCGAGAAGCCTAGACCACGGGTAAGCGACCGAACAGGGAGCTCCCGTCTTTTTTATGTCTAATACTTTCGACCTTGATAGGCGGAAATAAAGCCGAATTTGGAGCGAGGAGGCATCGAGTTATTATTATGGAAAAATGTCCTTTTTGTGGAAACTATGGAGATGCGTTTCCAGAGTTAAATCTTACTGTTGGTTCGAACACTATTCATTATCAACGATGCAACGGTTGCGGTTTCACAACTATAAACATCGGTGAACTAAATGATGTGTTAGAAGGTCTTGAGCGTAGAATCAGCGATTTAGAGAGTGATATTGATGATTTAAAATGATTACCGAACCTGTCTGGAAAATTTATGGTTTCTAGCAGATTCATAAAAAAATTACTATTATGACAATCGAAGAAAGAATTGAAAAAGAGATAATTGACCTCCTGCACATGACTCCAGTAACAGATTTCAGGTCGCCAACAGAGACGATCGATATACTTGAAGTAAATCCTGACAACATTGAATTACAAAGCAGATACGAGTGCCAAGAATCAATTGCGTTCAGGGGAATAGTGCGCGTAAAATATGAAGCTACGGAAGGCCATGCATCTCAAATTTATACAATAAATGGTGTCGCTCACATTGAAAGCGACCATGTAACGAGTTTAATAACGCCTTTAATTTTACAAAGAATATAACTATTATGAAACGCAATTTACTTTCCATTTGGCTCACGGCATTATTGATGCTGGTGGGGCAATCGCTTTGGGCGTATGATGCCTACATCGATGGCATCTATTACGAATTTTACAATAGCGATATTGATGGCAGATTTGCCATTGTGACACTTAAAGAATATTCAAATGGCACTTACTATTCCGACTACAGTGGAAGTGTAAAAATTCCCAGTACTGTAACTTATAAAGGAAATACCTATAGAGTTGCTGGAATCAAGGAGCGTGCGTTCAATCGCTGCACGGGGGTGACGAACATCACTATTCCGAACAGCGTAACTGCTATTGGCGAATATGCTTTTTCTGGCTGCGCGGGACTGACGAGCATTTCGATTCCAAACAGTGTGACAAGAATCCGCGGAAATACGTTTTATGGCTGCATGGGGTTGACAAGTATCACGATTCCAAGCAGCGTTACCAGCATTGACGGATCTGCGTTCGCGAACTGCACGGGACTGACAAACATCGAAATTCCCAGCAGCGTGACGAGCATCGGCGGAAGTGCATTCTATGGCTGCACAGGTCTGACGAGCATCACGATTCCAAGCAGCGTGACGAGCATCGGCAGCAGTGCGTTCAGTGGCTGCACGGGGCTGACAAGCATCTCGATTCCAAACAGCGTGACGAGCATCGGCGGAAGT
>DFJU01000091.1:0-606 GCA_002373755.1 Bacteroidales bacterium UBA3663 | reverse complement strand
GAAGTGCATTCTATGGCTGCACAGGGCTGACGAGCATCGAGATTCCGAGCAGTGTGACGAGCATAGGTGCCTATGCGTTCAATGGCTGCACAGGCCTGACGAGCATTGAGATTCCAAGCGGTGTGACGAGCATCGGCAGCAAAGCGTTCTGGGGCTGCACTGGCCTGGCAAGCATCACTGTTCCTGAAAATGTAACAAGCGTTGGTACGTCTGCTTTCGAAGGTACAGACAAAGTAATTTGGATGACAAACACGCCACCTGCCGGATATGAACAAACGGCAGGAACGACCAATTATGTGGCCAACAATCTTTACACGTCGTTGAAGAACGTGACGGTCTATCCATATCTTAGTTCCATGTTTGAAGTGGATGGTGTGAAATATGTGCCAGTCAGTCCAGCGGAGCGCACCTGCGATGCGATAGATTGCCGTTATGATGAGTCTGCCGCAAATATCAACATTGGCAATACGGTTTCTTTCAAGGGAGTTGCTATGACCGTCAAGGAGGTAAAACCCTACACATTGAGCCAAAACAAAAATATCAAGAGTGTAGAATTGGCCTTCAATGGTCATCTCGGCGACTATGCCTTTTACGGCTGTACGAACA
>DFJU01000036.1:19687-33515 GCA_002373755.1 Bacteroidales bacterium UBA3663 | reverse complement strand
CAGACCAGTCTGCCATTGTCATCAATATATGGTCTTCTGCACGTTGTTCCGCAATGTCAATGAAGGCATTACTCAGTCTATTCAACGAATCCACTTCTTTCTCGCTGAGATAGTTCTTGGCAATGGTGACATCCGACTTCACGACTCTTCCGTCTGGTGCATTCTTCCATGTTGTCAATCCCATGTGAGGGCGTTCTGCATTCGCACGGTCATATATAATCTCAGCAGCTGTCTGTTTAGTTACGGCATAATGCAGCATGTTTTGTACCGTCTTGAAGAATAACTGAGTTTCTTTGGAATCCTTATCATAGTCGGAACTGCACTCGCTATATATATCCGTAATCTTTTGATAGTAACGTCGTTCGCTGATACGTATCTCACGGATGCGGTCAAGCAAATCATCAAAGTAGTCAGCCCCGAATACGTTCTTACCCTTTAGACGCTCATCGTCCAACACAAAACCTTTGGTAAGATATTCTTTCAAGATTTGTGTAGCCCAGATACGGAACTGAGTAGCCTCGTAGCTATTCACTCGATAACCCACTGCGATGACCACATCAAGGTTATACATCAGCACCTCACCGGACCATTTGTCCGAAGGTATTCGAATTTTTCTAATAGTATCGGACAAATGTATTTCACCACTTTGTTCAATTTGGTCGAGGTGGTAGTTTATTGTGGGTACTGTCACTCCAAACAACTCAGCCATTCTCTGTTGTGAAAGCCAGAACGTATTGGTATCAAAGACAACTTGGACCTGTACTTTCCCACGTCCACCTTTATACATAAGAATGGTGGATTCCATACTTCTCACGGCCACATCTGCTGTCATGGTCGCACAGAAATACTGTTGTGCAGCCTTCACCATCTCTTTCTTTTGGTCAGCATTCATTGCTACTGCCATGCTGGCCGCACGAGACAGGCGAATGCTCGTCACCTCTCGGACAGCGGCATTGCCCAATTCTGCCATCTCAGTTATTTCTACGAAATGCTCGCTAAGATGGTAGCCCTTTTGAGAAGTCCATGCTTGTGCTTTGGCTATGACACGTTCAAAGTTCCAGTACTTGCCATAGCCCATCACTCGCGCTAGTTTGCGTGAGTTCCACCATTCTTTACCCTCAGCATCAACTTCTCTTAGCTGCTCAAAAGGAGATTGGAGGTCTGGGATATTGTTCGATTCTTGTGTTTTATCGTCCATAATCTAATATTTGTACTATACAACCTTCTATTTTGACAAAAAAAACCAATCATCAACAAATTTAGGAGTACTTTCAGCCCTAAAACCATGCGCGATTAATTTTCTTATATTGTCCTTGATTATCTGTCGCATTTCCCTCTTTTCTCTCAAGGTGTCGTCATTGTAATAAACGACATCAACATAATTGCGAATGAGTTTATATTCCTCCGCATCGCACAATAAATTCATCACTTTGAATTTATCAGTTGTAAAGCATCTGATTATAGTGTAGTCCGATTTCATTTTTCAATATCCAATTAGTAAGATTCCTTTTAATGGTAGCTTCAGACGATTAGAGATGTATAATGTTTCAAGAAAAGTCTTTACCTCTTGGTAGTCTTTGCTGATAACTCCACCACCAGAATATTCATTTAGTACAGCTACAACCAAATATTCAACATCAAACATCATGCAAGCTTGAAAAATATCTTTAAGAAATTGATTATTCCTTACTGCACGACCAGCTTCAACTTCAATAACAATATTATGATTCTTATTATAAGCGTCTGCGTAAAACGATTTGTCGATGGTATTATTTTCGCCAAATAGTACAGGAACATCAATTTTCTCATCGCGTCCTTTCCCTTTTTCAACACTGTAACCACATTGTTCTAAATGGGGACGTAATATGGCAAGCACATCATTTGAAACCCGATGAGTGCCGTCATTAAGCGTGGTTTCTATCTTTTTGAAACAATCTATTACGACCTGAATTTCTTGTGTCACTCCATGTGATCTGGGGAAAAATTGATAGTTTATCATAATTTATTTGTATGAATTTATTATAATTGCTGCTACACATTTGATAAGCCTGTATTCTAGCACACTCACGGACACTCATCCTCCTGTAATCATGCATCTTGTCCTTTTGGAATTCCCAATTCTCATACCCATAATACATCATCTTTGGAGACGAAGGATGTAATGGTGCAAAATCCGCTGTGGCATTTATAGTGAATGATGGTTGCTGCCAACCTCTTCTTCTGTTGCCACGATAATAGAACGGGCCGAACTTTGATGTCAGGACGTCATGGTTAGGGCGATGGCTTGTGTTCTGTGAGATATCGGCGAAATCTGTCATTTTATTTCCAGAAAAGCGATAAGGTTCTTCTGTTATATCACCAATTGCTTCCTCCAGTGTGGTAGGCTCTGTACAGGTTGGATTGGGGAACTTGTATGTTATATCCAACTTTTTTTGAATCCGACAATGAAAACCCTTTCTCTGTTCTGAGGTATTCGGTAATACACTGCATCAAGCAACGTCCATTGTACATCATATCCAGCAGAATCAAGTCTGTTTACAAAATCTTCAAATACTTCCCTGAATTTCGCGTTAAGCATACCTTTGACGTTTTCAATTACAAAGAACTTAGGTTGTTTGGCTTGAATAAGTTCTATATATTTTAGGAATAATTGTCCACGTTCGTCATCAAGTCCCTTCTGTTTGCCACCGACACTCCACGACTGACAGGGAGGCCCACCAATGAAGCCGTCACAATCGGGAATCGTGTTAGGATTTATCTTCCGTATGTCTCCAAGAACAAACTCCGTATTTGGATAATTACGAATGTAAGTCGCACGACAATGCGGTTCGAACTCGTTAGCCCAAACCACATCGAAACCAGCTTGACAGAAACCAAGGTCAAGACCTCCGCATCCAGCAAAGAATGATGCAACTTTCATCTGTTTATTTTGAATTCTGGAAGTCATCTTTTGTTTATGTATGATAGATGTTTAAACTGCTTGTTTTAGAATATGCTGGTAATAATGTACAGTTCATTGGCCTATGCCTCGCCCGTCTCCTCCATTTTTTCGCGTCGTATGGCCTCGCTCAGTCCGAGCATGATGCCGAACAGTGCCGACGTGCCCATGATCGACATGCCGCCTCGGCTGATGAGCGGAAGCGGCTGGCCCGTCACGAACATCGCATCGGTGGTGACGCCCATGTGGACCAGTGCCTGAATCAGGATGCTGAGCGGCAACCCGACCATGAGCAGGCGCGTCAGCTGGTCGTCTGTCTGCACCGAAAGCTTGTAGCATCGCCACAAAAGCACGAAGTAGAGCAGCATGACGATGGCTGCGCCCAGGATGCCGGTCTCCTCGAAGATGATGGCGTAGATGTAGTCGGAATAGGCCTCGGGCAGGTGGTCGCGCATCTGGCTTTCGCCGATGAAGGTGCCGATTCCCTTGCTGTTGGCGATAGCCATGTGGGCATACATCACCTGCATGTTCTCGTCGGTGAGGTTCTGCTCCCAGAGCGGGGTGCTGTCGCTGTGGAACAGTCGGTGCTCCCAAGTGTTGGCACGGCTCAGCAGACCCAAATCGGTGTGGTGCGTGCCGCCGCCGTCCTCGCGGCTCTGGTTCAGCTCATGCAGTCCGAACAGTGCGCCGACAAGCAGTGCGGCCGATGCCACAACCACCGCCAATGTGCGCCACAGGTATTTGCCGTTCACCTTGCCCAAAAACATGATTCCGAAGGCCGACAATCCCAGAATGATGGCCGACGAGAGGTTCTGCAGGGCTATAGGGCCGATGGTGATTGCCATCATCGCGAGCAGCAGCAGGTATCGCCGCCACTCGGTGTTCTTGCGGAAGAATGGCATACGGAAATCGCTGTCTTTGGCGGCGACGGCTCGGCACAGGCAGATGAGCAGGCCGATTTTGCACAGTTCGACGGGCTGGATGCCGAAGATGTCGCGATGTGCGCCGTTGATTTCGCGTCCGAAGAATGGCAGCGCCGCCATGAGCAGCACGCCCGATACGAAACTCAGTGCGCCCAAGATCTTCACCCAGCGGATGTTGGCCGCCGACAATCGCTGCAAGGCCCAGATGAAGACGAAGAAGCCTGTCAGGATATGTTTTGCGTGCGACATCAATGGGTTGTCGTTCGTAATCTGACGATAGGCCAGACGGCTCGACGCGCTGCCCAGTTCGACCAGCGAGATGAAGACCAAGACGATGTATATGCCCCAGATCCAGGGGTCGCCGCCCATCAGCGTGCTGAAAGTTGATTTGCGTGCCAACTCTTGAAATTGATAATTGATAATTGATATTTGTCCTGCGGTCAGGTTGCTCGGCTTTTTGGCCGATGAAACATCGCTACGCGGATTTTGTCCGCCGATGCATACCATTCCCCTCCATTACGGGAGGGGGCAGGGGAGGGTCTTCTACTTCATCCACTCCTTGACGATGGCCTTCATCTGGTCGCCACGGTCTTCGTAGCTCTTGAAGAGGTCGAACGAGGCGCAGCATGGCGAGAGCAGCACGGTGTCGCCCGGCTTGGCGAAGGCGCGGCATTTCTCAAGTGCCTCACGCATCGAAAGTGCATCGGCCACAGGCTTGCCCTGCTTGTCGAAGAAGTCGTGCAGCTTCTCGTTGTGCAGACCCATATAGACCAGCGCGGTGCATCGTTCGCGCACCAGTTCCTCGATTTCGGTGTAGTCGTTGCCCTTGTCCTTGCCGCCCAGGATGAGCACGGTCGGCGTCTTCATCGACATCAGCGCGTACCAGCACGAGTTGACGTTGGTGGCCTTCGAGTCGTTGATGTATTGGACACCATCGACCACGCCGCACTTCTCCAGACGGTGCTCGACGCCCTTGAACGTCTTGAGTGCCTTGCGGATGGCCTCTTTCTTGATGCCTGCGATGCCGGCCGAGATGGTTGCTGCCATCGTGTTGTAGAGGTTGTGCGGGCCGGGCAGCGGCAGGTCTTCCATGTCGATGTCAATCAGCTGATCGACCAGATTGACCACCATCTTGCCGTCCTTCAGGTAGGCGCCGGGCGTGAGCGGTTTGTCGCCCATCTCCTTGAGCGTCTTGCCCGTGAATGGGATGAGCTTCATGCGCAGCGGTTTGCGCTTTTCGATTTCTTTGGTGACGATGGGGTCTTCGTTCCAGAAGATGAAGCTGTCGTTCTGGTCCTGGTTCTGCAGGATGCGCATCTTGGCGTCGATGTAGTTCTGCATCTTGTGGTCGTAGCGGTCGAGGTGGTCGGGCGTGATGTTCATGATGACCGACACATTGGCCTTGAAGTCGTACATGTTGTCCAACTGGAACGACGACAGCTCAATCACGTAGTAGTCAAAATGCTCCGTTGCGACCTGCAGGGCCAACGAGCGGCCGACGTTGCCTGCCAGGCCGACGTTCAGGCCGGCCTCCTTCAGGATGTGGTAGGTCATCATCGTGGTCGTGGTCTTGCCGTTCGAGCCGGTGATGCAGATCATCTTGGCATCTGTATAGCGGCCTGCAAACTCGATTTCGCTGATGACGGGCGTGCCCTGCTGCATCAGTTTCATGACCAATGGCGCAGTGAGCGGGATGCCGGGCGACTTGATGACCTCGTCGGCGTTCAGAATCAGCTCTTCGGTGTGTGCGTGACCCTCCTCGTAGGGAATCTGCCACTTGTCGAGCCACTCCTTGTACTTATCCTTGATGGGCGACATGTCGCTCAAAAATACGTCAAAACCCTTGACTTTGGCGAGCACTGCGGCACCTGCACCGCTTTCGCCGCCACCTAAAACAGCAATTCTTTTCATAGTAGTTCTTTGGTTATAATGTAGTTGGTTGTTATTCTTTGTAACTATAAACTCTTAATTCTTAATTGTTAATTCATAGCTTGACGTTGAAAATCAACGCATTTTCAATGTCATTATGGCCAATGCCGCAGCTATCAGCGTCACAATCCAGAAGCGCATCGTGATACGGTTCTCGTGCTGGCATCCGCAGATCCAGTTGAACGGGATGCGTTTGATGTCGATGCCATTGGCCGACATCTTTTCCTTCAGTTGCGGCGTGATGCGGAACGAGTCGTGGATCGGCGTGCGCATGAAGATGCGCCATTTCTTGCCGCGCTTGTTGCCGATGCGTGCCACGTTGGTCTGGAGCAGCACCGAAAGGCTCTCGGCCAGAAAGACGAAGCAGATGAGCGGCAGCAGCAGTTCCTTGTGGATGATGACCGCCGTCACGCCAATCACGCCGCCGATGGCCAACGAACCGGTGTCGCCCATAAAGACCTGCGCCGGATAGGTGTTGAACCACAGGAAGCCGACCAGCGCGCCCGCGAATGCCGCCAGAAAGACGACCAGTTCCTGCGAACCAGGAATGTACATGATATCGAAATAGCGCGCAAAGTTGACGTGGCTGGAGAAATAGGCCAACAGTCCGAGTGCCACCAGCATGATGGCCGAGTTGCCTGCGCACATTCCATCAAGTCCGTCGTTCAGGTTCGAGCCGTTGCTCACCGCCATGACGATGAAGGTTGCCACCAGCACGAAGAAGATCCATCCGGCTGCTTGCTGCCAGTTGCCCAACCAGCCGAAGAAACCCGCGTAGTCGAGGTTGTGGTCCTTGACGAATGGCAGCGTCGTAAAGGTAGATTTGATATATTCGCCACCCTCGCGTATCACGGCATCGGGACTGAGCCACAGCACCAGGCCGACGCCCAGGCCGAGCACGAACTGACCCATCAGCTTGTAGATCGGACGCAGGCCGTTCTTGTTCGTTTCGCGGTAGGCGGCCGATGTGCCACGGAACTCGCTCAGGAACCGCAGCACGGCGGGCAGGCGGTCGTAGTTCTTCGTCTGTGCCTTCAGATAGTCGTCGATGAAACCCAGCAGGCCGAGCCACACCGTCGTGGCCAACATCATGAGCATGTAGATGTTGCGCAGTCGGCCGAAGAGCAGACAGGGCACAAGTGCCGCCACGATGATGATGATGCCGCCCATCGTCGGCACGCCTTTCTTGCCGGTGTTGAACGGGTCGGTCGCCGCGTCGCGTTGCACTTCGACGTTGTTGGCCCGTTTCATGTAGTTGATGAACCAGTTGCCGAATCCTGTCGATATGGCCAATGCCAATATCATGGCAGCGATGGCGCGTGTCGAGATGTAGCCCCACATGCCGGCGCCCGGCAGGTCGTACACGTCGTTGAGATATCTGAAGATGTAATACAGCATAAGTGAATTACAAATTACGAATTACAAATTACTTTTTTGTCACCGAATTAAGCGAAATCATACGAATTTTTTTCGCTACGCGGATTAGCTTAATTCGTTCAATTAGGTGATTGTTTTTTTTCACCGAATTACGCGAATTCAAACGAATTTTCATCGCTACGCGGATTTTTCGGTTTTTATCACCGAATTTAACGAATTAAACAAAATCTTCTTTGCTACAATTTAATTCGTTTTATTCGTCTAAATTCGGTGTTCCCCTTTTAATGATGATTGTCACGTCCGCATGGCCAATCACCTCCCCTCGGGGAGGTCGGGAGGGGGGCTTGGGTGTTTTTATCCGATGGCCTCCTTGACAACCTCGTGGTCATCGAAGTGGTGCTTGACGCCCTTCACGTCCTGATAGTCCTCGTGACCCTTGCCTGCAATGAGGATGACATCGCCCTTCTGAGCCAGCATTACGGCTGTGCGGATGGCTTCGCGGCGGTCGGCGATGGTGATGGCCTTGGCGCGGAGTTCTTCGGTGTCGAGGCCGGCCTCCATGTCGTGCAGGATGTCGAGCGGCTCCTCGAAACGTGGGTTGTCGCTCGTCAGAATCAGACGGTCGGAGCGCAGGGCCGATTCCTTGGCCATGATGGGTCGCTTGCCCTTGTCGCGGTTGCCGCCACAGCCCACCACGGTGATGATTTTGCCCTCCTTCTTCGTGTCGAGAATCTCGCGGATGGTGCCCAGCACGTTGACTAATGCATCGGGCGTGTGCGCGTAGTCGATGATGGCCGAGAAGCCCTTCGGTGAACGGATCGACTCGAATCGGCCGTTGACTGGAACAAGCTCCGACATCTTGACCAACACCTCGTCATTCTTGGCTCCGAGTTCGATGGCGGCACCATAGACGGCGGCGAGGTTCGATGCGTTGAAGCGGCCCACGAAGTGCGTGATGACGTTCGTGCCGTTCAGTTGCAGTTCCATGCCCTCGAATGCCTCTTCGACGACGCGCGCCTGATAGTCGGCCGCACCGCGCACGCTGTAGAACCGTTTGCGTGCCCGCGTGTTCTGGAGCATCACCTCGCCGTTCTTGTCGTCGGCATTGGTCAACGCAAAAGCCTCCTTCTTCAGTCCGTCGAAGAACGATTTTTTGGCTCTCAGGTAGTTCTCGACCGTCTTGTGGTAGTCCATGTGGTCGCGCGTCAGGTTGGTGAAGATGCCGCCGTCGAAGTCCAGTCCGCCGATGCGTTTCTGGTCGGCCGAGTGGCTCGACACCTCCATGAAGGCGTAGGCGCAACCCTCATCGACCATCTGGCGCAGCAGGTCGTTCAACTCGAGCGGGTCGGGCGTGGTGTGGGTGGCAGGCACGGCGCGGTCGATTACGTAGTTGCACACCGTCGAGAGCAGTCCGCAGGGGTAGCCCAGCTTGGTGAACAGCTTGTAGAGCAGCGTGGCGATGGTCGTCTTGCCGTTGGTGCCGGTCACGCCGACAAGCGTCAGCTGTTCCGACGGGTAGCCGTTCCAGGCCGATGCGAGCATGGCCAATGCCAGGTTGCAGTCCTTGACCACGACGTAGGTCGTCTCGGTGTTTATGGCCGATGCATTGGCCGTAGCCCACACCTCGTCGCACACGATGGCCGATGCCCCGGCCTCGACGCACTGCGGGATGAACGAGTGGCCATCGACGTTGGTGCCGCGCACGGCGACGAAGAGGCTGCCTCGGCTGACCTTGCGGCTGTCCTGTTCGATGCCTGCAATTTCGATATCTTCGTTTCGGGAGCCGGCCAGCGTGTAGGTCAGACGCTCCAAAAGTTGTCCAAGTTTCATAATAGCCAAAATATGACCCCCTCCCAGCCTCCCCGGGGGGAGGAGCCTGTCCCTCAACAAACTGAGAGGAAAGGGGTATTTTTTAATTTTTGATTTTCAATTCTCAATTTTTCATTTTTTGCGGGGTTTTCTCCTCCCCTCGGGGTCCTCGCAGCGGATAGGGCGATTGATAATCGCACAGCGAGAAGACGAGCTTTAGCGAGGGGAATGGTCGGAGGGTCTGGTTACTTCAACGTAATCGTCACCGTTCCGGCCGATTGCGTTTGTGCGACGACCGTGCCCGTACCGTGGATGTTGACCGAGTGGAATCCGGCCGATTCGAGCATCAGCAGCGCATCGCGGGCACCCATGCCCTTGACGTTCGGCACGACACCCGGCACGACCTCAGCCAGGTCGGCCTCGCGCTTGACGTGCGGCTCCATGTCGGTGCTGTCGGCCACAATATCCTTCATCGAGCGGTGGCAGTGCAGGGCGAAGACGCGTTCGGCAAAGTGGCGGAACACGGGGCCTGCCATGAATCCGCCGCCTGCATTGGCGATGCCGCTGCCTTGCGAGTTGATGACCACGATGCCGCAGTATTCAGGTTCATCGGCCGGAAAATAGCCCACAAACGAGACGTTGTGGCCTGCGCCCGAATAGCGTCCGGTGGCGGTGTTGAGTCGTTGCGCCGTGCCTGTCTTGCCTGCAATCTTCACCTTGTCGGTCTTCACACCGGGCAGCGGGCCTTTGGGGTCGGATGCCGGTCGGCCGGAGGCAGTTCCGTGTTCGACGACGCCTTCAAGCGCATGGCGTACGGCTTTCAACGTCTCCTTGCTGCAGATCTTCTTGTTGATGACGGTGGTCTTCTGCTTGTAGAGCGTCTTGCCGTCCTTCTCAACATGATCGACGATGTAGGGGCGGATGAGTTTGCCGTCGTTGGCTATCGCGTTGTAGAACTGCAGCATGTAGATGCCCGGAATCTGGGTTTCGTAGCCGTAGCTGATTTGCGCCAACGAGACCTTGCTCCACGTCTTGCCTGTGGTCTGGCGGTGGCGTGCGGCACGTGCTCCGGGGAATTCTTTGCGGAAGTCGATGTTCCTCAGGTAGCCCAGATGCTTGATTTCGGCGCGGTCGGAGTCGTTCAGGGCGCGGTCGTTCAGGAAGCCGATTTCTTCAATCTTGTCGAGGTAGCGCTGCGGGTTGTCTGCGTATGCGCGGGTCACGGCCTTAGCCACGCCGATGTTGCTCGACTGCACAACCAGCTCGTCCATCGTGGCTTTCCCGACCGGATGGTCGTCGCGGATGGCCTTGCCGTGGTAGTTCCATTCGTGCTGGTCGTTCGGGAAGTTGCCTGTGTTGATGACGGTGTCGGGCGTGATTTTGCCGTCGTCGAGCATCACCATGTAGCTCACCGTCTTGAACGTCGAACCCGGATCGGTCAGGTCTTCAAACAGGTGGTTGCGGTCTTCGATGCAGTGGTCGCCCACGCGGCACAGATTTGAGATGGCGCGTATCTTGCCCGTCTTGACCTCCATGAAGGCGGCCCAGCCTTCGGCGGCGTGGAGTTCGACGATTCGTTTGTTCAGCTCGTAGTCAAGGATTTCCTGCATCTCGATGTCGAGCGTGGTGTGTACGTTTGCGCCGTCAATCGGGGCTTCGATCGTGACGTCGGTGTTGCGTTTGCGCACCAGCCGGCGGATGCCAAGTCCGGGCTTGCCGGCCAGATATTTGTCGAAGCCCTTTTCGATGCCTCGCAGACCATGTCCGGCCTGTTGCGTCGAGTCCAGTCCCGACTTCGTATATACCGTTCCGATTGTGGCCGATGCCATTCGGTTCTCGCCGTAGGGCAGATAGCGGTGGGCGCGTTCTTCGATGACGAGGCCGTTGCGGTTGGCCGACTTGTTGAAGTATGGCTGTTGGCGCAGATGCTTGTAGTCAAGATAGGGCAGGGCGCGAAGCACCAGCAGGTTGGCAGCGCGGTGCTTGTAGGCGGCACGCACCTCTTCGCCGAACCGGCTTGCGCTCTTCACGTTGCGGCTCGGGTTGGAGAAGGCGTTGGCCAATGCGCGGCTTCCGGCTCCGTTCGGCCCGAAATAGGCTGCAATCGTGTCGGGCGGGATGTTGATGCGGCCGCGGTAGTCGGGCTTTGTGGTGCTGCGGAACTCCAGGAAGACGTCATATTCGGGCAGACTTCCGGCAAGCAGCTCGCCGCCCTCGGCAAAGATGAAGCCTCTGATCGGTTGCAGTACGCGGGTGGTGTTGTGCATCTCCTCGACTTTGCTGCGGTAGGCATCGCCGTGTACGACCAGCGTGCGCCATGCCTGTAGCCAGATGATGAAGGCGTAGAGCAGGAGCAGTATCCCGATGAGGAAAAATCGTTTGCTATATCCTAAGTTGATTTTCAAAGTGCTTGTTTTTTTATCAATCGACCACAATCGGAGGTTCATCGGCCGAAATCAGGTCGGCATTCTGCGAGATTTTGCTGCGCACGATTTCCGGCTTGTTCTTGCGGGTCAGTTCGCCCCACTTGGCGATGCTTGTGTAGCGTACGTCGGCCAGCTGCATCTTCAGTTCGGCCAGCTGCGAGATTGTCTCCTCGTAGGTGTAGCGCATCTGGATGTGGAAATAGAGCAGCATCAGCACGATCATGAGCTTGTTCAGGTGCTTGTGGTAGAATTCCGGGCTGAATGGCGACGAACTGCCGTCGAGTGCCTCGTGGAACTGCGATTTCCAGTTTTGCATTCTTTCTTTCATGGCTGTTCGATTTTTGTGGCGATGCGCAGTTTGGCGCTGCGGCTACGCGGATTCTGTTCCTGTTCAGCTTCATCGGCCATGATGGGCTTGTTGTTCACGGCCTTCAGCGGGGCGATGACGCGGCCGTAGAAGTCCTGCACTATCTTGCCGTCGGCGTGGCCGGAGCGGATGACGTTCTTCACGATGCGGTCTTCCAGCGAATGGTAGGTCATCACCACCAGACGGCCGCCCGGAGCGAGGCAGTCGATGGCGCCTTGCAACATCTCTTCGAGTGCCTGCATCTCGTGGTTCACCTCGATGCGCAGGGCTTGGAATGCCTGTGCCAGCTCCTTCTTCTGCGCTCTTGGGTCGATGTAGGGCAGGAGCACCTTCTGCAGGTCGCCTGTCGTCGCGATGGGGCTTTGCTGGCGTGCCTTGACTATGGCCGATGCCATTCGGCGCGACTGCCGCAGTTCGCCGTAGAGGGTAAGGATCTTGGCTAATGTCTCTTCGTCGCTGTTGGCAATCACATCGGCCGCAGTCTGTCCGGCACGGGTGTTCATGCGCATGTCGAGCGGCGCGTCGAGGCGGAAGGCGAATCCGCGCGAGGCGTCGTCCAGATGGTGGCTCGACACGCCGAGGTCGGCCAGCAGGCCGTCAATCTGCTTCACGCCGTAGTATCGCATCCAGTTCTTCAGGTAGCGGAAGTTGCTGCGCACGAAGGTGAAGTTTTTGGCCTCGCGGATGTTGCCCTCGGCGTCGGGGTCCTGGTCGAAGCTGTAGAGGTGGCCTTTGTCGCCCAACCTTTCGAGTATGGCACGGCTGTGGCCGCCGCCGCCGAAGGTGACGTCCACATAGGTTCCGTCCGGGCGGATCGTAAGACCCTCCAGACATTCGTTGAGCATGACGGGAATGTGATATTCGGACATGGAATGTTCTCTGAGTGAGCGCGCCGTCCGTGGCTGACTTTTCGGTCGTATGCGGTTTTCGTGCGGCTCTGATACGGATTTTCGAGCTGTAAAGGTAGCGCATTCGCATAGACGAGCCAAAAAAACGGGCAAAAAACTTCGTCTTTGCCCGTGCATTTGCCCTAAAGGGCATTTTTTTGTCGTCCTAAAACTCCACATAGTGGAGCAGCCTGTCGAGTTTTGCGCTGTCATCGATGCCAAGTTGACGCAGTTCGGCGGCATTGCGCACGGCCTTGTGCCTGTCCCTCCAGCGCACGATGGCTTTCACGTCGTCGAACTCCAGATATGGATGCCGGACTAATTCCTTGAACGACAATTCGTTGATTTTCAGTTTCTGTATGAGGCGTTCATCTGCCCAAAACCAGTTTGCGCACCAGTCGTCGAGCCGCGACTGCGCACCGTCCCAAGTCAGTTTTTCGCGTAGCTGTTCGGCCGAATAATATCCGCCGAGCTTTTCGCGGTAGAGCAGTATGGCGCGGGCCGTTCCGCCGCCGATTCCCGGCACCCGCACGAGCGTCGCACTATCGACCGTGTTCAACTCCAGCCGAGCCACCTGACGGAACTTGCCTCCGTCGTCGGCAACCTCTTGTCTGTCAGCTTTTTGTTCGATGCCAGTGCTGTTGTCCGATGCCTCGTCTTTGGCGCTTTTTTGTGCGATGTCTTTTCTTTGTCCGATGGCTTTGCTACGCGATTTTTGTGCGATGTTTCCCCTTGCGGCGGCATCGTTCGTAGCATCAATTCGCGTAGCGGATGCTGGCTGCTCCATCGGCCGTGAATTGCGTCCGTGCGCATAGACTTCGATTGCGGTGAGGCGGGCCTCCAGACTGTCGATTCTGGAGCTGATGCGCGCCTCGCGACGGTATAGCATCACGATGAGCAGGAACAGGCACAGCGCGCCAAGAATTTTGTACCATTGGTTGGAAATGTTCTTCATGGTTGAGAGATCGTTTTTGGTAGTTGCGTCGGCAAAGATAGTCCAACGGCTTGACAACGGCAACTGGCGGCTCGCTTTTTCGCCGAAAAATTCGCCGATTTTGTTTGCGTGTGTTGAATAATTCGCTATCTTTGCCGCCGAAAAAATTGCTTTAACACACACTTGAGGGGCTGAAAAGCCCCTTTTTTGGAGAGATGCTCGAGTGGTTGAAGAGGCA
>DFJU01000036.1:0-19646 GCA_002373755.1 Bacteroidales bacterium UBA3663 | reverse complement strand
CACGCCTGGAAAGCGTGTAAACCTCCAAAGGGTTTCACGGGTTCGAATCCCGTTCTCTCCGCAGAAAGCCTGCTTTTGAGCGGGCTTTCTTGCTTGAACGGAGATTCTCACCCGTGGGTTGCTCCCTTTGGTCGCGCGAGCCGTTGGCTCGGAGCGAATCCCGTTCTCTCCGCAGAAAGCCTGCTTTTGAGCGGGCTTTCTTGCTTGAACGGAGATTCTCACCCGAGGGTTGCTCCCTTCGGTCACGCGAGCCGTTAGCTCGGAACGAATCCCGTTCTCTCCGCGGAAAGCCTGCTTTTGAGCGGGCTTTCTTATTTGAACGGAGATTCTCGCCCGAGGGTTGCTCCCTTTGGTCGCGCGAGCCGAGGCTCGGAGCGAATCCCGTTCTCGACGAAAACAACAAAGTCCAGCCAATAGGCCGGACTTTTGTTTTATACTTGCGGTTCAGCGACGAAGTGTCGCTTATTCAAAGCTGTAGAAGAACGATGGGAAGCCGGTGACGGTTGCCACCTTGGTCTCAACTTCGCCGGTGTTGCGTATGGTGATGCCGGCCATGCGCGAAAGGGCATCGTTGATGCTCGATGTGGTGCCTTCCAGCTGGCGTTTGCCCAGCACGGCGACGGGAATTGCTCCCTCGCGCATCTTGCGGATTTCGTTGTGTGCCGTCACGGTGACGACATCCAGCTCTTTGTCGGCAAATGACGTGGAGTCGGAATCGGCCTCTGCCGACAGCATTGGGGTTGTGGCTGCCAGCATTGAAAATAGTAGAATGTTTCTTGTCATACCTTAATTTAAACTTGCAACTTGACTTGTTTTTTGACAGGTGAAAAACGTCTTTTTTTCTGCCCAAAGGGATGTTCATCGGATGAAAATCGGGTGCAAAGTTAAAATATCTAAAAATGTTGTTCAATCACTATTTTTGGGTATCGTGGAAGTTCGGCGTCCATAATACCCTGATAATACCCTAATAGTACCTTCATCGATTGAGGAGTTAATTTCATGGAGTTAACCGACGAATTTAGTTTTTGTCCGTTTTAGTATCGTCCGCTAACTCCCCGAGCGAAGCGATAACTCCCGTTAACTACTATCAGATGAACAAGGAGTTAGCTGGAGATAACAGGAGTTAACCGACTAATGTCGTTTTTGCCCGATTTCGGTATCGTCCGTTAACTCCCCGAGCGAAGCGATAACTTCTGCTAACTCCCATTAACTACTATCGGATGAACAAGGAGTTAACGGACGAATGTCGTTTTTGCCCGATTTAGTATCGTCCGTTAACTCCCTGAGCGAAGCGATAACTTCCGGTAACTCCCATTAACTACTATTCATTATTCCTTCATACCTCCTTCGAAGACGTTCGACGAAAATCCTCCCTCTTATTGTAAGTATTGTGGACAATGACACAAGTCGCGCCGCCAATCTTTTGGCTGCAACTGAAAAAAGTCGTACCTTTGCCGCACAAAGTGTGGAATGAGCGATATTCCGCCTTCGATGAAAAACGTTGAAATCCCAAATTAACATTTTGACGATCATGAAAAAACGTCATTTCGTTGGGCTTTTGGCCCTTTATGCAAGTGTGTGTGTGGAGTGTCCCGTCAGGGCCGACGATGTTGCCCTTTCGCTCAGCGACCTCAACGGCGCGTATGCCAGAAAGAACGTGGCGCGCATCTCTGTCCACGACCCCTCAATCTTCCTCGACACCATTACGAGCAAGTCAAACATCTCCTATTATATGATTGGCTCGCACCTCGGCATGGGACGCTTTGTCGTTACGGCCAATGGTTCGACAATGGGCAACATGGTGGGCGTGACTAGCGTGAGCGAGAGCAGCAATTCTTTTTTTAAAAATGTGGCAGGCACAAGCGTCAATTGCGACTATGCCTATGGAACCCACGCCATCACCAAGGTGAAGAACTACGCGGGCGAGGAGGTCGATTTCGGCAATTTCGATGCCCACGGCTGGCAATACACCGGCTTCACCGTCAAGGGCAACCAGTGGGCACCCGATGTCGTCTGGAACCCAACCATGCAGAAGTGGCTGATGTACATGAGTCTGAACGGCGACAAGTGGTGCTCGTCAATCGTCTGCTTCACGGCCGACAAGCCGACAGGCCCCTACACCTACCAGGGTCCCGTCGTCTTCTCTGGCTTCCAGGGTACATACGAGCACAACAGCTACGCGGCTGCCGACGACTGGAAGCACACCGACCTGGCCATTGCTACGGGTGTGACCTCGCTTCCTGCGCGCTACAAGGTGGGCAGCAGCTGGGGCACCTATTGGCCGAACTGCATCGACCCCTGCGTCTTCTATGCCGAAGATGGCCGTCTGCTCATGTCCTACGGCTCATGGTCGGGCGGCATCTGGATGATTGAACTCGATCAGACGACCGGCCTTCGCGACTACACCGTCACCTATCCCTATCAGGTGAAGGGCGTCACTGTGGCTGAAGGCTCGGCCAACGCCAACTGCACGAGCGACCCCTACTTCGGCCGCAAGATTTCGGGCGGATGGTACGTGTCGGGCGAGGGCAGCTACATAGAGCACGTCGGCGACTGGTACTACCTCTTCATCAGCTACGGCTTCTTCAACCCCGATGGCGGCTACGAGATGCGCATCTTCCGCAGCCAGAATCCCGAAGGTCCATACGTCGATGTGCGCGGCAACACCGCAATCCAGTACGACCGTTACCAGATGAACTACGGCACCGATGCCGCCAACAACTGCGGCATGAAAATCATGGGCGGCTACCAGTGGGGCTTCATGCCCGAAGCTGAACTTGCACAGGGCCACAACTCGCTGCTCACCGACAAGTTCGGCCGCACGCTGCTCTGCTATCACACCAAGTTCTACTATCCCAAAGACGATTACCGCGAATATTTCCATAGCGTGCGCGTGCATCAGCTCTTCCAGAACGAAGACGGGTGGCTCGTCGCCGCGCCCTACGAGTTCCACAACGAGAAGGTGACGCAGAGCGACATCGCATCGGGCGAAACCATCTCGAACGATGAAATTCCTGGTACCTACCAGATGCTGCGCCACACCTACAAGGTTGACTACGCGAACAAGGCATATCTGAAGCCCACGAACATCGTGCTCAAGGCATCGGACGACGACCCCTACAGCGGCACGATGACAGGCTATGGCACCGGCACATGGAAGCGCACACCCGGCACCGACTTCTTCGAGCTGAAGTTCTTCAACGTGACCTACAGGGGCGTGCTGTGCCGCCAGACGGTTGACTACAGCAACATCCCGGCCCTCTGCTTCACCTGCGTCTCTTCGACGGGCGACGGCACCGACGGCGGCACCTCGCAACTCCAGATCTGGGGCTCTAAGGCCGATGCAAAGGCCGCCATAAAGTGTACGCTCGACTCGCTCGTCATCCCCGTGAGCGACGGCATGAACCTGACCGAAAATGTCAGCCTGCCGACCACAGGCAAGTTCGGCGCGACGGTGACTTGGAAGAGCAGCGACACCAAGATATTGACCAACGTGGGCGTCGTGCGCGCTTCGGGCGAGGTTACGCTAAATCTGACAATAAGCAAGGACGGCTATTCATACAGCAAGGACTACGCGATTCTGGTGGGCGATTATAGCGCAATCACTACGCTGGAAGGTGAAAAAGAGGCCACGCAACAGGTGTTCAATTTTTATGGCCAGCGAGTACAACAACATTTGCGTGGATTCTGCATCGTAAATGGCCAGAAATGCGTGATAAAATAGCGTGTTGCTACATAAACGTATCAAATAATCTTCTAAAATTGGTTGTGCAATCAATAGTACAACCAATTTTTTTTTACACTTTTTTGCACGGTTGTTCAAATGGGTTAACTTTGCGCCGCCGAATCAAAAAAAGGAAAAAAATCGACCTATAGGTCGTTTTGCGTACACATACGCAAAACGAATTATATGCCAGATAAACACCCTTTTTCTATACCTATTGATTTCTCAATTCTCCGATTTTATTGGACTAACCATATTAAAAACAACAATTAATCTAAGTAATCATGAGACAAAAATCACTCCTTGTTTCAGCAGCTATGCTGCTTATGGGTGTGTCGTCGGCTTTTGCCGCCAGGACAGCACCCACTGTGACCGGTTTGTCTTGGTCTGAAGCCCTTGGACAGAACGTCTATCTGTACAATGAGGGCATGGAGACCTTCCTGACCGGCAGTAACTATTGGGGCACACGTGCTGCGGCCTTCAATAATGGAGCTACAGGCTCCGGCAATAACATACAGATGAGCGATGTGGCAGCCGGCATCTTGAACGGCGACATTACCATCAAGGGCTATTCTTGGCTGTTTGAGCAGACCGATGAAACGCTTCTGACCTATTCTATTGCCAACAAGACCACATCCGGTTATCTGACCGCCGACAACCTTGACGGTATCTGGGTCGATGGTGGTACGAATCGTCCTTATTCGGGCTGGTTGGTTGAACTGGTGGGCGATGGCTCTAACCGCGTCAAGTTGTACTACAACAACGAGACATGGAATGCCGATGGCAATCAGTACTTTGGCTTCGCAACTGTTGGTGGCGTTGTCAATACCAGCACCTTCATTATGCATCCAGACAGTGTCAACACCTACGCTGACCAGAAGACCGCATGGCTGCTCGTTTCGGCCGATGAATACAACAGCGTTCTTGACCAGCTCATCGCCTATCATGCACAGAAGGGTCTGGCTGCTTACATCGAACAGGTAGAGACCGCTTATCCCGGCATCGACCTGTCGGCTGCCAAGACTACTGCCAATGCCGATGATGCAACTTTGGCTCAGATGCAGACTGTTTACAAGGAAGACATTGCAGCTGCCATCTCAGCCTACATCAGCAGCCATCTGGAAAATGCAAGCCTTGAGAATCCTATTGACATCACCGCAACTTTGCCCAATGTGTCGGAGATTACCGGTGGTTCAAGCAATGGTCAGGTCAACAATTGGACACGCGTCTTCACTGGTACTGGCGAAGTCGGCAAGTTCTGTGTGAACACATGGTCAACCGAGGGTGCTGCCGATGGCACAAACATGCTCACTCCATTCATCGAGGACTGGGTTGCCAAGGGTTCATCGCTCTCTGACCAGTACTACTACCACGACACCGTAAAGGTCGCTCCAGGTGCCTACAAGATTACTGCCAACATCCGCGAGTACAACGAGTCGGGCGCAGAGGAGATTTTCGGTGCATCGCTCTTCGGCAACATCAATGCCAGCGATCTCGCAAGTCAGGATGGCAAGTACTTGACCTACAACAGCATGTTGGGCTACTGGAAGGATGGCTTCGAGGCTTATGCCGTCGTCGGTGAGGATAGCGCACTCATCTTCGGTGTCTTGATTAAGGATGCCAACTTCAACTGGATTGCCGCCAAGGACTTCCACGTATATGCTTTGGGCAGCAGCTTTGAGGCACTTGACAAGGCTCGTCAGGGCGAACTGCGTGTTCCTGTGCTGGGTGAGGATGACTATGTCACCAAATCTATTGCCGAGACATACAATGCTTACGTAAGTAGCTATCAGACAAGCACTACCGCATCGGACATTATGGCTGCTGCGGGCAATATCAGCACGTACTACAACTCTGTTGTGGCTGCTAATATCGATGCTTGGAATGCATTCGCCGCTGCTGTCGAGGAGTCTAAAAAGGCTCTCGGAAATTCCGACATCGTACTGGATGAAAGTGACGAAGATATGCTGGCATGGTCAGACTTCGTTGATATGGATGCTACGGAAGTTTTGGATAACAAGGAGCTGACCACAGAAGAGTTGATTGACACGACCCAGTGGATCAACGAAATGCGTGCATTGTTCATCCAGAATGGCTTGAAGGCAGGTACCGAATTTGTCGGTAATCTCACCAATCTTGACTTCTCGAACGGCTCAACTGGCTGGAAAGGCAGTCCTACAGTCAACAATTCTTGTGGTGAGAAGTATGGCTCCGGTTCATTCGATGTATATCAGGAGGTAGAGAATGCTCCTGTCGGTGTATATGAAATCACAATGCAGGGCTTCTATCGTCAGTATCGCGATGATGATGCAGCTAAGACTGCATGGTACAATGTGTTTACCGAAGTAGGTGACTACAAGGATCCTCGTCCGGACACTTTGGGCTATGTCTATATGAACGACAACAAGACCGCCATGAACTGCGTCTATGACTTCCAGACTTCTGTCGGCGAATTGTACACAAGCGGATATTCTACCGATCCATTAGGATTGTATATTTATCCAAACACGATGGCATCGGCAGCCGAGGCATTCGCCGCAGATGCATACAGAGTTTCAGCCTTTGGCCTTGTTGCCAAGAAGGGCGATGTGCTCCGTATCGGCGTAAAGGGTACACTTGGCCCTTCAAGCACCAACAACCACTGGGTTATCTTCGACAACTTCAAGCTCATCTATCAGGGTTATAAGGTTGAAATCATCCTGCCAGAGTTTGAGAAGGCTGTTGCCGCATTGAACGCAGCAGGTGCAATGGGCAGCGATGTCAAGACTAAGGTCAACGAATTGAAGTCCACAGCCGAGGCAGTTGACAAGACCGACGGTAAGGCAATGTTTGAAGTATTGGCCGACATCTATGCCATCAACAATACGGTTGAGACCTCTGTTGCACTGTTCGCCGAGTTGAATTCTGCACTTGAGTCACTTGCACAGGCAATCCCAGCAAGCACGGCAGTTGACGCTACCAAGTCAGAGGCAGAGACGCTCTACAACACCATCACTGCCGATAAGGCTAACTACACCGACGCTCAGGCAACTGAGGCTATCGAAGCTATCGAAGCTATGATTACCAAGTTGGCCATCCCTGACTACAACAATGCAAGTGATGCTGACTCTGTCATTATGACTGGCGTAATCAAGACTCCAAGTTTCACCAACGAAAGCGGCGATGCTTCGAGCGATGGCTGGACAATTGTTGACAATGTGGCTGCCACGCTCAACTATAGCGGCATCGAGTTCTACGACAAGGACTTCGACATGTATCAGGACATCAACGGTCTGCCAGCAGGTACTTACTGCTTGACCGTACAGGCATTCAGCCGCGACGGTAACACTACGGCCGACGCTGAGGCTTACAAGGCAGGCACCGAGGGTCTCGGCAAGCTCTATGCAAAGGCTGGCGACGTTTACTACGCTACCTCAATGCAGCACTGCGCCTCTATCGAGAACAACTTCACCGAAGATCCTGCCTTCGGCACTCAGGTAACTTGGACAACCACTCCAGCTGAAGAAGGAGAAGAGGGAGTTACCTACTACTGCCCGAACAACATGCAGTCGGTACAGGGCTACTTCGAGGCCGACAAGTACATCAACAAGCTTTACTTCAAGTTGGGCGAGGGCGAGACGATGCGCGTCGGCGTCAGCTGCACCGGCCATCTCAGCGGCCAGTGGATCATGATGGACAACTTCACCTTGACCTACTACGGCACCGAAAGCGCCAAGGAGACCGCTACCGACATCGAGAACAACGTAGCAGCCGCCAAGGTTGTCAAGGTTGAGATGATCGACGCTACAGGTCTGCCGGTTCGTGGCAAGGTTCAGGGTGTAACCTTGATCCGCACCACATTGAGCAACGGCAAGGTCATCGTAAGCAAAGTTTTCAACAAATAAATAAAAAAGATTCCTGCTGCAATCTGTGAGGATTGCGGCGGGAAACGTCAGATAAACAATGGCTTACGCTAATCTATAACACAAAAGGACTGGGGTTGCCGATGTGGGTTAATCCCAGTTCTCTTGTTTCTTTCATTGCTTTTCTCTCTTATGTCGTGAGAAACAGAACTCCAAGAAAACACTTTTTATGACGAAAATGAAACACGCTGACAATCAGTCGGCATTTTGGCCGAGACGTTACTCGCACAAGTTGATGTTGGGATGTGGCACCATGCTGGCAGCCCTGGCATTGCAGTCGTGCGAGAAGGACATCCTCACCGGACAGCCATCGTGGTTGGGCAACTCCATCTACGAGCGTCTGGAAGAGGGCATCGAAGTGAATGGTGAAAAGCAGAACTTTACGGTCGTTTTGCGGCTGATTGACGACCTCAACCTAAAGGAGGTGCTGTCGAAAACCGGTTCGCGAACGCTCTTCGTGGCCTCCGATTCGGCCTACAACGTTTGGTTTAAGGAGAATAACACAAGCTATGAGCAGCTCAGCACGGCTCAGAAAAAAATGTTGCTGAACAATTCAATGATCAACAATGCCTACCTGATTGAGCTGATGTCCAATGTGAGCGACAATCCGCCGCAGGATGGCATGTGCATGCGTCGCGCAACGGCTGCTGACCCGCTCGATTCGGTCGTTGTCATGTCGCCCGACGAGATGCCGGTCGATCCGTTCCTGCGCGCCAACCTCGACAGCTGGGCATATCTGCGCAACAAAGGCAAGGACATCCGCATCCTGAAGGACCAACGTTCTGCGCCGATGATTCACTTCCTGCCCAAGTTCATGTCAAAGAACAAGTTTACGGACGAAGACATCACCGTGCTTTCCAACGGCAGCTCCACATCAATCAACGATGCGTGGATCAGCGGCCGCAAGGTCATCAGCGACGAGCAGACATGCAAGAACGGCTACATCTATGTGGTCGATGGCGTAATCGAGTCAAGCCCCAATATGGCCGAAATCATCCGCACCGAACCGCAGATGTCGCAATGGTCGAAGCTGCTCAACAGATTCTCAAAGCCGAGCAGCATCTATGATTGGTCTGGTTTGGGCACTTTGGCCGAGGACTTCAAGCGCCTCTACAACACTAACGACACACTCTATATCCTGAAATATTTCTCGAAGCCGTCGCTCTATCAGTCGGTTTCATCGAAGGTCGGCGCCTACACCGTTCCGGCCGTGCTTTCGTTCGACCCGGGCGAAAACTACTATATGTACAGCAACTCGATGGGCTACGACCTCCACTACGATGCCGGAGCCATGATCGTTCCGACCGACGAAGCACTACAGGAGTGGTGGGACGGCGCAGGCAAGGGCCTGCAGGAGGAGTACGGCACATGGGACAGCGTGCCTGCGCTCACCCTCTCGAAGCTGCTCAACGTCAATATGCTCACCTCGTTCCTCGATGCCATCCCGTCGAAGTTCAACAGCATCGTCGATGACTCGAAGGTCGAGATCGGCATCACCCCAAGCGACGTCGTGAAGTGCTACATGGGCTGCAACGGCGTGGTCTATATGGTCAACAAGGTCTTTGCCCCGTCGGAATACCGTTCGGTGGTATATCCGGCCTTGGCACACCAGAGCCTCATGGGCGTCATCTACTACGCGATTGACAACTACGATTTTGGCCCATATCTGAACTCAATGGACTCGCGCTTCAGCCTTGTGCTGCCGTTCAACAACAGTTTGAGTACGTCGGGCGAGCATCTGGTGTTCCGCTACATCGACCCATGTACCTACGGCAGCACGATGCAGACGTTGTGGGAGTTCTACTACGACGATGAGGAGCAGACCGTTGCCGCCGAACGCTACAACTGCATCCTGGACGAGCGCGGCTACATCGACGTGCGCGACAAGATTACGGCCGCGCCAAGCGCAACGCTCATCAAGAACCGTCTGGAAGACCTCGTGAACAACCTCATTGTGGTGGGTGACATCGAGAGCGGCCAGCAGTACTATCTGACCAAGGGCGGCAGCGTGCTGCGCATCGCCGGTTCGGGCAACAACGTCACACTACAGGGCGGCCTTCAAATCGAGAACGACCAGCAAATCCGCGTAGAGACAATCTACGACATGACGGCCAACGGCAACGGCAAGTCGTACGGCATTTCGGCCGACGACAACGGCTCGCACGAGACCGGCAAGCTGCCGCCGCTCACCGCATCGAAGTCGGTATATCAGACCCTGCAGGCCAACAGCAACCGCGATTCGCTCTTCTTCAAGCTTCTGGCCGAAGACAACTCGACCACCACGCTTCTGAAATCGACAATTAAGTACAGTTCGACAACCTACAAGTGCGCGAACGAGAACTATCCGAACATCGGCATCTTCGAGAACTACAACTATACGGTCTATGTGCCGAGCGACACCTCAGTGCAGCGTCTTATCAACAACGGCTACCTGCCCGAATGGAAGACGTGGGATGCCTTGAGCGACTTGGCCGACAACAGCACGGTGGCCAAGGCCATCCAGGACAGCATCGCCACCATCATCCACAACTTCGTGCGCTACCACATTCAGGATAATTCCGTGCTGATGGGCGGCACCGATGTGGTGAACACGAAATACGAGACCGGCAAGCTGAACCCGAAGACCAAGCGATTCTATTCGCTCACCGTCAACGCATCGGCCAACGACCTGAGCGTCACCGACCAGGAGGGCAACGTGCGCAAGGTGGTCAAGAAGTACGGCCTCTACAACAAGGCCTGCCGCGAATACTGGATTGGCGGCTCGGGCAACAACCAGACCATCTACACGTCATCGAATGCCGTCGTACACCAGATTGACGGCTGCCTGCTGTATGATGCCGAGAGCCAGCTTGTTCCGTGGATGAGCAAGCTCACGGATGAACAAAAAGAGCTGATTAACAACCTTCCTGAATGAAATACACAAAGATTATGAAATCAAGCATATTTGCTAAAGCCCTTTTGTTGTGCCTTGCACTCGTCTGCTGCACGCTGTTGCGTGCGCAGCAGATCACATCGGTGCATGGTACAGTGGAGGATGAGTTCGGCCCGTTGATGAGTGCCACCGTTTGCGAAGTGGATGCCAACGGACGTGTCGTTTCGTCGTGTCTGACCGACATGAACGGTAACTTCACCATGAAGATTATGAATTCGAAGGACAAGCTTCGTTTCCAATATGTCGGCCTCAAGCCGCGTGAACTGCCCATCGACCGCACCACATATCAGGTGGTCATGGAGTCGGCCACCACGTTGCAGGAGGTCACCGTCAAGGCCGAAAAGCGAATGGATGGCAACTCGCTGCACATTCCTGAGCGAGAAATCGCCTTCGCCAAGCAGACCATTTCGGCTGCCGAGTTTGAAGGTTTGGGCATCAACACCATCGACGAAGCCTTGCAGGGCCGAATTGCCGGTCTCGACATCATCGCCTTGTCGGGCAACTTGGGTTCAGGTTCGACCATGCGTCTGCGTGGTGCATCGTCGCTGTCGTCGCTCACCAATGCCAATCCGCTCATCGTGGTCGATGGCAACGTGTCGGACGTCGATATGTCCAACTTCGACCTCTCGTCGAGCAACGATGAGAAGTTTGCCGAATTGCTCAACATCAACACCGAAGATATTGCCGACATTCAGGTGCTGAAGGATGCCGCAGCTACGGCCATCTACGGTTCGCAGGGCGGTAACGGCGTCATCGAAATCAAGACGAAGCGCGGTACACGCGGCAAACCGAAGTTGACCTACATCGCCAAGTTCACCGGCACCTATCAGCCGGAGGGCATGAAGCTCCTGAACGGCGACGACTACACGATGCTGCTCAAGGAGTCGTACTTCAACCCGACGCAGAACGACAATGCAAGCCAGTCGGTCAGCGAAATCAACTATCTGCCGACCTTCTCGGAGTATGAGCAGTACAACAACAACACCGATTGGCGCGATGCCGTCACACAGTGGGGTCTGCGTCAGAACCACTCACTGTCCATTTCGGGCGGTGGCGAGCGTGCCGCATTCCGCATTTCGGGCGGTTTCGACAACGAGACAGGTTCGGTCATCTGCCAGAAGCTGCAGCGTCTCTCGACACGTGCCAACCTCGACTACGACGTGAGCCGCCGTATCCGCGTGCAGACCAACTTCTCAATGACCTACACCAAGAATTACCGCAATTACGAGGACCTGTTGGCCATTGCACAGAAGAAGATGCCGAACATGAGCATCTACGAGCAGGATCCAGTGACGGGCGAGGATACCGACCGCTACTACAACATGCTGCAGAGCGGTGCCTACATCGGTAGCGAAATCTTCAAGGATGACCAGCGCAAGTATGTCAATCCTGTGGCATCGGCTCATCTGGCCAAGAACGTGCAGACAACCTACAAGCTCGTGCCTGACCTCCGCATCAAGTACGAGCTGCTGGGTCTGGATTCCGACCATACGCGCCTCACGCTCGAAAGTCAGGTCTATATGGACATCTACAACGAGTATGTTGACAAGTTCTACCCAGCCGAGTTGGTAAGCACCGCATGGTCGTCGGGTCACAACACTTCGTATGCCGGCAGCAACAAGAGCCTGTCGCTCACCACGAAGCATACGCTCACCTATTCGCCACGCTTCAACAACGAAGACCACAGTTTCATGGCATTCGTGCGTATGGAGCTCAACAGTGGCAGTTCCAACGGACAGGGTACAACCGGCGTAGGTCTGCCTTCGGGTGGAATCACCAGCCCAGATGCCGGCGGCAAAATCACTCAGCTTTCATCGAGCTACAACGAGTGGCGTTCGTTGGCCTACACCTTCCAGAGCCACTACTCGTACAAGAGCCGCTACTCGGTGACGCTCACCTGCCGTGCCGACGGAACTACGCGACTTGGCCCGAGCAAGCGCTGGAGCCTTTCTCCGTCAGTGTCCGGCCGATGGAACTTGGGCGATGAGCCGTTCATGGAGCCGTTGCGCGACATGGGTATGTCGATGCTTGCCGTCCGTTCCGGCTGGGGTATGACCGGCAACCTGCCGAATCAGGACTACCTCTACGTCTCGAAGTATGCCTCGGGCAACTCTTATCTCGGTGAATCGACCATGTATCCGACCAACCTGAAGCTCACCGACCTGAAGCGTGAGAACAAGGCCGACTACAACCTCGGTTTCGACCTCGGTGTGCTCGACGATCGTCTGACCTTCGCCGCCGAAGTCTATAAATCGACCACAACGGACATGTTGATGGCCAACACGCGCATCGCATCCAACGCCGGCTTCCAGTCGCTCGCCTACATCAACTGCGGCAAGATGAGCAACAAGGGTTGGGAGTTCTACATCAACACCAACCGCCTCATCAAGAAGGGCAAGTTCTGGATGGATGTCAACGTCAACTTCGGCAACAACCGCAACGAGATTCTTGAAATGCCGGAGCTGCTGCTCAAGAACATGAACTCGACCTTCACTAACGTGAACCGCAACGTGCTGACACGCGTACAGACACACAACCCGTTCGGCTCAATCTACGGCTTCCGCTGCAAGGGCGTCTATCAGTACGAATACGAGACATTCTGCAACCTGTCGCAGGAGGAGCAGGCACAGTTCCTTGCTGAAGGCAAGACTGCACCGGTGGCCACAACCGCAACCGGCGAGATCGTTTACGACGAAGATGGCAATCCGATCCGCATGATGTTCAACTACACCAACGACGGCACCGGCAAGAACTACAAGTTCAAGGGTGGCGACGCCATCTACGAGGATGTGAACCACGACGGCCAGATCAATGCACTCGACATTGTCTATATCGGTTCGTCGCTGCCAAAGCTCGTGGGCGGTTTCGGCTTCTCGTGGGTATATGGCGACTGGCGACTTTCCACACAGTTCACCTACCGCGTCGGCAACGAAATTCTGAACCTTGCCCGACTTGATGCCGAGGCAATGATCAACAACGACAACCAGAGCCAGGCCGTCAACTACCGTTGGCGCAAGGAGGGCGATGTCACATCGATTCCACGTGCGATGTACGGCAGCGACAGCAACTACAACACGCTCATCAGCGACCGTTTTGTGGAGGATGGCACCTACCTGCGTATGAGCTACGCACAGCTTTCGTATGTGCTGAAGAAGTCGTGGGTGAAGCGCGTCGGCCTCAACCGCGTGAGCCTCTACATGAGTGCCAACAACCCGCTCATCCTCACGCACTACACTGGCGTCGATCCCGACATCAGCAGCAGCGGCTATGGTCCGGCTTGCGACACCGGCAAGACACCACGTGCCCGCTCGTACACATTCGGCATGACCGTCGATTTCTAAACGCGATTTAAACATTGTTCACAACTATGAATATCACATATAAGAATACAGGCCGCAAGTTGCTGGGTTCACTTCTCATTGCGGGTGGAATCGGCAGTGGAGCTTTGTGCACTTCGTGCAGCGACTTCCTTGAGGTCGAGCCGCAGAACGTCGTCACCATCGACCAGTTCTGGAATGAAGAAAACGACGTGGAGCAGGTCATTCTGGGCTGCTACGCGGCAATGTCCGAAAACGACTATCTGAGCCGTCTGCTGGTTTGGGGCGAGTTCCGTTCGGAAAACATCGTTTCGTACTCCAGCACCATCGAGAAGGATAAGAACCTCGAAAAAATCCTTAACGAAAACCTTACCGCCGACAATGGCTACACGGTCTGGACTTCGTTCTACAACATCATCAACCGATGCAACACAATCATCGACCATGCACCGGACGTTGCTGAGAATGACCCGTCGTACACCGAAAGTGAAATGAAGGCACACATAGCCGAGGCAGTCGCTTTGCGTTCGCTCAGCTATTTCTACCTGATCCGTACCTTCCGCGATGTGCCCTACAACGAATCGACATACTACGATGACGGACAGCAGCTCGCAATTCCGGCCACGTCGTTTGAAGATGTGCTCGACAAGCTCATCGCCTCGCTTGAGGAGGTCAAGGACGATGCCATCGAGACATATCCGAAGGTGACCTCGCTGGCCCGCTACTACAACACGGGTCGAATCACCAAGTGGGCAATCTATGCCATGCTGTGCGATATGTACCTCTGGAAGGAGGACTACGACAACTGCATCAAGTATGCCAACCTCGTGATTGAGCGCAAGGCGAAGGAGGCACGCGATGAAGACGAGACAACCGACTACAGCGACTTCTACGGCTATCCGCTCATCGCCTCGCTCTATCGCGGCTACAGCAACTACTACGGACAGGCATTCAACGAGATTTTCGTGGAGGGCAATAGTCAGGAAAGCATCTTCGAACTGAACTTCGTGAAGAATTCCGACCGAGGATATCTGAGCAATACGCCTGTAGGTTTCTGGTACGGAATGTCGGGCTTTGTACCTTACTGCAATGCCTCGGAATATGTGCTGGCAGATATGTCGGCCACAACGCCAAGCGTCTTCTCCAACAAGTACGACGGCCGTGGCTACGAGTGCCTGCGCTACAACACCAGCGGCGACCCCGAACAGATCAACAAGTTCACTTGCGAGACTGCCATCGACATGACGAGCACGGCCTCTTTGCCGGTGTCATTCACCAGCAGCTTTTGGGGAACCCGCTATTCGTACTATTCGGAATCGAACGTTGACCATTCGCTCAACAGGTCGAACTGGATCATCTACCGTCTGACCGACATCATGCTGCTCAAGGCCGAGGCATACGCCCAGAAGATGAGCGACGACGTGGCGGAACTCACCGTACAGGATTCTGCCTATCTCGATTCGGCCTTCAAGCTGGTCGATGCCGTCAACCGCCGTGCGCTCTATGTGCCCGACCTAGACGATGCGAAATATTCAAGCTACCTGCTCAACAAGAGCGACTATGGCACAAAGCTGTCGCTCACCAATCTGGTCTATGCCGAGCGTGAGCGCGAACTCATCTTCGAAGGCAAGCGCTGGTTCGACCTCGTGCGCCGTTCGCGTCGTGACGGCAACACCAGCTACATGCGCGAAATGGTCAAGCAGAAGAGCGCAAGTAACTCGACAATCATCGAGAGCCTCCTGCAAAAGATGGACCGTATCTATTGGCCATACAATCTGGACGAGTTGAAGGTGAACGAATACCTCACGCAGAATCCGGCCTTCGGCAGCGGCGAAAACAGTAGCTACGAGGCTACGGCCAACAACTAACCTAAATTTATGCAGATATGAAAAAGAAGTTATTCAACATACTTTATGCGATGCTGTTGGCCGTTGCGGTTGCTCCATTTGCAAGTTGCGACGATGACCCAGACAGCGAGAACTACTACACCTTCACCGGCCAGATGATGAGCGATTATCTGACCCAGAATGAAGAGTACAGCCAGTTCGCCGAGGTTGTGAGCCGTGCCGGATTGATGAATCTGCTTTCGACCTACGGCCATTTCACATGCTTCTGTCCGGCCAACGACGCGATGGAGACCTTCCTTGCAGCCAAGGGCAAGACCGTTGCCACACTGACCGACGCCGAGTGCGACACCATCGCCCGCACGCACCTGATCAGCGTGATGTACTCGACATTCGAGATGAAGGATGGCGTGTTGGCCACCCAGAACATGATGCGCCGCCCACTCAAGGTGTCGCACGCAATCGATGCCGACACCAACTCGGTGGTCGTAATCAACGGCTACGCGACTATCATCGCCAAGACACAGAACGACTCGGTCGAAAACGGCATCATGCACCCGATTGACTGCGTGCTTGAAAGCTCGACCAACACGTTGTCCGACCTGATTGCCGAAAATCCGCGCGTCTCAATCTACTCTGAGGCATTGGACAAGACCGGCCTGGCCGAGGTCATGAAGATATATAAGGACGGCGACTATGAACCATCGGGCGAGACCTATTACTACACCTCGGGTGCCGAGCCGAAGGAGTTCGCCACCAATCCCGACGAACGCCTCATCGGATATACCGCATTCCTTGTGCCCGACAGCGTCCTGAAGGCCAAATACGGCATCACCGACCTGCGCGGCCTCTACGATTTGGCATGCAAAATCTACGACCCGATTTATCCGAACGACGTTGCAGCCGAAGGCCACAGCTTCGAGCATCTGAGCGATTCGGTCAACCCGTTGCGCCGCTTCATCGCCTATCATGTGCTGACCCGCAACATCCAGGGTCTGAGCGAATTGACAGTGCGCGACGACTTCGGTGTCTATACCTCCAAGATGAACCCTGTGGATTGGTATCCGACACTGCTGCCCTACACCATGCTGAAGTGCGAGCACCTCACCGTCACCAAATGGACAGGCGAGGGCACACGTACGCACTACTACCTGAACCGTCGCTACGATGACCAGTACACCATCGAGGGCGTCCACATCCAGCCCGACGTTGAGAGCGACGTTGACAACATGGCCTTGAACGGTCCATACTACTACATCGACGACATCGTCAAGTTCGACGACGAGACGCGCGACGTGATCGACAACTGCCGTATGCGCATCGACTTCTCGTCACTCTTCCCTGAGCTTATGTCCAATGCCATCCGCATGAACGGCGACCGCACCAACGGCGGCACCGGCGGCAACACGGCAGCCGACAACGAATCGACCAAGTACGGCCGCAACTTCTTCTTCCCCGATGGCTATCTGGATGGCGTGACCGTGGGCAAGAACGGCTACTTCATCTACCGTCGTCCACGTCAGGGCTACTGGTCACTGCATGGCGACGAGTTCGTATGCCAGGGCAACTTCGACGTGACATTCCGCATCCCGCCAGTTCCGTTCGAGAGCGAATGGCAGATCCGCCTCGGCTACGCGGCTATGAACGGCCGTCGTGGTGTCGCCCAGGTCTATTTCGACGGCATTGCACAGGGCATCCCGCTCGACATGAACCGCGACCTGAAGTATATCCTCTATGGTTCGTTCAACGCATCGTTCACCGGACTCAACTCGCTTTCGGAGTCACAGCGCATCGAAAACAAGAAGACGTTGAAGAACAAGGGCTACTACTACGGCTGCAACGGCGGCTATCATGGTGCCAATGCCTCGTCGGGCGAGTCGTTTGCCGATGTCTATGCCACACTGCGCATCGTGCTCTGCACCGTCCACATCGCACCGGGCGAAGACCACTACCTGCGCGTGCGTGCCGTGTCGGACAACAAGGGCAGCAACAACAACGAGGCCATGCTCGACTATCTGGAACTCGTGCCGAAGAGCGTCTATGGCGTGAACGACGAGGGTGCCGAAGAGGATGACCTGTAAGCCACGTCTGGAGAAACTCATATTTCTAAATTCTCATTCCATAACTTGAAAATACAAAATGATTGATATGAACAAAAGTATAGGAAAACTCCTGCTTTGCCTGGCTTTGCCGATGGGTGGCGCAGTTGCCGGACTGATGCTGCCGTCGTGCTCGGACAAGTGGGACGACCACTATGCAACGCTTTCGATTGGCGAAGGTTCCATTTGGGCAACCATGTCGAAGAACGCCGATGTGTCGAATTTCCAGGCGGTGCTCGAAGCGTGCGGCTACGCGGATTTGTTGGACGGCAGTCAGGCATTCACTGTGTTTGCCCCGGTCAACGACAACTTTACGGCCACGATGCGCGACAGTGTCATCAACCTCTACAAGACTGAAAAGGCCGCTGGAGTGAAGGAGACGCGCAACAAGGCAATCAAGGAGTTCGTCATGAACCACATCGCGCTCTACAACCATTCGGTGTCGAGCCTCACCAACGACTCGATTGTGATGATGAACGGCAAATATGCCGTGCTCAAGAACAACAGTTTCGATGGTATGAAGCTGGAGGCCACCAACATGATGTCGTCCAACGGCATCCTCTACAAGGTGGCCGGACAGACAACATATCTGCCGAACATCTACGAATATCTTGGCCGCGACAGCGACCTCGACAGCGTCCGCAGCTACATCTATTCATACAGCATCGACGAGTTCATTGCCGAGCAGAGTGTGCCGGGCCCGATCGTTGACGGCCAGACGCAGTATCTCGATTCCGTCACCAAGCTCACCAACAAGCTGATGTCAAGCTGGATGGATGCCGAGCTCGATGTCGAAGACTCGACCTACTGGTTCCTGGCTCCGACCAACGAAGTCTGGAACAAGATCGTGCCGCAGTACGAACGCTACTTCCAGTACGACGCGAAGGTTGCCGGCCGCGACTCGCTGATGTATAACTATCCGCGCATCTTTGCGTTGAGCGGCACGACATTCAGCCGTACGGTCAACACCGACAAGTTAATCCAAGACTCGGCTGCCGTGTTCTCTACGTGGGCATCATCGTTCACATCGCGTGTTTACTCGTGGGGCAAAGGCTTCAACCGCTACTACATCTTCGACAATCCGTTCGACGAAGGCGGCATCTTTGAATCGACCGTCGATGTGCAGTGCAGCAACGGTCTGGTCAAGAAGGCCGACCTCGTCAACTGGAAGGTCGATTCGTTGCGCACCGTCCTTCGCAGCAACCTCCGCGAGGGTGAATATGGCGGCACAATTGACTCGGTATATAGCATCAGCACGAGCGACCCGGTCTATTATAGCGTAGCGAGCAACAATCCGTTCTACAACAAAGTGTCGAAAAACATGTTCGTTGAGATTGCGCCTACATCTACATCCAACATCAAGGTGCTGTTCGATATCTACAACGTGTTGTCCAATGTGCCATACGACGTCTATCTCGTGGCCGTGCCGCTCACGGCAAAAGACACATTGCTCACGCCGCTGCCGACCAAGTTCCGTGCCACGTTCTACTATCACGACATGACCGGCAAGGAGGTCAACGTCAAGCAGACGAGCAAGGACCCCTTCGTCACCGACGCGTACAATGTCGATACCGTCTATGTCGGCACCTACACCTTCCCGACATGTTCGATGGGACTGGACGATGCGCAGGTCAAGATGCTCGTGCAGGGCAACACCTCGGCCACGGAAGTGCGCAATGGCACCGGAACAAAGACATTGCTGGTGGATTGTATTATCTTCAAGCCTCACGTGTCTGACGGCGAATAACCTTAAACTTTTGAAATCGGACAAGATATGAAAAAATACATATTTTTGGGAATGTCGCTGCTGATGGCCAGTTCGGTCAGC
>DFJU01000006.1:6138-15854 GCA_002373755.1 Bacteroidales bacterium UBA3663 | reverse complement strand
TAGTCGGGCGGACATTGCAAAGCAAAGCACTTTTGGACGAAGGCAAATCGGCAGAAGATGTAGCAAACGAGCAAACCGCCCTGTTTGATGTGGTAGTTGATTACACCTATGCCCTTGATACGCTTGACAACTACGACTACGAGCGGCTGACCATCGAAAAGACAACGCAGGAAGAGCCGTTTCACGCAACCTACGAGAACGCCATGGCAGAAATCCGCAAACTACGTGAAAAATTCGGCGGGTCTATGCTTTTTGCCAATGAAAAGGACGACTCCTTCAAAAGCAGCATTGGACAAATTTACCAGACCTTCGATGGCCAAGAACTCTACCCCAGTGTGGAGGAGAAGGCAGCCATGCTCCTCTATCTCGTCACGAAAAATCATTCGTTCAGCGACGGCAATAAACGCATCGCTGCCACGTTATTTCTCTGGTTTCTCAACAACAACGGCATCCTTTATCGTGCAGATGGCTCAAAGCGTCTGGCAGACAACACTTTAGTTGCCTTGACACTGATGATTGCCGAAAGCCGCACCGAAGAGAAAGACGTAATGGTCAAGGTCGTCGTGAATCTGATAAACCAGAGGAATGAATAATGTCTTTGCCGATGCAGAAGCATGTGCTTGGATAGCAAGAAAATTCTTATTAAAATACGTATATTTGCGTAAGAATTTGTTTCCGAACAGATTATATGCTTGCAATTCGGTGAATTCAAGCGAATTACATAAAGAGTCAAAAAAATAATAATTTAATTAAAATTCAAACATATGAGCACAATTTGTACAAGTAAGTCAGAAAGCATACAGTCGGTGTATGAGAACTATGTTCAGAAAAAATACATAGTTAATAGAAGATATCAACGTAAGTTGGTTTGGTCGATAGAAGAAAAGGAAGCTTTTATCGATTCAGTGTATAGAAAATATTCTGTTCCCCTTTTCCTATTCGCTCAGCCTAAAGCAGATGTGCAACAGTATGAAATAATTGATGGTATGCAACGGCTAAATGCAATTTTTGGTTTTATTGAAAATGAATTTGGTCTGAAAATAAAAGGTAAGTTGTATTATTTTGACTTGGATACACTGGGACGGACCAAGAAAATGCGTGAAGACGGAATATTGACACAAAAAACACCTGTACTTGACCGTGAGGATTGTATTTCTATTATGAATTATGAACTACCACTTACCACAGTTATTGCAGATAAAAAAAATATAGAGGAGATTTTTAGACGCATCAATTCTTATGGCCGACAATTATCGGATCATGAAATACGTCAAGCAGGAGCACTTGGGTTGTTCCCTGACTTAGTGAGACGTATATCGGCTAAGGTACGAGGAGATGATTCAAGTAAAGATGTGATAGGACTTAACGATATGAATCGGATTAGTCTTTCTAATGGAAATTTGCGTTATGGTATAAATATCAACAATGTTTTCTGGGTTAAGCAAAAAATTATCACAATAGAAAATATGCGTAAATCTCGTGATGAAGAACTTATAGCACAGCTTCTTGCTTACATGATAGTAGGTGAAAATATGAATCCCTCTAAACATGCGTTAGATGGGCTTTATCATTATGAAGATGATAAAGAAGGTTTAAATTCAAAAGTAGAGAGTGGAATTAATTGTAAAGGAGTTGAAGTAATTATCAGTTGGTTCGAAAAAGTTTATAGTGAGATTCTTTTAACTTTACATGAGTCCAAAGTGGATTTTCGTACACTGCTTTACGGGAATAAACATCCAGAAAGATTTAATCGTATCTTTCAAGTGGTCTTTCTCGCATTTTTTGAATTGTTAGTTAACCAGAAGATGAGAATATCGGATTACGATAAACTTGTTGAAAAATTACGAGATTGTGGGCCTAGAAATTTTTCGGGAATCGGTTCTCGCGATAATTGGAATGCAGAATTTCGTGCAGAGAAAGTAAAAATTTTAAAGGCTTTGATTGAGCCTGCTTTTGTCGCTCAAAATGGATCTGATGTTGTTATGGAAAATTGGACTTCCCAAATTGAAAATTTATTACACAAATCATCAATAGAAGGAAGTCAGTATGATTTCAAAATTGGATTTCATGATTTGAACACAAGAAAATTTAACGAGGACCTTGTTAAAAAATGTGTTGAAATACTAACAGCGGAAGTGAATCTCGGTCCTAAGACGAAAGGATACATCCTCGTAGGAGTTGCCGATAATAAAAAATCGGCAGATTTATGGAAGAAAACTTATGGTGGTGAGGAATATATGGAATTTGATGGAATGAATTTCTTCGTTGTTGGTCTTAATAAAGAGATTGAGTCGTATTACAAGAGTGGTGATGATTTTATTCGGAAGATAAAGAATGTTGTTAGCAACTGTAAAGTTTCAGAAGAAGTAAAAAAATATATTCTTATGAACCTAAAACTTGTTAAATATTATGGGAAAGACATTCTTGTTCTGGAGTTACAATCTGATAATGAACCTATAGCTTATGATGATGAATTCTATGTAAGAGAAGGAAACGATACAATCAAGTTAACTGCGCCAATGGCAATCGCATTAAGTAAAAAATTTTTACAGACTATAAATTTATAAAACTCAAGACAATTAAGATACCCAGTTTTTAAGTTACCTTGAACCTAAATAAATCGACTTGGAGACAACACTTTTAGAAAGTGTGTCTCCAACTTTCATAGTTGCCGACCTCTTACACCTTCATTCGTGCCTTCCATTAGTCGGCATTTGTTTATTTCAACATAATAATATCCATAAAAAATCTCAAAGGTTATAGGAAAACGGTCTGCTGTACATAGAAAGAGGGAGTGCAGATGGGACACTTTTGTTCTTCTCGTATTATGCCCAACAGCAACAATTGAGTATGATATTGGCAGATTCTATGATAAAGAATTGTGGTCCAACCCAAACAACCACTTGTCACACATTGTCTTCGCACAAGGAAGCTTCGGTGAGCCTTCTATGAGCTACTATGAGGAATCTAGCATTCACTCCCACGCAATCTCGCCCGAACCGAGACATATCCTGCCATCGGCCGTATAGACGCAGCAGAACTGACCGGGCGCAACGCCGTTGATGAGCTTGCCGCTCTTCAGGAAGTAGCTGCCATCGGCCCTCAGCGAAAGAATGCCGTCGTTCAGCTCGGCCACATGACGGATCTTGAATTTTACGGCCAATGCGCCATCCTCACCCAACGTGACAGGCGAGGATTCTTTTTGCGCAAACGGGTCAAGCGTAATCCAATGCACATCGCGCATCACGAGCCAATCCTGCTTCTGCGCCTCGGGATCATAGCCACGGCTCACGTAGATGACATTGTTCTCGATGTCCTTCTTGATGACGAACCACGGGCCGCCGCTCAGATAGAGACCTTTCCGTTGGCCGATGGTGTGGAACCAATAGCCGCGATGTTGGCCAAGGATTTTTCCCGTCTCCAGCTCGACAATCGGCCCCTCCTTCACGCCCAGAAAACGCTCGATGAACTCATTGTAGTTGATTTTGCCGAGGAAACAGATGCCCTGGCTGTCCTTCCTCTTGGCCGATGGGAGCTTCGCCTCTTCCGCAATGCGGCGCACCTCGCCCTTTGCCATGTGGCCGATGGGGAACAGCGAATGTTCGAGCTGCCAGCCCGTAATCTGCGCGAGGAAATCGGTCTGGTCCTTCACGAGGTCGGGCGTCGTGCCCAGCCAGTATCGGCCGTCCTCCTGAATCACCTGCGCATAGTGTCCTGTGGCCGATTTGTCGTACTCCTTCCCCACCTTCTGATGGAACGCGCCGAACTTGATTAGGCGGTTGCACATCACGTCGGGATTGGGCGTAAATCCGCGCTTCACCTTGTCGATGGTGTAGTTCACGACCTCATCCCAATACTCCTTCTGCAAATCGACCACATCGTAGCGCAGTCCGTACTGGTGCGCCATGGCCTGCACGATTTCCAGATCCTCCTCCTGCGGACACGAATAGCCCTGCTCGGCATCGTCCATACCGATTTTGATGTACCACAAGTCGGGCTTGTAGCCCTGCTCGCAAAGCAAATGGACGGCCACCGAACTATCGACGCCGCCAGAAAGAAGTGCAGCTATCTGCATACGCAAAATACAATGAAAAATTTCCATTGGGCAAAAGCATTGCCGCAATATAACTTTTCATTTTAACTTTTAACTATTATTTTTTTGACTCGCTCGATGCGAACGCATTCCAGCCCTGCGCCTGCAAGGTGATTTCGCTGTTGCCGTCGCGCGTAATCATGGCGGCACCGAGACGCTCGTCGGTGATATGGCCAATGAGACGGATGCCGGAAATCTGCTGGATCAGCTCGCTCTGGGCCAATGGCACGGTGAAGAGCAGTTCGTAGTCCTCGCCGCCGTTCAATGCGCACGTCGAGACGTTGAGGTTGAATTCCTCGGCCTGGACAGCGGTCTGATAGTCGATGGGGATGCGCTCCTCGTAGATGCGGCAGCCGACCTTGCTCTGGTGGCAGATGTGCAACAGTTCGGACGAAAGGCCGTCGGAGATGTCCATCATGGATGTCGGCTTGATTCCGGCCTCGTTCAGCTTGGCCACGATGTCCTTGCGCGCCTCGGGCTTCAGTTGACGTTCGAGCAGGTACTCCTTGCCCTCGAATTTCGGCTTGAAGACGGGCATCGTCCCCTGCGCGCCGTTGCGTTTCCAGTCGTTATATTCCTGATAGTAAACGGCCTTCTCGCGTTCGAGCAATTGCAGACCCACGTAGGCCGCGCCGAGGTCGCCCGACACGCAGATCAGGTCGTTCACCTTCGCGCCGTTGCGATAGACAGGGTCATTGGCCACACCAATGCAGGTGATTGAAATCGTGAGTCCGGTCATTGAGGCCGATGTGTCGCCGCCAACAAGATCGACGCCGTAGATGTCGCACGCAAGCTTCATGCCCGCGTAGAGCTCATCCAAGTCCTCGACCTTGAAGCGCTTGGAGATACCGAGCGAGACGGTTATCTGACGCGGCGTTCCCATCATCGCATAGACGTCGCTGAAGTTCACCACGCACGCCTTGTAGCCCAAGTGGCGCATCGGACAATAGGTCAAGTCGAAGTGGACGCCCTCAAGCAGAAGGTCGGTGGTGACGACGGTCTTGCCCTCCGACGGGTCAACATCAATGACGGCGCAGTCATCGCCCACGCCGTACAGAGAAGATTTGTTCTTTAAAGGAAATTTTTCGGTCAGATGCTTGATCAGGCCGAATTCGCCATATTCCTTGATTTCCATGCCTTTGCCTTGCAAAAAATAATAAATAGTAAATATTAAATGGTAAACTCCGCTCCCTCCCCATTACGGGGGAGGGTTGGGGAGAGGGTCTGCTTACGAGCGTCTGATCATCTCGCTCATGATCATCGTCATGATGGGCTGGGCAGCATTGGCCGCCTTCTGAACCTCCTCATGGCTGGCCTTTTCGGGAGTGCCGAAGCCGCCGAGGTCGGTGATGACCGAGATGCCGAACACGCGCATTCCGGCGTGATGTGCGACGATGACCTCGGGCACGGTGCTCATGCCTACGGCGTCGCCTCCGATGGAGCGGAAGTAGCGGTACTCGGCGCGGGTCTCGAACGTCGGGCCCTGTGTGCCGATATAGACGCCCTTCTGGAGGTGGACGCCCTTCTCGACGGCGATGGTTTCGGCCAACTTGATGAGCTCGAAGTCATACGGCTCGCTCATGTCGGGGAAACGAGGACCGAGTTCGTCGTAATTTTTTCCGCGTAGCGGATGCTCGGGGAAGAGGTTGATGTGGTCTTCGATGATCATCAGGTCGCCCACACGGAACGACGAGTTGGTGCCGCCTGCCGCATTGGACACAAAGAGAGTCTCGATGCCGCACGCCTTCATCACGCGGATGGGGAACGTGACCTCCTTCATGCTGTAACCCTCATAGAAGTGGAAGCGGCCCTGCATGGCCATGATTTCCTTGCCGCCCAACTTGCCGAAAATCAGCTTGCCGGAGTGGCCTTCGACGGTCGAGACCGGCATGTTGGGAATCGTGCTGTAGGGAATCTCCTCGGCCTCAGTGATTTGTGTGGCCAATTGGCCAAGACCCGTACCCAGAATGATGGCCGTCTTCGGACGACGGTCGGTGTGACTCAAAATATATTCAGCCGTTTGTGCGATCTTTTCTAACATAGTCTAAAATTTTTTGGTTAAACGATTTTGCATGATCGCCGAGGAAGAAGACTTCGGTCGGCAGATAATATATGCGCTCTTTCAGCTCGGGATTGATGGACTTCATGTCCAACAGGCGCGCCGCATCCTTCTCGGTCGTGATGATGATGGGCTTCTCGCCGCTGTTGTTCGTGCAATAGCCATCGTGGTTGACGTTGTCGAGGCGCTTCTGCATCTCGCGCAGGTCCTGGTAGGAGAACCGATGGTGGTCGCCGAACGACAAGTGGTCCAGCAGACGGTAATGCCGCTCCACGTAATCGACCATGACAGCCGGATCGGCCACACCCGAAACGATGAGCACCTCGCGGCGCGGATCCACCTCGACCGGCTGGTTGGTGACCAGACTGTAGAGGCTCGTGTAGCGGTAGGCGCTGTAGAAGATCGGCTGTCCCTTTGTGATGGGCATACGGGCATGCAGGTCGTTCTCCTCCTCGTCGCGCAGGCTCTTCGGACATTTCGTGACGATGACGATGTCGGTGCGGTCCATGCCCGATTCATCTTCACGCAGCAGGCCGGCCGGCAACACATGGTCATGATAGACAATGCGGCGGTAGCTGGTCAGGCAGATGTTCAGGCCGGGCTTCACGTAGCGGTGCTGGAAACAGTCGTCGAGCAGGATGACCTTCGGCGGCTCGGGCAGCTTCAGCAGGCGGTTGATGCCGTGCACGCGATCTTCATCGACCGCAATGATGATGTCGGGGAACTTGCGGAAAAGCTGGAAACTCTCGTCGCCCAACTTGCTCGATGTGATGCCGGGTGTGGCCAACAGGAAGCCCTTCGTTTCACGCCTGTAACCGCGGCTCAGAACAGCGATGGGGCCGATGCCCTCACCTTGCAGCAGGCGGATGAGATACTCGATGTGTGGTGTTTTTCCGGCACCTCCAGCGCAGATGTTGCCCACGCCGATCACCGCTACGCGATTTTCGAACGACGTGACACGCAAATATCCCTTATCGAACATCCAATTGCGGATGCCCATTACCCCAGAGTATATCCAGGACAACGGCAACAGCACTGGAAAGGTATGAAATTTAGGTAATACCATTTGGGATAAATACTATTTTAGTTACACATTACATTTCTTCTTCTTTGTCCGACGACATCAGAACTCGACGACGTCTAACGAACGGGCCTGCACATGGTCGGCCTGCTGCAAATGGCGGATGAAGCTCCACGATGTGCGGTCGATGGGCATCGCGCCCAACAACTTTTCAGCCACACGTAGCGACAGGTCATCGGCCTCGTCGCCGAACATCTGCATCATCGACTCGAACGACGACTGCTCGCTCGGATAGCATACACGCGAACATGGCTCGCCCTCCAATCCGGCCAGTTCGATGGCCTTGGCAATTGCCCTGTTGATTCCGCCCAATTCATCGGCCAGACCCAGACGAACGGCATCGCTGCCAGTCCAAACACGGCCTCCAGCCACTTCCATGATGCTTTCGAGCGGCATTTTCCGACCCTCGGCGCAACGCATCACGAACAGTCCGTAGAAGTCTTCGACCGTGCGCTGCAACTTCTGTTTTTCGGCCGACGACAGCGGACGCGTAACGCTCAACTGCCCGAACTTGTGCGTCTTGACCTCCTCGAAGTTGATTCCGAGCCTGTCTGACGTGAGCCGCGAGAAGTTCGGAATGACGCCGAACACGCCGATCGAGCCGGTCAAAGTGTTCGGTTCGGCAACGATATAGTCGGCTCCACAGCTGATGTAGTAGCCGCCCGATGCCGCATAGTCGCTCATCGATACGACCAAAGGCTTACGCGCCTTCAGCTCCTCCAACGCGTGCCAAATCTGCTCGGAGGCGAATCCGGAGCCGCCCGGTGAATTGACGCGCAACACGACAGCTGCGACCTCATCGTCGTCGGCCAAATCGCGGATTTCGTCAATCAGATCTTCGAAGTAGATATCGTCGCTACCGTTCACGTTGCGTGCCTCGCTGGCGATTTCGCCGGTCGCGTAAAGCACGGCAATCTTGTGTTCGCGGTCTTGCGGGAACCATTGGTCGTGGCTGCAATCGACCAACTCCTTTGCCTTGATGCCCTGCAATTCGTCGTGGCCCGTCATGTCGAGCAGAATCTGCTCCACCTCGCTCTTGTAGAGCATGTTATCGACCAAACCGGACTTTGCGAGCTCGTCGGCCAGCATGAAACTGACTGGTTCGTTGGCCAACGAATCGAGTTTGTCGGCCGCAATGCCACGGCTTTGGGCAACGTCGTCGGCCATGCGCTTCCAGATGTTGTTGAGGTAGGTCCCGATCTGAAGGCGGTTGGCATCGGACATGTGGTCAATCATATAGGGTTCGACGGCGCTCTTGAACGTGCCGACGCGGAAGACCTGCATCTCGATGCCCAACTTGTCGAGCAATCCCTTCGGATAGAGCGACGACGAGGCCAATCCGTCGAACGCGACCGAGCCGATGGTGTTGACGAACACGCTGTCGGCCACCGAAGCCACGTAGTACTGCCCGAGCGTGTAGTTGTCGTTGTAGGCCACAATCCACTTGCCCGAACGCCGGAAGGCTGAAAGTGCATCGTGCAGTGCCTCGTAGGTGGCCGGACTTGCCGTCATGCCGTCGGTGTTAAGGTAGATGCCGACGATGTTCGGGTCAAGCTGTGCGATGTCGATTGCATCCAGATATTCGCGTAGCGACAGGTTCTGGTTCATCTGGAAACCGTTAAGCGCATCGAACGTGAATGGACGGAATGGCGGCACCTCGTTCACCTCGCCGTTGATTTTCAGGAACATGACATCGCCCGGTTGCGTCGCGCTACGCGAATTTCCATCAGACACGGTCAACGATGCGACCATTGCACACGTCACGCAGAATGTGCCCAACACCGTCGCGGCGAACAATCCGACCACAACGGCCAAGACGGTTTTCAAGAAAGATTTCATTCCGATAGTTTTTTAATGCAGTCCTGCATTGGATATTTTACGAAATCACGTTGTTCGATGAGCGGATGCGGCAATGTGAGCCGTTCGTTCTGCATACGTACGTCGGCGTATGTGAGTATGTCGATGTCGATGATGCGGTCGGTGTAGCTTTCGCCCGGCGCGTGCTTGTGGGTGCGTCCCATCTGCCGCTCAATCTGCTGCGTCATGTCCAACAGTTGCATCGGCTGAAGTTCGGTCTCGACGGCGCAGACGGCATTGGTGAAACGATGTTCGCTCGCGTAGCCCCATGGATCGCTCGTCACGAAGTCTGACACGGCCTGCACGTCGCCCACAAACTCGCGTAGCAGCTGCAAGGCGTGGTTCAGATTGGCAACGCCGTCGCCCAAATTGGAGCCGAGACCGAGAAAAACACGGGCCATTTTTGAATGATTTGCGCAATCAGTCTTAATCCGGCATTATCAACATTGCATCGCCGTAGGTGCCGAACTGGTAGCCCTCCTTGAGTGCCACCTTGTAGGCATCCATCACGAATTCGAAGCCGCCGAATGCGCAGGTCATCATGAGCAGCGTGCTCATCGGGTCGTAGAAATTGGCCACCATGCAGTCGGCAATCGAGAACTCGTAGGGCGGGAAGATGAACTTGT
>DFJU01000006.1:0-6079 GCA_002373755.1 Bacteroidales bacterium UBA3663 | reverse complement strand
GATGAACTTGTTGGTCCAGCCGTCGTAGGGCTTGAGCATTCCTGTGGTCGAGACGCTGCTCTCGATGGCGCGGACCACCGACGTGTCAACTGCGCAGACGTGATGGCCTGAGGTCTTCACCTGGTTGACGCGCTCGGCCAACGACTCCGAAATCGAGAACCGCTCGCTGTCCATCTTGTGCTTCGACAGATCCTCGACGTCGATGTCCAGATAGTTGCCATGATTGCTGTGAATGGTGAGGAAGTCGAAATCGACGCCCTTGATTTCCATGCGCTTCATCAACTCGCGGCTGAAGTGCAGTGCGGCTGCCGGAGCCACGACGCCGCCTTCGGCCTTGGCGAAAATGGTCTGATAGCGTTCGCGGTCGGTAAACGGATGGTCGTCATCGACCGGCTCGTCAATCACGTCGCGCAGGCTCTTCAATGTGGGCGGAATCGGAGTTTCGCCGTAGCTGTAGAGGGTCTCGATGAATTCCTCGTGTGGGCCGTCGTACAGGAAACGGAGTGTGCGGCCGCGCGATGTGGTGTTGTCGATAACCTCGGCCACCAGACTCTCGTCTTCGCCGAAATAGAGTTTATTGCCGATGCGGATCTTGCGTGCCGGATCGACCAACACGTCCCACAGACGGCTTTCGGCGTTCAGCTCGCGCAACAGGAAGACCTCGATGCGGGCTCCGGTCTTCTCCTTATTGCCATACAAACGCGCGGGAAAGACCTTTGTGTCGTTGAAAATCACAAGATCCTTCTCGTCGAAATAGTTGATGAATTCCTTGAAAATTTTATGTTCGATTTTCTTGCTCTTCTTGTGCAGCACCATCATCTTACATTCGTCACGATGGTAAGAAGGCTGCAATGCGATACGATCTTCCGGAAGTTTGAACTTGAACTGTGAAAGTTTCATTTTTTTATATTGGTTTGATTTGATTACTAACGATTTTACAGATTTCACTCCTGATTGTCAGGGGTCGCACTACGCTCGATTTCCACCTCCTGCGCCCACTGCTCGACATCCGAAACTGCAATGTGGCAATCGTCGAGGCTGTATTGGCCGACGCGCGTGCGACGCAAGGCTGTCAGGTAGGCACCGCTGCCCAATGCCTCGCCGATGTCGCGTGCCAAAGCGCGGATGTAGGTCCCTTTCGAGCACACTACGCGAATTGTCAGTTCCGGACGGGAGCCCCGCACAGCTGCATCGGCCGCACTCACGAAGTCGAGCACCTCGATCTCGTCGATGACAAGCTCCTTGGCCTTGAGTTCGATTTCTTCGCCGTTGCGCGCGTAGTCGAATGCCCGTCGGCCCTCAACCTTGCACGCGCTATAGACGGGCGGCACCTGCCATATCGAGCCGATGAACCGTGGCAATGTCTCATCGACCAACTGCCGCGTGATGTGCGCCACGGAATAGGTGAAATCGACAGAGTGTTCGGCATCGAACGACGGAGTTGTCCGCCCAAGCCGCAACGTAGCAATATACTCTTTCGTGCCGGCCTGCAACTGGTCGATGTTTTTGGTGGCGCGTCCGGTGCAGATAATCATCACACCCGAAGCCAACGGATCAAGCGTTCCGGCATGGCCGACCTTAAGCCGCTTGATGCCCATGCGGCGCGACAGGTTGTTGCGGATGATTTTCACCAAGTTGAACGACGTCCAGTGCAACGGCTTGTCGAAGGCCAGCACGACACCCTCTTCAAAATTGTACGCCATCCCAAAATCAAATCAAGATGAACGCGAGGATGGAAACAATGGCGCAATAGACGGCAAACCAGATGAGCTGGCACTTCTTGACCAAGGCAATCATCACCTTGCAGGCCAGGCAGCCACTCACAAAGGCTGCAATGAAGCCCACGGCCAATACGTCCCACTGGAATTCCTCTGGGTTCTTGGCCAATTTGATTCCTTCAAGCAACGCCTCGCCCAGGATTGGTGGAATGACCATTAGGAACGAGAACTGCGCCAGATGCTCCTTCTTTACGCCAAGCAGCAAACCGGTGGCAATCGTCGAACCCGAACGCGACAAGCCAGGCAACACTGCCACTGCCTGCGCTATGCCGATGATGAAAGCATCCTTGAGCGAGATGTCCTCCTTCTCACGCGGACGGATGTAGAACGACACCGCGAGCAGCACGGCCGTTGCCATCAAGCAGACCGGCACTACGTGGATTCCGTTGAAGGCAGCCTCGACCCAATCTTTGGCCAAGATACCGACCAGTCCAATCGGAATCATCGACACAAGAATCTTCAATGCATATTTCTGCGAATCGCTGAAACGGCTCAGCGGGTCTTCTACGGGAGGTGTTCCGGTGGGCTTCAACGGTGTGAAAAGACCCTTGAAAATCCAGGAAACCTCTTTGTTCAACACGACCAACGTCGAAAAAACCGTGGCCACATGGACTGTGATGTCGAACGTCAAACTGTCGGGCGAATGAACCCCCAAGATGCGCTGACCGAGTTCCAGATGGCCGCTGCTGCTCACAGGCAGATATTCTGTCAAGCCTTGCACAAGGCCCAGAATCAATGCGTGAATGTAATCCATGACTCTATTGGAATCAGTTATTCAGTAGTGTTATCGTTGTTTTCGTCGTTCATTTTTTCGGCCGATGCATCAGCCAATGCACCATTCTTGCGCGGACTTTTCACACAGATACCCACAATCATCAGCAGATAGCCGATGAAACAGATGTTCGGGCCATACACTACGCGAGTGTCGCTGAAGACATCGGGATTGAAATGTTCCGGTGTGCTCGGCTCGCCACCCATCAGGATGAAGCCCAGCAAAATCAAAAGGGCAGCGATGCCCATGATGATGAAGTTCAGTTTTCCTAAACAAAGACGCATATTTGTGATAATTAAGACCCCCTCCACACCTCCCCGAGGGGAGGCATTCATCGCGGACGGGAATTATTTGTTGAGTTGGATAATTACAGTTTACGAAACGACTCCAATGCATAACCACACTCTCCTCTCGACATTTCCTCGCTCAGAGGAAAATCTCCTCCCCTCTGGGTCCTCGCAGTGATTAGGAGGATTGATAACCCTCTATCGAGAAGACGAGGCTTTAGCCGATGGGTGAATCGGGATGGGGTCACATCAAGTATAGCTCGTCGGTCGTGCAATGCAGATATTTGTTGCAGGCCTGCCAAGCAGCCAGGGCCGGAATCATCATGCCGGCCAGAATCATGCCGACAGCGACGCAAGCCACATGAAGCGGATTGAACACAAGCTGCACGAACGCCTGCGCGGCACTGCCCGTTGCATCCATGCCGAAAAAGAACAGCACCGCAATGGCCAGCATAGCGACCGCAGCCGCCAGAAGCCCGTGCCAGACTTGGCCGACGACAAACGGCCGACGGATAAACCAGTCGGTCGCACCCACCAGCCGCATTGTGCCGATGATGAAACGGTCAGCATGAAGTGCCAGACGGACGGTGTTGGCCACCAGCGTCATGCTGATGAGAATCAGGACAGCCGCCAGAATTGCAAGCACGATGGCCGTGCGGTGGATATTCGCATTGACGGCATCGAGCAAATCCTCGTTGTAGTCGATGCTGTCTATCTTCTGTCCAGCCTGCTGCCGGAGCGATTCGATGATCGGGGCGATGCTGTCGCGTCGGGCATAGGCCGACTTCAACTGAAGCTCTACACTGGGCTGCAACGGATTGTAGCCCAAAAAATCCTCGGGACTCTCGCCCAACTCGCGGGTCACAATCTGCAAGGCGCTGTCGGCGCTGATGTACGATACCTTCGACGTGAAGGCCGCGCTGTCCAACTTGGCAACGAGCTGCTTGGCATACTTGTCGCCTGCCGCACCGTTGACGACAATCGTGATGGTGAACTGTTCGCGCATCACATCGGCCAACCCGGCAACGGCCAATCCACCCAACGCACCGACGCCCAGAACGAAGAGCACGAGTGCCACCGAAAGCGTCGATGTGAACCGCGCTCCGAACAGTTTTTTCTTCTTGGGTTTGAACGGCTGTTTTGGCATTGAAATGGATGTAAAAAAGGGTTAAAAAAAATGCGAAAACGCCGCAAATTTACAAAGAAACGCCCCGAAATGCAACTTTTGCCGCATAAAAGTATGACTTAAACGGCACAGGCTGCTTTTTTTACGGAAAATACGCGTACTTTTGCACCGCTTTTTGCGAAAATACGTGTTGATAACTTATATTTTTATCCCCTAAAATGAATAATTTTTCTGGCCGATCGGTCACCAATATCACCCTGCACATCATCATCATAAACTGCCTGATTCTGGCGGCCGACTCCATACTCGAAAAGCGCGGCGTCAGCCTGAGCGGCACGTTCGGGTTGCACTACTACGCGGCCGACAATTTCCACTGGTGGCAGCTGGTCACCTACATGTTCATGCACGGCAATTTCACGCACCTTTTCAACAATATGTTTTCGCTCTACATGTTCGGCCGTCTGCTCGAAATGGTGTGGGGCGAAAGACGCTTTCTGATCTATTATTTCTTCACCGGCATCGGAGCCGGCATCATCCAGCAGTTGGCCTGGCGCTACGACATGGGCCAGATGGCGGCTGAGGTGTTGACCAACTTCCCCGACAGCGGCTTTACCTATCAGGAACTGGTCGAGAAGGGCATCGCCATCTCTGGCGGCGGCTACTTCAACGTCGGCCAACTCGTCACCGTGGGAGCATCGGGCTCGGTGTTCGGCATCCTGCTGGCCTTCGGCATGATGTTCCCCAACGCGCGCATCTTCCTGCTCTTCCCGCCCATGCCGCTCAAGGCCAAATGGCTCGTCATCGGCTATGGACTGTTCGAACTGTTCGCCGGCGTGTGGGGCGTGCAGAGCGGCGTGGCCCACTACGCGCATTTGGGCGGAATGCTGTTCGGCTTCATCCTAATCCAGCTCTGGAAAAATCAACGCAACTTCAACTTCGACGAATGAACGGATATCTCGCAAAATACAAGGCACTCAACCTGCCAGGCAAACTCATCGCCATCAACGTCACGATTTGGCTCGCATTGCAGATCGGCCGCATCGTGAGCTGGCTTTTCACGTCCGATGACCTCGACTGGTACAGCTGGCTTGCCCTTCATGCCGATTGGCAGTCGTTCCTCGTCACGCCGTGGACGCTGCTGACCTACTTTTTCGTACACGCCAACTTCGGCGACAACGTGTTCCACCTGCTGTTCAACATGTTGTGGCTCTGGTGGTTTGGCCAATATTTTCTGCGCACGCACACCGGCCGTCAGCTGCTCGGCGTCTATCTGATGGGAGGTCTGTTCGCGGGGCTGTTCTTTCTGGGCTGCTATAACGTCTTCCCAGCCCTGCACCAGATGTCGCACACGGTCGTCGTCGGTGCTTCAGGTGCCATCTTTGCGCTCGTTGCAGCCGTCGCCATGCGCCATCCCGACGAGGCCATATATCTGAATTTCTTCATTCGCGTCGTGCCATTGAAGATGAAGTGGTTCGCACTTGCGGCATTGGCCATAAACATCATGAATCTGGCCAATGGTCAGAACGTGGGCGGCATCGTCTGCCATCTGGGCGGAATGCTGTTCGGCGTGGCCTACGGGTATGAAGAGCGGCATGGCATCGACATCACCCGCTGGTTCAACCGCATGTGCGATGCATTGGCCGATGCCCTTAAACCACGTCCGAAGATGAAGGCAACACGCGGCGGCAAGACTCACGTGCCCAACGACCGCGCTGCCGACCACGACTACAACCATCGGCAACACGTCCAGCAACAGCGCATCGACGCCATCCTCGACAAAATCAGCAAGGGCGGCTATGATGCACTATCGGCCGAAGAAAAGGCGATGCTGTTCGATGCGAGCCAGAGGAGGAAATGAAATTTTGGGCTATGACTCGGAAATGAGCTATAGCCCAAATTGTTTATAACGGTCTATCTTCATCCTAAAATTAGAAAAGCAGAACGGTTAAACGGAAGGTTTCGGCACTTTCTAAGACCGTTTTGAGATAATTATACATATTTCGACAACCAAATGTGGATTTCTATAGATAAATGTTTGTTATGCTAAACATTTTTACAAATATTTGCATCCGATAAAACACAATCATGAGTAAGAATACATTTGGTAAAACGATGC
>DFJU01000122.1 GCA_002373755.1 Bacteroidales bacterium UBA3663 | reverse complement strand
AGATGTAGCGGAAGTGGCTTGCCTTCGGGCCCTTCTCGTCGTCCAGATTGAACTCGTCGTAGTCCTTCAGGTCGATGCTGTAGGCGCGGATGATGCGTGTGCCGTTTGGCTTCACTTCGGCAACCATGCCTTGTTCAACTGCACCTGGGAAGACGAAGCCTCCGTTGTAGTCTGTGTGTTCTCCGATGAGGTTGATGCGGCCCGGGCTGGCATAGACCTGTCCCTTGCTGCCATTGAAATGCTTCGCAAAGCGCGAGCGTACGTCATTGATATCCATGGTACGTAATTGTTTTTATTGATGTTATGTAGTTGTCTGTATGGATTTTATAAAAAAAATGTCATTGTGAGTGGCCGTACAATCCGAGCTTTAGAATTGCCGACCGACTCATAATGACGTGTGCGGAGTGCACTTTCGAGTTACTTTTTCAAGTACTCAGCCATTGCAGCGGCGTTGGCCTGCTGCACTTTGCTGGCCTTGTTGAATGCAGTGTGGAATCCGAAGACCTTTCTGCGCTTCTTCTCTGACTTTGCCATTGTTGTTAATAATTAAGTATGTTAATAAATAGATGTTCTTTTTTGTTCTGCGATGTTTCGTCGTGCTCATTTGACGCCGAATTCATAGACGGTTACCTGCCTGTATGTTTCGCCTGGTGCCAAAGTCGCCTGCTCGAATGTGGGCTGGTTCGGTGAGTCTGGATGATGCTGAGCCTCGAGGCAGAAGCCCGAACGACGAGGGAAAGTCGTGCCGTTGATGCCGGCGAATCCTGAAAGCCAGTTGGCCGTGTAGAGCTGAATGCCAGGCTCTGTGGTGTAGGTGCGCATTACGCGACCTGTGGACGGACATTCGGCCTCCGATGCCAGAACGCAGTCTTCGACGTCGGCCCAATGTGGCAGGCTGCTGTCGCCACGGTTCACTGCAAAACAGTGGTCGTAGCCGGCTCCGTTGCGGATTTGCTCGTGGTCGGCGTCGATGCGTTCGCCAATGACGTGCGGTGTGCGGAAGTCGAACGGAGTGCCTTCAACCTTGTCGCGACGGCCCAATGGGATGCAGGTCGCATCGACCGGAATGTAGGCATCGCAATGCATTGTGAGCACGTGGTCGGTGATGACTGGCGCGGGCTTTCCGTCGGTCAAACCAGCCAGATTGAAATAACTGTGGTTGGTCAGGTTACAGAGCGTCAATTTGTCGGTTGTGGCGCTGTAGTCGATGCGGATTGCATTGTTGTCGGTCAACGTGAACTTCACGGTGCTGGTCAGCGTGCCGGGGAAGCCCTCCTCGCCGTCGGCACTCACGTAGCGGAGTGTAATGCTGCTTGAAGAGCTCTCGACGACGTCCCAAACCTTGAAATGAAATCCCTTCATGCCGCCGTGCAGGCAGTTCGGCGCTTGGCTGAGCGGCACCTGATAGGTGGTTCCGTCCAATGTGAACTGACCTTTTGCGATGCGGTTGCCGTAGCGTCCGATGGTCGAGCCGAAGGTCGGTTCCGGCGAGTTGGCCAGTGTCTCGATGTTGTCGAAGCCCAGAACGACGTTGGCGAATCGGCCGTTGCGATCTGGAGCCATGACCGACACGATTGTGCCGCCATAGTTGCAGATGCAGACCTCCATGCCGTTGGCGTTGGTCAACACGAAAAGTGCGGTCGCCTTACCGTCGATCGCTGCTTCAAATTTCTTTGGGTCAAGTCCTGATTTTGTCATGATTTTGGGACGTTTTATGCACCGATTTCCCGTGCATTTCGCGCAAAGGTATGCAATATTTTTATCGCTTGCAACGTCTGTAGAGCATTTTTTGTGCGCCGTGCGGCAATCTGTAACTTTTTGCAAAGCGAACTTATACTTTTCTTTTCAAAAAACGGGACGTTGCGGCTCAAATCTGTTTTTCCGTTGGACAAACGGCGTGCATTGGCCGAAACTTGCTATCTTTGCGGCCAATTCTCCTCGCTGAGCCATTCGCGGAAGTCGTTTTCGGCGTCCGATGGAGCGGGGCAAAAACCTTAATTTTTGATTATGAACGCATACGTTTTCCCGGGACAAGGTTCCCAATTTGTAGGCATGGGCAAGGAGCTGTATGACAGCAATGCGCAGGCCAAAGAGTTGTTTGAAAAGGCTAACGAGATTCTCGGATTCCGCATTACAGACATGATGTTTGCCGGTACGGAAGACGACCTCCGCCAGACGAAGGTGACACAGCCTGCCGTATTCCTCTGCTCGGTGATTCCGGCTATTGTGGCCGATGTCAAGCCCGACATGGTTGCAGGTCACAGCTTGGGCGAATTCTCTGCCTTGGTGCTGAGCGGCGCCCTGTCGTTTGAAGACGGCTTGAAGCTTGTCTCGCAGCGCGCAATGGCCATGCAGAAGGCTTGTGAGCAGAATCCCGGCACGATGTCGGCCGTCATCAAGTTGAGCGACGAGCAGGTCGAGGAAATCTGCGCTGCCACACCCGGCACTGTCGTTGCGGCCAACTATAATTGCCCTGGTCAGATCATCATCTCGGGTGCGTTGGAGGCTGTTGAGGCTGCCAATGCCAAGATGCTCGAAGCCGGCGCAAAGCGTGCCATGCTGCTTAAGGTGGGCGGTGCCTTCCACTCTCCATTGATGGAACCAGCCCGTGCTGAATTGGCCAAGGCCATCGAGGCAACATCGTTCAGCGCGCCGAAGTGCCCGATTTATCAGAATGTCGATGCTCAGGCACACACCAATCCGGCCGAAATCAAGGCCAATCTGGTGGCTCAGCTCACTTCGCCGGTGCGTTGGACAAAGTCGGTCCAGAACATGATTGCAGCCGGCGCAACGAACTTCATCGAGTGCGGTCCTGGCACTGTGCTTCAGGGCTTGATTTCAAAGATCAGCAAGGAGGTCACCGTGCAGCCTTTGGCTTGATTCAACCCGTTTTTTGCACGAACGAAACAAATCCCTCGCGAGCCGAATTGCCCGGCTTTCGGGGGATTGCTTTTTGCCCGACGCCGTTCGGGCTTGCTCCCTGTAGTCGGTAGAATTGGCAATTGCAGGCGAAAAGTGCATCGCGCACTGATAGAAAAACGAAAAAATTTGCATCGTACATTTGAAATATATATATTTGCGCACAAATTTTTAAACAGTTCGTTTTTCGCGGGATTTTGACTAAAGATGGGTGCCTCCGCCAATGCTCGGCGCATGGTTTGAAAAACATTCTTTTCCCGCGAAATTCTGTTTCGCAAGATTGCCTATGTGGGACTTCGGAATCAAGGATATCGTCGATATTCTGGTCGTTGCGGCCGGAATGAATTGGCTGTACCGAAGCAGCAGGAAGAACGGCACTTTGGTCCTGTTTCAGGGCATCTTGGCGGTTTTCGTCACGTGGCTCGTGGTGAGTCAGGTGTTGCGGATGAAGTTGCTGGGTTCGATCTTTGACAGTCTGATCAGTGTGGGTCTGATTGCATTGGTCGTCCTTTTTCAGAACGACATACGACGGACGTTGATGCGTGTCGGTTCGCGCCGAGGCTGGACTTCGCTCATGGCGATGTTCGGCGAAGGTTCGGCGGCCGATGCGAGGCAGGTGTGGGTCGATGCGCTGGTGCTGGCCTGCCGCAACATGAGCGCGCAGAAGGTCGGTGCCTTGATCTGCATCGAACGTGAAGACAGCCTTCAGCAATATGCCGAGACGGGTGAACAGATAGATGCGCGGCTCACTACGCGACTTTTGGAGCAGATTTTCTACAAGAACACTCCGTTGCACGACGGCGCTGTCGTGGTGCGTGGCGGCCGGGTGCAGTCGGCGGCATGTATCCTGCCGGTGTCGCACAACATGAACATCCCGCAGGAGCTGGGTCTGCGACATCGGTCGGCCATCGGCTTGACGGAGATGTGCGACGCGCTGGTAGTGGTGGTGAGCGAGGAGACGGGCGGAATCTCGTTGGCCGAGCAGGGCAAGATATACCGCAGCCTTGACCCGCACACGTTGCAGAAGATGATTGACCGCCAAATCGCATCGGTGACGCAAAAATCCGCGTAGTGAGGTGCATCGGACAAGAAAACGAAGAGACTAAGCATGTTTGAAATATCGTTCATAATGCCGGGAATGACGGCGTGGGTGGCGTTGGCCGTAGCCTTGTTGCTGCTGTTGGCCTCGGCTACAATTTCGGGCAGTGAGGTGGCTTTCTTCTCGCTGTCGCCGCGCGAAAAAGACCGGCTTGACAGTGAAGAGCGCGCCGTGGACGGCATCGTCGAACGTCTGCTCGACAAGAGCGAGCGGCTGATGGCGGCAATCCTGATTGGCAACAACTTGGTCAACGTGGCAATCATCATGCTGTTCACGTTGTTCATGAACGGCGCCATCGACCACAGCCACACCAGCGGACTGATGGTCTTCTTGCTCGAAAGCGTCATCCTGACCTTCCTGCTGCTGCTTTTCGGCGAGGTCTTGCCGAAGGTCTATGCAACGCATCAGGCTTTGTGGTTCGCCCGAATGACGGCGCGGCTGATGCAGACGATGGTCACTTTGTTCCGTCCGTTCATCTCGTTGCTCGTCGGCAGCACTGGAATCATCAACCGCCGCTTGGCCGAACACATTGCCGACGAAGTTACCGTCGAGGACCTCAGCGATGCGCTGAAATTGGCACCTCAGGTGGCACGCAATAATGACGAGAAGAAGATGCTGGAGGGCATCATCGAATTTGCCGGCAAGACGGTGAAGGATGCCATGACAAGCCGCAGCGAGATGACAACCATCGAAATCGGAAGGCCGTTCAGCGAGGTGCTACGTCTGGTGGTTGACCAACGCTACAGCCGCATACCTGTCTATGAAGGCACGGAAGACCACATTCGGGGCATACTCTACATCAAGGACCTGTTGCCTTATCTGAACCAGAATGACAGTTTCCGATGGTCAGACCTCATCCGTCCGGCATATTTCGTGCCCGAAAACAAGATGATCGACGATTTGCTCGACGATTTCCGCAGCCGTCGTATGCACATGGCCATTGTGGTCGATGAATTCAGCGGAACTTCCGGGCTCATCACGATGGAGGATGTGCTTGAAGAGATTGTGGGCGAAATCCACGACGAATATGACGAGGACGAGCAGACCTGGCAGCGCATCGGACAAGACGAATGGATTTTCGAGGCGCGCACGTCGCTCAACGACTTCTGCCGAGTCATCGACATCGACGCCGACCTGCTTGGCGACAAGGCCGACAATTGCGAGAGCGTGGGCGGCCTGCTGCTCGAAATCAAACAGAACTTTCCGCGCGTGAACGAGAGTATCCGCTACAAGGGACTCACATTCACCGTGATTGCTATGGACCGACGCCGCATAGAAAGAGTGCGTGTGAAGAAATAACTGATTATGTTGAAGAGATTCTGGGACCAATATTACCCCTTCATCCTGGCGCTGATTCCAGTGTTGTTGCTACGCGACTTTACGCCCAACAACGAACTGCGATACATCGCCGTGGCCGTCGAAGCCCTGAGGGAGCACCATTGGGTGGCGTTCACGCTGCAAGGTGAGCCGTACACGGAATTCCCGCCGCTCTACTTCTGGCTGCTCATGGCATCGAAGGTAATCTTCCGCCATTGGTACATGATCCAGCTCGGACTCTTCTCGCTCATTCCGGCCCTGATGATTGTGCAGGTGATGCACCGCTGGGTGTGGCGCTACGAAATGGGTGGTTTGCGGTTGTCCGACGGTAGCCAGAGCCGCGACCTCGCGCAGTGGATGCTCTTCACGAGCGGCATGATGATATTCATGAGCTTCTATCTGCGCATGGACATGCTCAACACGTTGTGGGTCGTTTTGGCCTTGTACAACTTCTGGCAGATTCTCTATGAGCCGCTCGGAGCCAATGAAGAGTCGGGCGTAAAGCCACGCGAACGCGGCACGGTGCGCTATCAGTTTCGTTTCGGCGCTTTCCTGCTGCTGTCGTTCCTGACCAAAGGCCTGTGGGGTCCGATTATCGTCTTCCTGTCCACGATTCTCTATCTGCTGGTCAGCGGACGAGGCAAGAGCATAATCCGCGTGTGGGGCTGGCGCATATGGCTCATCCTGTGCAGCGGCATCGCCATTTGGCTCGGCGCTCTGTGGGTCGAGGGCGGATGGAACTACTTTGAGCATTTCTCCGACGCCCGCGTCTATCAGCCGTTGCTCTACACGATTACGCGCCATCATCGGCCGTGGTTCTACTACCTCTGTTCCGTGTGGTGGGATTCGATGCCTTGGGGCCCAGTCTGCATGGTGATGCTCGTTTGTTCGATGCTGAACCGTTGGCGGAAATATCCCGAAAAAGGTTGGCTGCGACGATTCAGTCTCGCTACACCGTTGCAGAACTTCTTTGCCATGACGGTGTTGAGCACGCTGGTAATGCTGTCGTGCGTGCCGGGCAAGATCGATGTGCGATTGTTGCCGGTGTTCCCGTTCCTCATCTACGTGGGCGTGATGCAGATGGGACAATGGCAGTGGCCGCTAAAATGGCAGTGGCGAATCCTGTGGGTGTGCCGCTTCATCTTGATCGGCATATTCATCGGCGGATGTCTGATGCCGAAATTCAATGCCGAGATGGGCTGCTACGGACATTTGTGCTGGCGCGCCAACAGAGTGGCCCGCGAACTCGGCACGACCGATGTCTATACCTATCATCTGCAAAGCATGAGCAACATGGACGTCTATCTGCATCGCGACCCGAAGGAGGCAACCGTCTCGGACTTCGTGCAGCATCGCATCAAGAATGCATTGCTTTTGGCCGAAGAGGAGGAGTATGAAGACCTCAAACTGCGCCTGACGCGGTTGCAGGTCCCGATCGAGGAGCAGGGCGTCATCGTTGGCCGCAAAGGTCCATACGTGATTGTGAAGACGCCGTAGCCGCGTGCTACGTTGGACATAACCTATTTGAGAAAACTTTTTTCCGATAAACACATAAATTTTTTTAACCATTTTCAAATAACACATCATGAATTCAATTGCATTGATGAACAAGGCAGCGGACAACATCC
>DFJU01000042.1:358-9854 GCA_002373755.1 Bacteroidales bacterium UBA3663 | reverse complement strand
GTGCCGTCGGCATAGTAGGGGTGCAGTATGCTCGACTCGCTCTTGCCGTGCTCCTTGATGTAGGCTATCACGTCAGCATCCTGGCTCTGAGCCTGTGCCCAGGCAGGCGTGCTGTAGAGGAAGTGGCGGTCTGAGCGCGTCACGTTGGTGATGTTCCAGATGGCATTGGCTCCGGCAGCGTCCAGAATCGGGCCGCGCGACATGGCGTAGGTGTAGCGGCGCACGTACTTTGTGCCGTCGCCCTGACGCGAGTTGCTGTAGTACGATTTCCATTGGCCATTCTCAAACCAGTCGGTGCGGAAGTTCTTGATGTAGCCCTTGTTGTAGGCGTTCTCCTCCTTGGCCCACTGAGCCGTAATCGAGTCGTCGGGAATGGCATCGGTCAGGCCGGTTCCATAGACGCCGATGGTCGATTCGAGCTTCACGCCGACCTCGTCAACGCCCACTTCGACATATTCGCCGTTGCGCATGGCCATGAGAGGCGCATAGTAGGCTGAACGTGGGATGTTTACCTCGGGATAGATGAGCGAATAGGTCTCGCCGTCGGGGAAAGTGTTGCCCCAGTCGTCGGTGTAGTCGAGCCAGTCGATGGTAATCTGCTTCTCGTCGATAGGAGCCTTGAACGGACCGTAGGCCAACGTCTGCGGCATACCGGCCACCGAGTAGATGTAGTTTTCGGTCTGCTTGTCGTAGATGACCAGCAGGTAGCCGTTGCCGTGCTGCGTGCCGCTGTACGACGTCTGACGCTTGCCGTGGCCGTAGCCCGGATGGCAATAGAGACAGCCCGGACGGACGGCTACAGGACCAAGTCCGCAGAATGCGCCGTCGGTGTTGGTGTTGAAGTTCTTCTCAAAGAGGTATTCGCCCAGCTTGAACGACTGCGAGAACTTCTCTTCGCAGGCCGGTGTGGGTTGCTCGAAGGCGTTGGCCGATGCATTGAACGACGTGCCCAGTTCGCCGCCGGCATACCATTCTGACTCGTCGAACGATTCGGACTTGTAGGTGTTTTCGACCTCGTTCTTGTCGTCATCTTCGCAGGCGGTGACAAGGACAGCTGCGGCCATCATCAGGCCCATAATTTTCATTGTCTTCATAATAGTTGTACTTTTTTTAACGGCAAAGCCAGACGGCCGCAAAACGGGTCGTCTGGTTGCCATAAGTTGGTTATTGTTATTCGGTTACGCGTTTTTTTATTCGCCAATGGCATTCTTCAAGTCGTTCAATGTCGAGTCGAGAGCCTCAAGAGCCTCGATGGCAAGGCCGACCTTGGCATCCTTGTAGTTCTGGACGAATGGCTTTGGCATATTGTTGATGGCCAACAGGGCAGCCTCAAGTGCGGCAGTGACCTTGGCAGTCTCGGTTGGAGCCGAAACCAGCGAATAGGTGATGAGCGAGCCGGCAGCCGGAGCGGTGATGCCTGTGTTGTTGTCCGATGGAGTCAGGCCATAGAGCGAGTTCTTGACCGACATGATGTTGTCGTAGAAGTCGGTGATTGAATTGTAGGCGTGTGGTGACTCGATGTAGTTCTCATCCTCGCCCGTGTATGGAGCACCGATCTTGCTGTGGGCAACCTCGTCGATGATGTCCTGGCAGCCCTCGATAATCTCGACAGTAGCGGCGGTGACGGTCTTCCAGCGTGAACCGGCGAAACCAGCGTCCTCGAACTCGTCGCCGAAGTCATCGGCCTCAAATTCAGCCTCTTCAAGCATTGCCTCCTGAGCATCTGTCAGGTCGCCGTCCCAAGCTTCAACCAGCTTGCAGGCATTCAGGTAGAGGTCTTCGGCAGCAGCCTTTGCAAACCATGCCTCGTCGTCGGTCAAGTTGGTGCGAACAGCTCCGTTGCGGAACAACAGATACTCGACAGCGTGGAAGCCGGTCAAGCTCCGGCCGGTGGCGATGGCCTCTTCAAGGATAGCAGCATCCGACTCGTTGGTAGCAGGCTTATACCTGTCCATATAGTTCTCGAACGAAGCGGCGTCGAATGGCCATGTGTCGATGTGTGGGTCAATGCCGTAGGTCGATGCAGCACCGAACAGGAATGCCTCCGACCACTCCCAGTACTTGCGGGCCTCCTTCCATGAGGTAGCAGCGGCCTCATAATCCTTGGCCTCAATGTTGCTAATCATCTTGCCGGTAGCTGCAACCAGACCTTCATAAGTTGGCTGAAGCGTATTTTCGACAAAGTTTTTGTTCACGACCTGAAGGGTCTTCTCCTTGGCCGAGAGTTCGTCATCGTTGTCGTCATCGTCACATGAAGTGACCGAAATTGCTACAGTGGCCATCATTGCCACGGTGAGCATGTTCTTCCAATTCATTTTCATTGTTGTTTGATTTTTGTTTAAGTTGTTATTTCGGTTTTCTTATTTACAGTTTTGAAACAGAGTAAAATCGGCCGATGTGCTTGACGGACTTTTTCTATTGTCCCTTTCACTCCTGAGACGCGGCTCGCCACGTCTCTACACTCCCCTTTTCACTCCCCTTTTCAGCCTTTAATTATTATTTGAACCATCCGCAGTAGGTCACGCCGATGCTCACGCTTGGCTCGTCGTTGTATTCAAGCGGATAGGTGTTGCCGTTCGACGAAGTGTAGGTCAGTCCCGTCTCCTTGAAGAAGCGGTCGGAGAACTCGGCCTTGACAACGACCTCCTTCACAGGCATATAGTTGAGGCCGATGGCCATGCGGTTCTTTTCGCACCAGCCGTAGGCGCTCTTCTGCGTGCTCTTCTGCATCGAGTTGTAGTATTCATATCGGCCGAAGACATACAGTTTCTGCTCGTCGGCGGTCAACTTGTCGCTGAAGGCAAACACGTTGTAGCCCGTCTCAATCGCGTAGCACATGGCATCGCTTGCCACAGGCTGATGCTTCGACGGCGAACCGTCCTGACCCGAGTGTGTCGGATATGCCTTGTTGAACTTCGTGATGAGCGAGGCATCGTCCAAGTGCGCCCAGTCGAAGTTGCCGCGCATGGTGAAGTTCTGGCTCTTGTACTGGAAGTCGAATGCGCCGATGGTCAACGTGCCCTTCACGTCCTTGTAGGTACCGGAGCCGATGGAGCGCAGCGTGTTCTTGAACGTGTTGCCGCGGTAGCCGCTCGCACTGAGTCGCAGGTTCTTCACGCCGAAATAATCGACGCGGGCCGAACCGGCATAGACATTGGCAATCTTGAACTCGTAGCTCGACGTCGCACCGTAGTGGACAAAGCACTCCGAGCCGAAACGTTCCGAATCCAAGCCCGACAGGAACTGCGCCTCATATCGCCAGTTCTGCGTGCGGCCCCACACCGAAACGCCCGTCTGATGCCACGTGTTGGGCAACAGCGTAGCCTCACCCTCCGGACGATAGACGGTGAAGAATTCGTTTGGCATGTGATATTGATTGGCCGCACCCACAGGCACGATGATTTCGCCCGCGCGGATGTTCAGTTTGCGGCCGAATGACTTCTGAATCCAGAACTGCTCCAAGGCCACCTCGCCGCCCTTTTCGGTCTCGGCCTCATATTCGCCGCTCTCGTCGGCATCCATCTCGACGGCCGATTCGGTGCCGCCGTGCTCAAATTCGATTTCGGTACCCATCGTCCAACCCTTGCCGAAGTCGTAGCCAAGGTTGATGACGACGTGCGGCAGGTCGAAACGGCCGTGACTGTCGTCGTCCTTGTGCTCATACGGACGGGTGTACCTATATATGTTATCGCTGTAGAAATTGCGGGTCATCACAGCCTCGCCATATCCACCAATGGAGAGGCGGCTGAATACGCGTTCGACTTTATTATCCGATGCAGATTGTTTGTTTTCAGCTGGTTCCGCTGCGCCATTGGCCGCAACAACCATAGCCAAAGCAACCATTCCAATACCTTTGTTAACCATAACCTTTATATACACAAATGTTAGTATTTGTTAATTTTTCGCACCGCAAAGTTATGGTTTTACGATGGCGGCTTCAATACACATTTTTAGGTAATGTAAGCCCTGTCTGGCCGATGTATGGAACGCCGATAATGCATATTGAATGGGCTGGAACGGCATTTTGAAGGGCGATTGCTTCGTCAGTTTGAATCATTTTTTGGATTAGGGCCGATGCACTACGCGAAAAAAATCTCGCAACTGCATTTTGGGGATGCGGTTGCGAGAAAATGTAAAAATGTTTTATTCATCAATCATGCCAACCCATAAATTTACGGTTGGGTCATCTTCTTTATAATAAATCCAAATGGAATCTTCTTTTTCTACATTTTGATGGTTTGAGAAAGAATAATTGGAATTTCCAGTATATTCGACACCCTCCAGCGAGAATCTATAACGTAATTCATGGTATTTTTTATTTCGACTATAAACAAATGCTTTGGTTCGTTTACGTTCAACAGATAAGGCGGAAAGCTCATTTCGGTAATTATCCATTCTTTCCCCTCTATACCATTTATAGCATAGGATAAGAGCAACTATTGAAAGCCCTATAATTACCTTCCAATTTAATTTGAAGTAATAGGTTGGATTTTTATTCATTATTTCCTTCTATTTTTTTATATGTAAAAGGGAAAGCTCTCTCGAACTTTCCCTCGGTACGGATAGTGGGACTCGAACCCACACGCCTCACGGCACCAGATCCTAAGTCTGGCTTGTCTACCAATTTCAACATATCCGCATGTCGATTTCGGAATTGACGGCCGCAAAGATAAATAGTTTTTTTCAATTGTCCAACGCTTTTGCACGACGCCTTTCCATATTTATTTCAACGGCGACAGAAACCGCCACACCTGATTCAGACCAGATGTGGCGGTTCTTTTTGCGACGCACGCAGACGTTACACGACATTCTGCGGCCGACCCTCGACCCATGCGCGCACGTTGGCCGTAGCGACCGACACCAAGCGTTGGCGTGCCTCGGTCGATGCCCAGGCGATGTGTGGCGTGAGGTGCGCCGTCGGGCACTGGAGCAGCGGGTTGTCGGCCAACGGAGGCTCATTGGCCATCACGTCGGCGCAATAGGCGGCCAGGCGGTGCGAGCGGAGGGCATCGGCCATATCCACCTCGTTGACCAACGGCCCGCGCCCTGTGTTGATGATGATGGCCGATGGCTTGACGCGCTGTAACGTGTCGCGGTTCACCAGATTTCGCGTAGCGGCCGACAGCGGGCAGTGCAGCGAGATGACGTCGCCTGTGGCCCAAAGTTCATCGGCCGAAACCTTCGTGACGTACGGCGGGAGCTGCTCGGCCGGCTTGCTCGTCACGGCCACCACGCGCATGGCAAAGGCATTGGCGATGGCAGCTACGCGACTTCCGATGTTGCCCAAGCCGACGATGCCGAAGGTCTTGCCGGCCAGTTCGGTGAGCGGCGAATCCCAATAGCAGAAGTCGGGCGATGCGCTCCAACGGCCGCTGCGGTTTTCGTTGGCGTAATGTTCGGTGCGGTTGGTGACGGCCAACAGGTGCGCGAAGACCATCTGCGCGACGCTCTCGGTGCTGTAGGCCGGCACATTGGTCACCACGATGCCACGCTCGCGGGCGGCATCCACATCGACCACATTGTAGCCCGTGGCCAGCACGCCGATGTAGCGCAGGCGGGGCAGCTGTTCGATTTCGGCACGTCCCAGCACGACCTTGTTGGTCAATACGACTTCGGCATTGCGCGCCCGTTCGACGGTTTCGGCAGCCGATGTGCGGTCATAGACTGTCAACTCGCCAAGGGTGCTGAGTCCGTCCCACGAGAGGTCGCCGGGATTGGCCGTGTGGCCGTCAAGAATTACGATTTGCATAGGGGAAACTATTTTTTCTTCACATACCTCACACGCGTGTTCTTATTTATATACGCGCGGGCGGCCTCGATGATGTCATCGGTGTGGTTGAAGTAGGCACTTGCGCTGTCCATATCGACGCGGATGTCGGGGTCGATGCCATCCTCGATGCTCTCCTTGTAGGCATTGAGCGTCGGACAGGCCGAGAAACGCAGCACCCAGCTGTTGGGCAGCACCGTCTCGAACGGCATTCCTCCGCCGCCACCCGTGCGGTCGCCGACGGTCTTGATCATTTTCGGGTATTTGCGGCCAATAGAATCGGTCGTCATCAGGCCGTCGAGCGACTTCATGGCCGACACGAAGCAGTTCGTCGCGCTGTAGCACGAGCGGTTGGTCAGCACCACGACGGGCTGCGCCGAGGCATCCCACGCTACGCGGTTTTTCTGCGGTTCGAGGTAGAGCGGTTCGGGGTTGGAGAAGTCGTCGTGGCCGGTGCCGGTCTTGTGCTTGATGTAGCTGTAGAGCGTCTTTTGGGTGCAGAAACGGTTGGCCAACGTCGTCACATTGGTCAACGTGCCGCCGCCATTGTCGCGCACGTCGATGATCAGACCCTTGGCATTGGACAACAAAGCCAACACGTAGTCGAGGTTGGTCTCGCCCACGCTGCTCGAAAAACTCGCGTAGCGCACGTAGGCCACGGTGTCGGAGAGCAGGCAATAGTTCAGGCCCGACGTCATCCAGTAGTTTGTGCCGAGATAATAGCGTTCGAGCAGCGTCGCGTCGAAGTTCTGCGGATAGTCTTCAAACCACTTCCAGTAGCGTGCCGTGTTGAACGAGCTGTAGAGGTTGACGTGGCCGTCGCGCACCGATGCCAGCATGTCGGCCATCAGGTTGAACTCGGCGAAACTGCTTTTGACCGAGTCGCGGAACAGCGGCTGGTAGAGCCGATAGACCGAATCCCAATCGACGCCCTTCTCGTCGAAGAAGCAGTAGTGCTCGTCCATCGCCGTCCAGCAGGCCTCGAAGTTGCCCACGTAGGTGTTGTCTTCGGCCAACGAATCGTCGTCCAGGCACGAGGTTACGGCCAATGCCATCGGCCACAAAAACAGGAAATTCAGAAGTCTTTTCTTCATGGCCGATGATATTTATATGGTAAATACTTCCACGACCAGCCGACGACCAGCTGGAACGTCGAATAGCGCGTGACGATGTCGTTGATGTCCATTGTCTCAATGTGATAGCCGAGGCCGAGGCGCAGCGACGAACCGTTGTGCAGCCACGGGATGACGGCGAATGGCACGTCGGTGGTGAGGCGCAGGGTGAGGTCCTGGCGGTTGTGGAGCGAGGTGAAGGTCGTCTCGTTGGGCGCGGTCTCGAGGTAGAACGTCTCGTAGTACGATGCACCGTATTCGGGCACGAAGGCCGTGCCGATGAGCGGCATCTGCGCCGTGAAGTTGACCGGGCAGGGATGGCCGAACAGCCTGTAAACCCACGTAGCGGCGGCCGACAGACCGAAACCCTCAGCCAGACGCAGCGTCGCCGGATTGTTGCCGTTGGCGATGCGCAGGTTGTAGTTGCCGCCGAAGTCGAGGCCGAAATAGGGGCCGACCTCAAGGCTCGTGTTGGCCGATGGGAAATGCCAGTACTTGTGCATGGCGAAGCTGTAGCGCAGACGCAGAGCGTAAGCCGAGGTCAAGCCCGATGCGGTGTCGTCGCCGTCGGTGAACGAGAGGTCGGCCATCTGCAGGTTGCTCCACGAGAGGCCGCGCATCACACGCGAGCGGTCGAAGTGCAGGTCGAGCGCCGTGCCCTGATAGAGCAGCGGAGTCAGATACGTGTCGCGCATCTTGCCACGGCCGATGCCGAGGCTGAGCGACGAGGTGACGGGACGATTGGCACACCTTTCCCAACACTTTTGCAGCACATACTGCATCTTAGGATTAGAAAGATATTCGTCCAAGATTGTATCTCGGTAAAGAGTATCTCCACAGACTATTTTCAGTGACGTGATTTTGCCCTCCTCATTGGCCACATTATGCTGCGCCCATGCCGACACGACATTAGAACAGAGAATCAGGCTCAGCAGGAGCGTTTTCTTCAGTATTTTCATCGGGATTTTCGTTGTTTTCGGCCGATGCGCCATCGGACACAACCTCTGGCTGCCTGGTCGGTTCAAGTTCTTCGATGGCTGCGACCTTCCAGTTGGCAACCTTCTTGCCCTTGGTGCCTGCGCTCTTGACGGCGATTAAGTCGTCGGCCTCAATCTCCAGCGGCGCGCGGAAGTCGTCTGGCTTGGCGAAGGTGAAGCGCAGACGCGGATAGGGCGTGTCGGTGAGGTAGGCGAAGGTGAAGCGCTTGGTGTCGGCCAACATCGACTGGCGCGTCGGCTTGGCGTCGAGCGTAAAGCGCTTGAGGTTGTGCAGGCCGGTCTCCCAATCCTTCATGACGATGGTCCAGACCTTGTGCGGGTCGTACTTCTCGATGCGCAGCACGTTGGTCTCGTAGTGGTTCGTATCGTCGAACGAGGTGAGGTAATACTCGTAGTTGTCGAGCACGACCAGAATCTTGTCGTCGCTCATGAATTCGCCCAGGTATTGGCCCTGCTTGTCGTAGTTGATGCGCTGCACGTCGGCATCCCACCACACCGGACGGCCGCCCAATGTCGAGCCGCCATGCTCCTTGACGGTAATCTTCTGCACTTCGGCGCGGGTGAGCAGCAGGCCCTTGGTGCCACGGCCACGGATGGGCACTTCGGCGAAGTCGCGCTCGAAGCTCTTGGTGTGGGCAATCTTGTTGAGGCTCTTGATGGAGATGCGCAGCACCTCTGCCTCGCCGTTCAAGTTGGCCGTCATGTAGGCAATCTTCGAGCCCGGACGGCCGAGCGTGATGTCATAGACCTTGTCGCGCTGTACCGACGTGATGTTGAAGCGCTTGATGTAGTAGGGCGCCATCGGACCCTTGCCGTCGCGATAGACGACATTGTAGATGGTGCGCTGGTCGCTCTTGCGATAGACGTTGATGTAATAGACATCCTTGCCGACGAAAATCTTGTCGGCCACCTTGACGACCTTATATTGGCCGTTGCGGTAGATGATGAGGATCTCGTCGATCTCCGAACAGTTGCACACGAACGACGATTCCGAGGGTTTCAGGCCGGTGCCGATGAAGCCGTCGCTCGGGTTGTGGTAGAGCTTGAGGTTCGACTCGATGACCTTGGTGGCATCGACGCTGTCGAAACTGCGGATTTCGGTGAGTCGCGGATGGTCGGCGCCATATTTCTCCTTCAGATGCTCGAACCACTGGATGGTGTAGTCGGTGAGGTGCTTCAGGTTCTTCTCGACGGCCTTGATTTTCTTCTTGGTGTTGGCGATGTCCTCGTCGGCCTTGTCGCTCGAGAACTTGTGGATGCGCGACATCTTGATGTCCTCCAGACGGAGCAGGTCGTCGCGGGTCACATCGCGCACAAAATCGGCCTTGAACGGCTCCAGACGCTTGTCGATGTGGGCCAATGCGGTGTCGAGGTCCTTCGCCTGCTCATATTCCTTGTCCTTGTAGATGCGCTCTTCGATGAAGATCTTCTCCAGCGAGATGGTCATCAGGTGCTCCAGCAGTTCGCCGCGCTGCACTTCGAGTTCCTGTCGGAGCAGGTCTTTCGTGTTGTCGGCCGACCGGCGCAGCACGTCGCTCACGGTTAGGAAGTGCGGCTTCTTGTCGTAGATGACGCAGCAGTTGGGCGAAATCGACACCTCGCAGTCGGTGAAGGCATAG
>DFJU01000042.1:0-275 GCA_002373755.1 Bacteroidales bacterium UBA3663 | reverse complement strand
TGGTCTTGTCGCTCGACACGCCGGGCATCAGGTGGACAACGATTTCGGCATGGCTGGCCGTATAGTCGTCGAACTTTCGGATCTTGATCTTTCCCTTGTCGTTGGCCTTCTTGATGCTTTCGAGCAACGAGTCGGTCGTCTTGCCGAACGGCACATCGAGGATGCGCAGCGTCTTCTGGTCAATCTTTTCGATGCGGCTGCGAATCTTGACCGAACCGCCACGTTGGCCGTCATGATATTTGCTCACGTCGATGAGGCCGCCCGTCGGGAAGTCG
>DFJU01000097.1:15271-26294 GCA_002373755.1 Bacteroidales bacterium UBA3663 | reverse complement strand
ACCTCAAGGCCGAGTTCTTCATCCCGCTCATGGTCAACAAGCTCATCACCGAGGGCACAGCCACCTGCAAGGTGCTCGACACAACCTCGAAGTGGTTCGGCGTGACCTACGCAGAGGATCGTCCTGACACCGTGGCACGCATCGCAGCTTTGGTCAAGGATGGCACATATCCAGAGAAGTTGTTCTAATTTCTCAAATGGGGAGTAAAAAGGTAATTAATGGAGCAAAAGAGTGTAAGGGACGATTCCCGGACGCTTTTGGAAGCTCCAACGAATATCCTTTTCACTCCCCTTCGTTTTTCTGAACTGTTGTTCAAAATTATTTGGCCATAGTTTTCATATTCGACTATATGACATTAAAATATTTTTGAGCGGCGGCAACTAATCACTCCTCATTTTCTCCTTTGTTTAAAAACTTATATCTATGAAAAAATTCCTTACAGCAGCAGCGTTGGGCTGCCTCCTTTCAACATCGGCCATCGCACAAGAGCAGCTCCCGTCGCGCGGAGAAATCTTGCAGCAGATGGAGAAGGTCAACGACTGGTTCATGAAACGCCATCCCGACCCGACCGTCAAGTCGTTCGGAAAAGGCAAATACCGCACTTCAAACCTGTGGACACGTTCGGTCTATTACGAAGGTCTGATGGCATTGTACGGAATCTGCCCGAAGAAGGCATATTACGACTACACGCTGCAATGGTGCGAGTTCCACGAATGGACGCCGCGCAACGGCTCGCAGGACCACGATGCCGACAACTACTGCTGCTCGCAGATCTACATCGACATGTACCGGCTTGCTCCATCGCCCGAAAAGTTGGCGCAGGTAATCAGCAACTGCAACATGTACCTCAACACGCCCGACAATTCCGACTGGTGGTGGATCGATGCCATCCAGATGGGTATGCCGGTGTTTGCCAAGTTGGGTAAAACCACGGGCAACGAGGCATATTGGGACAAGGCTCACCAAATGTATATGTACACGCGCGACACCTTCGACGGCGGCATGTGGAACGCAAAAGACGGTCTGTGGTGGCGCGACATGGACTTCAATCCGCCATACAAGACTCCGCAGGGCAAACAGTGCTACTGGAGTCGTGGCAACGGCTGGGTTGTGGCCGCATTGTGCCGCGTGATGGACGAACTGCCAGAAAATTCGAAGTACTACCAGCAGTACAAGCAAGACCTGTTGGCCATGCTCAAGTCGCTGAAAGGCCGCGTGCGCGAAGACGGTACATGGAACTGCTCGCTCGACGACCCCGAGGACTTCGGCGGAATGGAGGTGACTGGCACGTCGCTCTTCGTCTATGGCATGGCATGGGCAGTGCGTCACGGCTACGTCAAGGCCGATGAATATATGCCAGTCATTACCAAGGCATGGAACTCGATGGTCAAGAATGCAGTACATCAGGACGATGGTATGCTCGGATTCCAGCAGGGCACCGGCAAGGAGCCGAAAGAGAGCCAGCCTACGCTCTACGACAAGATTCCTGACTTCGACGATTTCGGCATCGGCTGTTTCCTGCTTTGCGGCGCAGAGGTCTATAAGCTCAGCCCAGGCGAACAGGGTGCAGGTGCCAAGAAACTGATGCAACAGAAGAAATGATAATATCGTCTGGAGTTAATGGAAGATAACAGGAGTTATCGTTCGCTATCGCTCACTCTCGTAGTTAACGGACATTACCATTGTCCACAAAAGCCATCGTCCGTTAACTCCCAATAACTTCCATTAACTCCAGTTAACTCCCCTAAGAATAAAACCTTTAAAACTATGAACAAGCGCATTTCACTTACGATATCAGTTGCCGTCGTTGCAGCCGCAGCATTGGCACAGTCTGTGAATTGGCCGACGGTCAACCCTGAAGCCAAACCTGGCACACGCTGGTGGTGGCTCGGCTCGTCGGTCGATAGCACAAACCTGACCTACAACCTCGAAACGTATGCCAAGGCAGGCATCGGAGCAGTCGAAATCACACCAATCTACGGCGTTATCGGCAACGAGAAGAACGAAATCGACTTCCTTTCCGACCGTTGGATGGCAATGTTGCGTCACACCATGGAAGAGGGCAAGCGACTGGGCATCATCGTCGATATGAACACCGGCACAGGCTGGCCTTTCGGCGGTCCAGAAGTCAGCATCGACGAAGCAGCCGCAAAACTCACCTACAAGGTGTGGAAAGTCGGCGAAGAGGAACCTGAACTTGACGCGAAAGAGATGAAAAACCAGCCGCAGCTGCTCGGAAAATGGACCTACGGCGACACGCTCAACATCGCACTCTACAACAGCCACACACGTCAGGCCGTCAAGCGTGCGGCTCCCGGCGGCGAGGGCTACGTGATGGACCACCTCAACCCGAAGGCCGTCAATCACTATTTCCAGCGCTTCACCGACGCCTTCAAGCGCACCAACACGCCGGCCCCGAACTCGTTCTTCAACGACTCGTATGAGGTGTATGGTGCCGACTGGACACCTGCCATGCTCGACGAATTCGAGAAGCGTCGCGGCTACAAGTTGCAGGACTATCTGCCGGCATTCATCGGCGCCAAAGACTCACTTCACAGCCTGCTCATACAGGACTACCGCGAGACGATGTCGGACCTTCTGCTCGAAGTCTTCACCCACAGTTGGGCCGATTGGGCACATCGAATGGGCAGCACCGTCAGAAATCAGGCACACGGTTCTCCGGCCGATTTGCTCGATGTCTATGCCGCAGTCGATATTCCAGAGATTGAGGGCTACGGACTCAGCGATTTCAAAATCAACGGATTGCGCACCGACTCGATGTGGCGTCACAACGACAGCGACCTCTCGATGCTGAAATATGCGTCATCGGCCGCACACGTCACCGGCAAGCCAATCGTGTCGAGCGAGACCTTCACTTGGCTCACTGAGCACTTCCGCACATCGCTCAGCCAGTGCAAGCCCGACTTCGACCTGATGCAGATCGGCGGCGTGAACCATTGCTACTTCCACGGCACAACCTACAGCCCGAAGGAATATCCTTGGCCTGGCCACCTGTTCTACGCGTCGATGGAAATGTCGCCCATCAACACAATCTGGCGCGATGCTCCGGCCTTCATGCAGTACATGACGCGCGTGCAGAGCTTCATGCAATACGGCGAACCCGACAACGACCTGCTGCTCTATATGCCGGTCTATGACGCATGGTTTGAAAACGGCGGCCGACTGCTGATGTTCGCCATCCACGGCATGGAAAAGAAGGCTCCGCGCTTCGTCGAGGCCGTCAACACCATCTACAACGAGGGCTACGACATGGACTATATGTCCGACCGCATGTTGCAGGGCACCCGCGTTGACAAAGACGGCAGCCTCGTCACATCGGGCGGCACGCGCTACAAGGCCCTGATTCTGCCAGGCGTGCACTTCATGAAGCCTGAAACGATGCAGCACATCGTCGATATGGCCAAGCAGGGCGCAACCATCATGTTCGTGGGCGGCGTGCCGAACCAGGTGCCAGGCATGTTCAACCGCGAGGAGCGCATGAAGCAGTTGGCCGACATCACAGCGCAGTTGCCAGCCAACGTGCTGCAGGCCCCCGACTACAAATCGGCACTTCCGATGCTCACCAAAGTGCATCCGGAGGGCATGAAGGCCAAAAACGGCGCAAAATGCATCCGTCGCCGCAACGAGACTGGCTACCACTACTTCATTTCGTCACTTCAGGCAGCCGACATCGACGATGACGTTGAACTTGCGGTCAATGCAAAGTCGGCAATCATCTTCGACGCACTTACCGGCAAACGTGGCATCGCAGCCGTATCGCATAAGGGTGGAAAGACCTATGTGCATCTGCAATTGGCCAGCGGACAGAGCTGCATCCTCCAGACCTACAACGACCTGGATGCGAATGCACTCAAAGCAGCCGACCCGTCGCTCACCGATTGGGCATACCTCTACCCCGACGCCACAGCCGCCATCGACCTCGGTGCCGGCAAATGGACGCTCGACGTTTCGCAGCTTGACAACGCACAGCCACTTGCACAGAAGTCGTACAAGCTGGAGGCCGTGAAGCCGTGGACTGCCATCGACGAACTGCGCAACACCAAAGGCACAGCGACCTACACCACGACCGTCAAGCTCAACAAGAAGCAGCTGGCATCGGCCGACGACTGGATGCTCGACTTGGGCGACGTGCGCGAATCGGCCCACGTCTATGTGAACGGACAGGATGCCGGAATCGCCTTCTCGGTGCCATTCCGCATCAACATCGGCCAATACCTCAAGGCCGGCAAGAACGAAATCCGCGTAGAGGTGACCGGCCTTTGTGCCAACTACGTTGCTCAGATGGATCGCGACGGCAAGCAATGGCGCAACTTCAAGAATGCCAACATCGCAACGCTGCCTGGCTATCATCAGGACAAGAAATACAACACCTATGCCTGGTGGGGCACGATTCCGTGCGGCCTGAACAGCGACGTCAAATTGATTCCACTCAACAGTAAATGAACTATCAGGAAACACTGAATTTTCTCTATGCGCAGTTGCCCGTCTTCGAGACCCAGGGCGCACACGCCTACAAACCTGGTTTGGAGCGATGCGAGGCCATGGACAAGACGCTCGGGCATCCGCACAGGGAATTCAGGACCATACACGTAGCAGGCACCAACGGCAAGGGCAGCTGCAGCCACACGTTGGCCAGCATCTTGCAGTGTGCCGGCTACAAGGTTGGGCTTTTCACATCGCCCCACCTGCTCGACTTCGACGAACGTATCCGTGTGAATGGCACTCCCATCGACCACGACTACGTGACCGATTGGGTCGAGAAAAAGTATCCCCTGCTCAAAGACGAACAGCCGAGTTTCTTTGAACTTGCCACGATGATGGCTTTCTGCTATTTTGCTGAGCAGAAGGTCGATGTGGCAGTCATCGAGGTCGGTCTTGGCGGCCGATTGGACAGCACCAACATCATCCAGCCGGAAGTGTCGGTCATCACCAACATCTCGTTCGACCACATGCAGTTTCTGGGCGACACCTTGCCTCAAATCGCCGCCGAAAAGGCCGGAATCATGAAGGCCGGCGTGCCCTGCATCATCGGCGAATGTGACGACGACCGCGTGCGGTTCACCTTCCAGCAGAACGCCCAGCTTCACCAGGTTTCCGAACTGATTTTTGCTGCCGACAACCGTCAGGTACTCTGGGTGCGCAACATGACCGACCATCTGGAGTACGACACGCTGAGCGACGGCACTCTCCAATCGCCACTGATGGGCGCCTGCCAACCGCACAACGCCAACACCGTGCTTTGGGCTGTGCACAAACTGCGTGAACGTGGCTTCAACATCAGCGAAGAGCAACTGCACGACGGTTTCCGCAACGTGCTCACGCTTACCCATTTGCGCGGCCGATGGGAAACATTGCAGGAGGCATCGGCCACACAGCCGCAAGTCATTTGCGACACGGGGCACAACGAGGGCTGCTTCCAATATCTCGGCCCGCAGCTGAAAAAGATTCTGTCCGACGGCAAACGGCTCCACATCGTCTTCGGCATGGTGCGCGACAAGGACATTTCGGCCGTGCTCAAATTCCTGCCGACCGATGCGCGCTACTACTTCTGCAACGCCGACACGCCTCGCGCCCTCCCCGCTGCCGAACTACGCGACCTCGCCAACGGATTCCAGCTCACGGGCGACTGCTACGCGACCATCTCCGATGCCTATCGCACCGCATTGGCCAACGCCACACCGCAGGATGTCATCTTCGTGGGCGGAAGCAACTTCATTGTGTGTGAGGTGATGCGGATGAAAAAGAACTCTTAAGGGATGTTCTAAAAATCAAGAATTAGAATTGTTGAGAATTTGAGACCTCTTTTCAATCAATTTTTAGAAATCACTTTAACTCTTATTTCTTAATTCTTATTTCATAACTTGCTCCGTCAATGCTTCCCTGTCCGCTCTACACCTTCACGCATCTGCAATGTCCGTTCTGCGGCGTTCAGCGTGGTCTGCTTGCCCTGCTGCACGGCGATGTGGCGGCGTGGTGGCACTACAATCCGGTGGTCTGGCTGCTCCTGCCCTACTTCATCGTGCTGGTGGCCGGAGAGGTGCATCGGCCGTGGCAAGAAAACCGCGTAGTGCGATGGTGCTACTCCAACCGTGCGATTTTTTCGGTGGCTGGACTGTTGCTGGCATGGGGCATCGTCCGCAATCTGATTTGATATTACTCATTCATATATTAACACATTAAAAAACAAACACTTCTCTATGAAAAAAATCATTATCTCCGAAGTCATCTCACAGGCGTGGGAGCTTACCAAAAAACACTGGGCCGTCATCTTGGCCTGTGCAATCATCATGACGGTGGTCCAGTATTTCATCACGGCCATCATGGGCTTCGGCTCGTCGATGGGATTGCAGCTGGCGCAGATGCAGAACAGCCAAATGTCGCCAGAAGAACAGATGCAGATGCTTATGCAGATTCTCACCGCATCGACCGGCGCAACGATTGTCAGTCTAATCGTCTCGTTCGTGCTGAGCGTCGGATTCTACCAGACGGTGCTCAACTGCGCACGCGGAAACGGGCAATTTACGCTCGATGCCTGGAAGCAGCCTGCCGCATTGTACGTAAAAATCCTGATCGCATCCGTCGTCTTCATCATATTGTATTACATTGGCTTAATCTTCTGCATCCTGCCGGGCATCTATCTTGCTGCACGCCTGCAATTCACCGTCTATTACATGCTCGACCACAAGGATTGTGACGTGCTGGACGGCATCAAGGCATCGTGGCGCATGACTGAAAAAGACGCATTCACACTCTTTGGACTTGCACTTGTCTATATCGGTCTTTACATCCTCGGCCTCCTGTGCTGCTGCGTCGGTGTCTATGTCTCAATGATTGTCGTGCTTTTTGGCACGGTTGTATGCTACTTTGCATTGGCCGACGGCACAAAAACGGAATCGAAGAGCGACTCGGAAGGCTACGACAAGAGTGAAAAGGCTTGATTCACATCATTCTACGCGAAAAATATCCGATGAAAAGTCCCCGTCTGTGGGGGCTTTTCTGTTTTTGTCCGATGGCGATGCCGCACTACGCGATTTTTGTTGCTTGGATTTAAACCCATCGCGCGAAATGCAGTCGAACGGAACGGATTTCGTAATCATTGCCCATAATCACAAAAAAATCATCCGACAAAATGCAATCTTTCCTGCGCTCCGCTCTCATCGCAATCTTATGCCTCTCCGTTCATGATTCTGTGGCCTACGTCAACGTGAAGGGCCGTCTGGCATCGGCCACCGACGACACTCCGCTGGCCGGCGCCACAATCCGTCTGCTCACATTGCCCGACTCGGCAATGCTCATCGGCACCTACTCCGACAAGGACGGCATGTTCAGCGTGGCCAGTTCGCGCGTATCGGCATCGGCCAGCACCAAGCATCCCACACAGGTGCTCATCGTGGCATCGTACATGGGCTACCAGACCATCGAAAAGAAGGTCACCGTGCGCCCGCGCGTCAAGGAATATGACCTGAAGGATGTCTATATGCAGGAGGACGCGCGCATCTTGGGCGAAGCTCTCGTCAGCGCCACTCCCCCGCCGGTGCTCATTCGCGAAGACACGGTCGAATACTATGCCGACAGCTACAAGACTCAGCCCGACGCCACGGTCGAGGACCTCTTGAAGCGCTTGCCCGGCGTTGAAGTCGGCACCGACGGCTCAATCACGGCCCAGGGCGAAACGGTGCAGCAGGTCTATGTTGACGGCAAGGAATTCTTCGGCAAGAACACGCAGGTGACGACCAAAAACCTCACGGCCGACATGGTCGAATCGGTGCAGGTGGTCGATATGCAGACCGAAGAGGCTCGTCTGACGGGCATCGACGACGGCGAACGGCGCAAGGTCATCAACCTCAAGCTCAAACCGAAGATGCGCCGCGGATGGTTCGGCAATGCGGCCGGAGCGTGGGGCCTTGGACGCGACATCGACGACCGCTTCGAAACGAAAGGCATGGTGGGCTACTTCCGTGGCAACAGCCAGAACGCCCTCGTACTCAACGCCAACAACACGAACAACACCGGCTTCGGCGACTTGGGCGACGGCGTAATGTCGGGGTCGGCAATGCGCGGCAACCGCAATTCCGGTGCTCGTGGCGACGGATTGAACACGTCGTGGAGTATCGGACTCAACCTCGGCTACGACAAAGGCAACCGTATGCGCGATGCCGACACACCGTTTGAACTATCGGGCAACGTGATGTACGGCGGAAGCGATCAGGATGAAGAATCGAAAACACACAGAATCAACTATTTAAGTTCGGGCAACACCGAATCGGACAGCTACACGGCAGGCAACAACAAGAGTCAGAACGTGCAGACTGGCATCAAGTTCGAGAAGACGTGGGGCGAACTGAAAGACGGCCGTCACCGCATCCAGATTTCGCCGTCGTTCAACTACAACGAGACACGCACCGACGACTACAGCGAAGGGCACACCTACCACGGCGACAGCATCGACACGGCCGAATTGCACAACTACATCTCGCAGACGCAACGCCGCAACGAGATGGGCCAGAAGGGCTACAACATGAGCCTGTCGGGCACCTACAGCTTCGCAAAGAAGACCGACCGTGGCCGACGCCGCACCAGCATCACACTGAGTGTCAGCGAAAGGGCCAACGACGGCGACCAATACACCCGCTCGTACACCACCTACGACAGCAGCTACGTGACTTTCGACCGCTACGCGGATTTGACCACCATCGCACGCACCGATGGCGACACGCTCATCAACCAATGGCAGCAGGAGGACTCGCACAACGAGAGCTACCGCATCCGCCTCACCCACGTCGAACCGTTGGCCGACCGACAGAGCCTCGAACTATCGGCCACAGCCAACCTCTCCGACCGCCACAGCGCGCAGACCTACCACTTCTGGGACGGCGCTGCCTGGAGCGACAGCATCGACGGACGCAGCAACGCCGACTACAACAGCGACACGTGGACGCGCAACGTCAACTACACCATCGCGGCCAGCTACCGCAAGGTGACCGACATGTACAACTTCTCGGTCGGCATGGATTTCCTGCCTCAGAGCCAGAAATACACCGACTATGCCGACCACTCGCGCGACTACACCCGCCACTACGTGAATTTTTCGCCCCGTGCCGAATACCGCTACAACTGGTCGCGCAAGAAGAACCTCCGCATCACATTCAACGGGCAGACCAACCAGCCGTCGATGAACCAGCTGCAAGCACGCAAGAACCAGACGTCGGCAACACACGTGTCGCTCGGCAATCCCGACCTCGACCCGTCGTTCACAGGCAACTTCTCTGCACGCTACCGCTCGTTCAACGACGAGACCTACTCGACCATCGAGGCTAACCTGTCGGCCAAAGCCACGGCCAACAACCTCTCCACAAAGCGTTGGTACAGCGACGACCTGCGCACCGACACGACCCAGACCGTCAACCTGTCGGGCATCGGCAGCTGGAACGCACAAGGCAACTTCCGCGGTTCATGGCCGTTCTACGACAACATCTGGTACGTCACATCCAACACCTCACTCGGCTACAGCGAGAGCGACGGCTACATCTCGCTCGACAAGCAGAACTCGCAGCCCAACACCACGCGCAACTACACGGGCGGCGAACAGGCCGGCATCGCCTATCGCGGCGAGAAACTCAACGTCGAACTGCGCGGCAACTACAACGTGCAATACAGCGAGGCATCCATCGTCACATCGGGCAACCTGGGCACCACCCACCGCTTCGGGGTGACGGCCAATGCCACTGCCTACCTGCCTTGGGACTTCACCCTGTCGAGCGACTTCAACTACACCGCCCGACGCGGCTACAGCGCAGGACTGACGCGCAACCAGAGCATCTGGAACGCACAGCTGTCGCGCACCTTCCTGAAGAAGAAAAACCTGACGGCATTCATCAAGGTGTTCGACATCCTTCGCGAAAAAAGTTCAATCTCGCGCAACGTGTCGGCCACAGCCCTCACCGACCGCGAGACCACCGTTCTGGGCCAATATTTCCTCATCGGAGCCAGCATGAAGTTCAACAAGATGGGACAGCGCGGCGGCCAACGCGGCCGTTCCGGCGACGGCGACTTCAACCGTGGCTTTGGAGGCGGCGGCGACCGTGGAGGCCGTTCGGTTGGCGGCGGTGGCGGCTGGCGCGACGACAATATGGGCGGCGGAAGGGATTTCTGACGCACTACGCGACTTTACGGCATCAAAACTCGCGTAGCAACAGACATGAAAGGCTGAATCGGATTCGATTCGGCCTTTCTTCGTTGTTTCTGTCCGACGACTGCAACAATTGACAACTCTACCTTTTGCGCAATCATATTACGCAAACAAATCACACAAATTTTGCGCACAATTATGCAACTTTTTATTATTTTTGCACTCACATTACAATTAGCTCATTATATTTGCATCGTCATTTAACCCAAATGTACTACTTCTTAAATTAACAAAAATAGCCACAACGATGGCTAAAACTCTCAAAAAACAATCTACAACAGAATGAAAACAAATCTTTTAACTATCAGTGCGCTGATAGCAGCAGTCGGCATAACCGCCTGCAACAACGGAACAAGCGAAAAAATTAGCGCAACTAATGCAAACAGCTATCAAAGTAGCGCAATCAACGTAACCAACGAAGTCATCGACGAACAAGAAAACATCGTAACACAACAGGTCAACCTCGTTCCGGCCCGCATCGGCAAAAAATACGGCTACATCGACAATGAAGGAAAGTGGATCATCGAACAGCAATTTGATGCAGCGTGGCCATTTGCCGCAAACGGATTGGCGAAAATCTGTTCGAAGGGCAAATATGGCTTTATCGACGCATCTGGCAACATCATCATCCAACCGCAATTCAATGACGTTGAAGACTTTGCGAGCAACGGATTGGCAAAAGTCAGAGCCGGCGGCAAATACGGCTTCATCGACAAACGCGGCAAAATGGTCATCAATCCAGACTTCGACTATGCCGAGAAATTTTCGGACAACGGCTTGGCAAAAGTCCGTCTGAACGGCAAGCGTGGCTTC
>DFJU01000097.1:808-15188 GCA_002373755.1 Bacteroidales bacterium UBA3663 | reverse complement strand
CAGTCGAACCACGATTTGACAATGCGTGGGACTTTGCCGCAAACGGTTTGGCGCGCGTCAAGACGAACGGCAAATTCGGCTTCATCAACGCATCGGGCCAAACGGTCATCAACCCGCAGTTCGACAGCGCGTGGGATTTTTGCAGCAATGGTCTGGCGCGTGTAAAATCGGGCGGCAAATACGGCTTCATCGGCAAGGACGGCACATTCGTCATCGGTGCGCAGTTTGAAGATGCCGGCGATTTCGCTGCCAACGGCCTGGCCCGCATCAAACACAACGGGAAATGGGGGTTCATCGATGCAAGCGGCAAGGTCGTAATTGCACCGCGATTTGACGATGCCGACGATTTTTCAGACAACGGACTGGCAGAAATTGCGGTCAACGACAAGTGCGGCTTCATCGACGCGAGCGGAAATATGGTCATCCGACCGCAATTCGACGGCGCAGAAGTCTTTGCCGGCAACGGATTGGCTGTTGTCGAAATGAACAACAAAATCGGCATCATCAACGCGAATGGAAAGATGGTCGTCAAGCCGCAGTTTGATGAAATCAAGTTTTTCAAAGGCATCATCTTCATCAAACAGAACGAGAAGTTCGGCATCGTCGGCGACGACGGCAAAATCATCGTCGAACCGCTGTTCGATTGGATAAAAATCTGAATTGCAAAACGGCAAAATCCGCGTAGCGGAATAACAAAACGTGCTGAATCCGAAAAATGGATTCAGCACGTTTGTTAATGTCGTTTAAATGCCGTTTAAATGACTATCGGGCGGAGGTCATTTCAAGGCCAATGATTCCGACGAGGATAAGCAGGGCGAAGAACATCCGCAGGAGGCTGGCACTGTCGCCGAAACAGAAGATTCCGATCAGGAACGTGCCGACTGCGCCGATACCTGTCCAGACGACATAGGCCGTGGCAATGGGAATTGTGCGCTGCGCAAGATACAGGAACAATCCGCTGAAAATCATGCAAACAAGGCCGAAGGCAATCCACCACCAGAAACGCGCCGGATACAGGTCGGAGAGCTTGAAGCCTATCGGCCAACCCATCTCAAAAATCGAGGCGACAATCAAGTAGAACCAGGCCATCGGACATATAAATGATGAATTATTCCCTGTTTTTGGAGTCCATGCAGATGGTGACCGGCCCATCATTGAGCAGCTCAACCTTCATGTCGGCGCCGAACTTGCCGCTTCCGACCGGCTTGCCAAGTCCATTGGCCGCAGCCTCCAGAAAATATTCGTAGAGCGGGATGGCAATGTCGTGGCCGGCGGCGCGGATGTAGCTCGGGCGGTTGCCTTTGGCCGTCATGGCATGGAGCGTGAACTGGCTGATTATCAGGATTTCACCGCCGATGTCCATCACCGAACGGTTCATCACGCCGTTTTCGTCGTTGAAGATGCGCAGACCCAACATCTTGCGCGTAATCCAATCGACATCGGCACGCTCATCGGCCGCCTCGAAGCCCGCAAGGACGAGCAGCCCCTCTCCGATTTTCGACTTCACTGCGCCGTCGATGGTGACCGACGCGTGCGTAACACGTTGAATGACAACCCTCATTTTTCTGACCAGACGCTATAGAATTTTGACGAATCGTAGAAGATTTCGGCCTCTTTGAGCAGCGAAATTTCCCCGTTTTTTATCTCCAATGTCGTGAGGCAGCAGTTCAGATACTTCACGGTCCAGAAATCCTTGATTTCCTTGTAGCCCGCAGCGCAGACGATGGCCCGGTTCAGTGCGCCATGGGCCACGACGAGCACATTCTCGCACGTGCCTTCGAGCGGCATCACCTCGTTGCGCAGAAAGTCATTGGCCCTCGCGACAACCTGCTCGAACGACTCGGCATTGTCGGTCGGATGATAGAGTTCAGGATGCCACAGCATGTTGTACATCGGATGTTCGGGGTTCTCTTTGGCCTCGATGATGCTGGCTCCCTCCTGCGAGCCGAAGCAGATTTCGATGATGCGCGGGTCTTTCTTGATTTCGGCCAATGGGAATCGGCCCTCAAGAAAAATTTCTGCCGTCTCGACCGCACGGCACAGCGGCGAACAATAGACACGGTCGAACTTCACTTCGGGCATATTCTGACGGGTCAATACGGCCAATTCGCGGCCGGAATCGTTCAATGGAATGTCGGTCTGACCCTGGAAAAGTCCTTTTTTGTTCCACGCGGTCTCGCCGTGACGCAACAAGTATAGTTTCATTTATTTTTCATTATTTTTTGGCATCTGCGTTCAATCTCATTTCCGCAACACATCGGCCACCTTCTCCAGCTGCACACTGCGCGAACCCTTGATGAGCGTCGTGCCGCACAGGTTTTTCAGCGCAGAATCGTCGGCGCAAAGGGCATCAGAAGTCGCGTAGCAGCGTGTCGTGTGCTTGGCCAATGCGACGGCAACGTCATCGGCCAAAGCCTTGAATGCCTTGGTGAACTCCTCGCCGACTAGCAGAATCGAATCGAACGTGGCATCGGCATCGGCCAACAGTTCAAGGATGCGGCGATGCTCTGCCTGCGACTCCTCGCCCAGCTCGCCCATCGAACCGAGAATCAGGTTCTTGTGCGCGGCCGAATTGTGTGCGAAGCTGCCGATTGCGGCTGCCATCGATGTCGGATTGGCATTGTATGCATCGAGAATCAGGAAGTTGTCGTGACCCAGATCGACCAGCTGCGAACGCATGTTTTGCGGCCGATAACCCTCAATCGCAGCCTTAATCTGCGCCGTTTCAACGCCGAATCGATGTCCGACGGCCGCCGCAGCCACTACGTTAATCAGGTTGTAACTGCCGATGAGGTTGGTCGAAATTCCGACTTTTTCTTGGCCGATGCACAGTTCCAGACTGAGGAATGGCGAACAATCGGTCATGCAGCCCTGCACCTCGCCTGCCGAGCCGTAAGGGATGGTTTTGAGGCCGATGGCACGCGGCGTGAGCAGTTCGTTGCCGGCATCGATGAAGGCCGTTCCGCCCGTTTCGCGTAGTGAATCGTAGAGTTTCGTCTTGGCCTCGACCACGCCCTCAAGACTGCCGAAACCGAGCAGATGCGCCTTGCCGACGTTGGTAATCAGGCCGAAATCGGGACGCACAATGGCGCAGAGGTCGGCGATGTCCATCGGATGATTGGCGCCCATCTCGATGATGGCGATTTCGTGTTCGGGACGGATTTTGAGCAACGTGAGCGGCACGCCGATCTGGTTGTTCAGGTTGCCCTGCGTGGCCAACACGTTGTATTTCTGCGACAAGACGGCGTTGGTCAACTCCTTCGTCGTAGTCTTGCCGTTGGTGCCAGTGATGCCGATGACGGGAATCGTCAGATGGCGGCGATGCTCGGCTGCAAGCTCCTGGAGCGCAGTAAGGACATCGGCCACAAGCATATATTTTGCGGCCAATGCAGGGTCGGCCGGAATCACGCTTGCATCATCGACCACAGCACAGACACAACCCTTCTGCAGCACCTCGGCCGCATATTGGTTGCCGTCGAAGCGTTCGCCACGCAGCGCAAAGAAAATCGACCCATCCGGACAATTGCGGCTGTCGGTCGTGACGATGGGATGTTGGCAATAAATTTCGTATAAAGTCATGATTGAAATGAAAATTGACCCCCTCCCGACCTCCCCGTGGGGAGGTGTTTCCCATTGGCCAAAAAGATTACCGAAATTTGGAACCTCAGGCCCCCCTCCCTTACGGGAGGACTGGGGAGGGGCTTTTATCTATTAAAAATATCTCTTGATGCACACCAGCGTGTGAGTCAATCCGTTACGTTCGTTGCTCCAGATGCCTTCGGGACGGAATTCGTCGAAATGCACCGAAGCCGAACAATGCAGAATGTTTCCTCGGTCGTCGCACAATCCGACATGAGTGATGCGGCCGTCGCCCTCGCCCCTGTTGAAGAAGGCCAAGTCGCCGCACGCACGGTCCTCGTAGGTCACAACCTCGCCCAACTGCGCCTGCTGCGATGCGTTACGCGGCAATGGCACGTTGACGAAGCGGAAAAGCGTCTGCGTAAAACCGGAACAATCGACGCCGAAGGCCGTGCATCCACCCCACAGATATGGCACGTTGACCAACAGCGATGCCTGCTGCAACAGATATTTCGCACAAGCCGTGCGCGACATTGCTGCGGCACTCACCGGATTCACGTAGGTCATGTTCGGCACCTCATAGCGCATACCTAACATATTGAACGACACACCCATATCGTCCAGATTGAAGATTCGGCTGCCCCACGAGAGGTGCATTGTGGACGACAGGCCGTTGCGGTTGCGCGTAATCAGATTGAACGGCTGACGCAACAGCAAAGCATCCTTCGTATTCCGCACAAACGACTGATAGTCACGGTCGTTGAGCAACGTAGCGGTCTTCCAGTCAATCCAGCCTTCGTAGTCGTCGCAGTCGCGGATGATGCGGAACCATCGCGGCTGTTCGTCAACGATGCGGAACGTGTCGCCAAAAATCAGTTGGTTGATCATTTCGGCCGATTCGCTGGCCGACTCCCTCATCGGGATGTATGGTTGCAGGCAGATAGCTGCTTTCATATCTCTTATATCTTAATTCTTATTTCTTAAATTATCAGAATCTGGCCGCAATTTCCTCATTTGTAAGCTGATAGGCAATGAGTCGACCATCGGGCGTATAGGTGTGCTCCGGCAGGTCGTACAGCGCATCGACCAGCTGCGTCATCTCCTCCTCCGACAAGATTTTGCCCGCCGGAATGGCCTGCGTGCGGCTCAATCGAAGGGCGAGTTTGCGGTCGATGTCTTTGCCGATGTTGCCCATCCCGTCGCGCGCCGACTCAATCATTTCGAGAAGCAGATCCTGCAAGTTGATGCCCTTGTCGAGCGATGCCGGTTTACCGTTCACCGCAAAACTGCCGCCGCCCAGATTGTCAAGCTCAAAACCGAGATAGCGCAACTGCGGCAAAATGTTTTCAAGGATTGGCTCATCGGCCGGAGCGACCTCGACGATTTCGGGGAAAAGTTCCTGCTGCGACACACCCTGACGTTGTTGGATCTGCTGGAAATAGCGGTCGAAAAGCACCGTGACGTGCGCCTGATGCTGGTCGATGAGCAGCAGACCCTTCTTCGTGCTCGCTGCGATGTAGGCACCGCCCACTTGCAGATATTTGCGGAAGGTGTTGCGATGTTCCACGTTGGGCATGGCCGCCATCGGATCGACCGGCACATTGGCCTCATCCTGATAGTTCGGCACATCGTCGAACACCGTAGAGAGGCGGCTGGTCAACGTTCCTGATTCGTTGGCCGATGGCGCATCCGTATCGTCCAGACGTGACGAAAGACGGCTGCTCAATGTCTCTCCCGACGCGAACGACTCCTGCGACGGCATTTCAGCCTGCCTCTCGCTCGAAAAATCCGCGTAGAGGCTCTTCCAGTTGCTCATCAACGACGTTTTTCGGAACGGATTGTAGTCGCCGTTGTAGTTCACTTTCGGCTCGCTCGGCGGAGCCTTTGTCGGGTCGTATGGTTCGATTTCCGGCGCATCGGCCTGGTCGAAATCGATGCTCGGCACAGCGTTGAACTTGCCCAACGCCTCGCGGATGGTTGCTGTCAGGATATGCCAACGGGCCGTCTCGTTCTGGAACTTGATTTCGGTCTTGGTCGGATGCACATTCACGTCAATCGAAGCCGGATCGACGCGCAGATAAATGAAATAGTTGGGCTGCGAACCATCGGGAATCAGTTCCTGGTAGCACTCCATCACCGCCTTGTGGAAGTACGGATGGCGCATGTAGCGGTCGTTGACGAAGAAATATTGCAGTGCGCCCTTCTTGCGCGCGCCCTCGGGCTGGCAGACGAAACCCTCAATCTGCATCAGGTCGTTATCGACGCCAACGGGAATGAGCTGTTGGCCGAGATTTTTGTTGAACAACTGCGAAATGCGCTGTTTGTAGCTGCCCGGAGTCAGTTGCAACAGTTGGACATCGTTGTGCGACAACGTGAATCCGACTTGCGGGTTGGCCAATGCTACATGCTGAAGTTCGGTAATGACGTTCGACAGCTCAGTCTGGTTGCTCTTCAGGAAGTTGCGGCGCGCCGGCACGTTGTAAAACAGATTTCGGACCTCGATGTTCGTGCCTGCAGCGCACATCACCGACTCCTGCGCCAACAGACGGCTTCCTGCCATCCGCAGTAGCACGCCGGCCTCGTCATCGGGTCTGCGTGTCCGCATATCGACCTCGGCCACAGCCACAATGCTGGCCAATGCCTCGCCGCGGAAGCCCATGGTGTGCAGCGTGAAGAGATCGGCCGCCTGAGTGATTTTGCTCGTTGCGTGACGTTCAAACGCCATTCGGGCATCGGTGGGCGACATTCCCTTGCCGTTGTCAATCACCTGGATCAGCTCTTTGCCAGATTCGCGCAAAAAGACCTGAATCTGCGTCGCACCCGCATCAATCGAGTTTTCGAGCAGCTCTTTTATGACCGATGCTGGTCGCTGAACAACCTCACCGGCGGCAATCTGGTTGGCCACGCTGTCGGGCAATAAGTGAATGATGTCCATCTTACAAATTGATAATTGACAATGAAATTACCTTGCGGTCAGATTTGAGTTCATTCGGTCGGGAACGGATCATTGACCCAAATAGACCGACTTGATGAGCCAATGCAGCAGGACAACAAGGACGATGAGCCAGACGAGCAACTTGACCAACCGCTTTGAACGATAGTTCGGCCCTTCTTCCTGCTCCTTTTCACGCCGACGGCGCAAGTGCGTCGTGCTGTCGAAAAATTTGCCTCGTATCAGCTCTTCGGCCTTCATATCCTCGGTAGGCAGAATTCCCTCTTCGCGCATGATTTTGCGCTTGCGCTCTTCGATGTATTCCTTGCGCTCATTGACGAAACGAGGCTTTCGCTCGAATCTTTTCGGTTTATCTACAGTAAATATGCTCATATATTTAGGTTTTATGGTTGCAAGGTCTAATGGTTGTAAGGTTTGCCATTCGGCTGTTTTCCGATGCCCTTATAACCTCATAACCTAAAGACCTCACAACATTATGTGTTACCATCCATTCAGTTCGCGGTCGTCGAACAGCTTCAGCACCTCGATTTGGTCTTCGCTCTTCATTCTGACATCGCGGAACACGTCGGCCGGACTTGTCGGTCGCAGATATTGCATCCAACGGAATCCGCGCAGATAAAGGATGTCGTCGGTGACAAGCTGGATTGGCGTGAGCGAGCCGACCGGCTGCGGCCAGATGCGCAGATGATCCATCTTCTGCTGTTTGAACCAGATGCTCAAATAGTTGCCAATCACCTGATTGAGGCCGATGAGTTCCGGTTTTCCACCGTTTTTCGACTCCTCGCTCGGGTAGAAGATTGTCTGCACGTTGCCCGCCATATCCATGCGGCTGAGGCGCGACGAATCGAAGTAGCAGACCAGACCCTTGCCTGCAATCTGGTCGTAGTGGATGCTGTCGTTCTGTTGGACGAGAAATGCGTTGTCGTGCACCAAAGCACGGTCGATGCCGCCCTCCTTCGCCATATAGACCATAATCGAATCGCCAGTAATCTGGTAGTTGCCGTTCCACATCACCGGATTGCCGACAAACGTGGCCAACGAATCGGCATGATTGTAGTTCAACGAATCGCAGATGCCCTGAATGTCGCGCCGATAGTATCGCACATTGAAGTGGCACGACAAATAATTCACAGTGTCGGTGACGGCCACACGCTCGGTCACCGTTTTCACTTCGCGTTGCGGCAAACTGTCGGACACGGCTGCACTGTCTTGTCCGATGGTGCTGTCGGCCACAACCTCGCGCACAACCGACACCATCCGGGTGCGAGCTGCCTTATAGGCGCGTAGCGTGTCTGCGTGCAGATAGAGCGTGTCATGCGTCGAAAATTCCATAGCCAAAGCGCTGTCGCTAACCGTCATGACCTGCGACGAATCGACGTAATGGCAACGATTGCCCGAGACGCACAGATGTTGCAGCGTGTCGTACGCCACGAAATTGCCCCATGCATCGCCATAGCCCGCCTTGCCGTCGTAGAAAAGCGTATCGGCCGTAGCTGAACGACCTGTGCTGACCACCACCGAGCGGTTGTAAAGCCACGACTGCTGCGACTTGGTGTTGACGGTGCCGAGGTCGGAAAAGAGCGTTGCGGTGTCGTTCACTATGCGCGACGGGCCGACAATCCATGCGTCATCGGTCAGAAAACTATATTCGAGCGTGTCGCTGTAGAGCGTCATCTGTGGCCGATAGTCTTCGCTCTCGACATCGGGATAGGCCGGCTTGGGCGACATCTTCGAAAAGTCGAAGTTGCGCATCACCACGTTGTTTTGGAAGATGGCCTGACGGCTTTGCGTGTAGTACCAGCCGAGGTCACTCTGCAAGTGGTTTTCAGGATTGTCGATCCAGCCATTGTATGGATAGTGCGCACGGTTTTCCTGCCGGTAGTAAATCAAGTAGTCGGTGTGCAGGCGGGTGTCGTTGTGGCGCATCAAGACGTTGTCGAACAACTGGCCGATCATCGTCTCGCCGTCGTACGACAATGAATCGCACCACATCTGCAAGGTGTCGCCCTCCCACATGTGGACGTGGCTGAACGCCTCGAACGAGTTGCGGCTCTGGTAGAAATAGGCGCTGTCGCACGACATCCAGACGCTGTCCTGCCTAAACAAGACAGCGCCGCGCAACACCTGTCGTTCCTGATTGACATTCTTGTCGAACGAAATGGTGTTGGCGTGCTCCAAAAAGATTCTACGGATCGGCTGCTGCGGGTTGCCCAACATCGGACACGTCCCCAAGACAGCCATCAGGATGTGTAAAAACGCCTTTTTCACTACTGCTACGTTGATTTTTCTGATGTTCAACGGCTAAAGAAATGCTTTATCGTTGTCCCCAACCCGGATACTTGAAGTCGTACTTCTCCCAACCCGGCTTGATGCGGCAATAGGTCTCGCGCTGCTTTTCGCGGATGAATTTGTCGATGACCTCTTCTTCCAGATGCTTCTCGTAAAGTTCCTTCAGTGTCTGATAATCTTCGTAGTAGGTTGCTTTATGAGCCTCGACGCGCTTGCGAAGGCGGATGATTGCGACCTGATCGCGCGACGTGTTCGGATCTTTCATGATGAACGGCTTGGAGATTTCGCCGACCTTCATTCCGGCCACCAGTCGAGCGACCTCGGACGGCAATTCGTCCATGAACTGAAGTGCAGAACCTGTGCGCGGACTCGTCATCAAACCGCCGCTCTTGCGCGTGTGTTTGTCGCTCGACAGGAACTTTGCAGCCTCCTCGAACGTGAATTTTGCAGAGTCGAGGTCGTTGCGGATGCTGTCCAATGCGGTCTGGGCGTCCTGCAACTCCTTGCTCGACACCTTTGGCACAAGCAGGATATGGCGGAAATTGGCACGGTCACCGCGACGTTCGATGAGCTGGATGATGTGGTAGCCGAACTCTGTTTCAACGATGCGCGACACCTTCTTCGGGTCGGACAACTGGAACGCTACCGTCGCGAATTCCGGCACGAAGGCATTGCGGCTCTTGAATCCGAGTTCGCCGCCCAACGGGGCACTTCCATCTTCGCTGTAGAGGATGGCCAACGTCGAAAACTGGCTCTCGCCGCTCACAACGCGCTGTGTGTAGTCGCGCAAACGGGCCTTGATGCCATCGATGGTCTGCTGCGAGACGCGAGGCTGGAGGGCAATGATCTGCACTTCGACCTGCGTGGCGATGAACGGGATGCTGTCTTTAGGCAGTTTCTCGTAGAACATACGCACTTCGCTCGGCGTGACGATGAGGTCGGAGGTCAAATGCTCACGCTCCATCTGCACGATGTTCTGGTTCTTGATTGCGGTGCGGTATTCCGAGCGGATGTCGCTCAACGACTTTTCGAAATACTCCTCCAGCTTCTCTTTCGAACCGATTTGCTGAATCATATAGTTGAGCTGTGCCTCAACCTGCTGGTCAACCTGTTCATCGGTCACCTCGACCGAGTCGATGATTGCCTGATTGATGAACAACTTCTGTATTGCCATCTGTTCGGGGATGTAGCCGTATGGGTCGCCGTCGAACTTCTCGCCCTGATAGAGCATTCGCTTGCGTTCCTGTTCGACTTCGCTGCGGAGGATTGCCTCGTCGCCCACCACCCAGATGACTTCGTCAATCACGTTGTCGGCCTCTTGTGCAATGCCAGCACACGTCATGAAAGCGGCGAACAACGTCATCAATTTTCTTTTCATTCCTTGTTATTCAATTTTAATAATCCCGTTCGCAAAGCCTCGTCGCGCAAATCTTGCTCCAGCTGCTCGCGGAATTTGTCTTGTTTCTGCAAAATTAGTGCCTCATAGACATCGGCCATACAATAATCCAACGGCTTGACCTCGCCCTTCACGCAATAGTCGTTGATCAGCAGCAGATAGATGAAATCGTCGTCTTTCAGCTGATAGACCTGGTTTCGCAGATACTGGCGCGGATCGGTGGGCGATTTGGCAGGCAAACGGTCCATGATGCGGCGCGCCTTCACCCATTGCTCCAGACAATTGTCGTAGTCGGCGGCGCGCAGCTGGCAGAACTTGTCCAACTGCTCGGCCTGTTCCTGGTTGCCCTGATTGGTCTGCTTGATCCACTCCTTCAGTTGCCTGATCTGTGTCGTATTGGCCGGAACCTTGAGCATGATGGCGCGCAAAATCGGCTCATGCACCTTGAACTGCTCCTTGTTCTTTTCGTAGAACTCGGCACACTCGGCTTCACTTACCTCCTTGCTGTAAATGGCCATCCGTTCGGCCTGATATGTGCGTGCGATGAGGTCGCGCCTGTACTGTGCCACCTCGCGTTCAATCTGTTCGAGGTCGGGCAGACTGCGGAGTCCCTGCTGATAGAGCAGTTGCTCGTTAATCCACTGATTGACGCTATGTTGCACGAAGTTCACGCTGTCGTCACCGGTGCATGTCAACGGCATCCGAATCAACACATCATTCACCGTGAGCATCTCCTCACCCACTTGGGCGAGGATGTTGCTCTCGTTCTGCTGGCAGGCAGTCAGAAGGGCGGCCGATGCGGCAATGGTCCAGAGCAGTTTCACTTCTGTGCAGCCTTTATCTTGTTCAATTCCTCATTGTTCAGCACGACGGTGAACTTTTCGCGCAACTTCTTACACCATTCGGCCTCAAGATAGTCCTGATAGTCGGTCACAACTGCGCCGCGTACATCCTCCATCACTTCAGGTCCATCGGCCAAGACTCGGCCATAGGTCATCTGGATCGGCATGTTCGAACGTGGAGCGGTTGCGGCGATGTCGAGGTGCAGCTGTTCGCGATCGACCGTATTGTTGTCGCCCGGAGCATACAGACCGTTCACAATATGGAAACGCGGCTGCTTCGGGTTCGGTGTCAGAATCGAGTCGGTCAACACCTTGGCACGCACCTGATTGGCACATTCCTGAATGTCGCTGCAATTGTCGTAAATCTGCTTCAACGCGGTCACGAGCAGTTCGTCGTCGGCACACTCGATGAATGCACCCTTGAAACGTGGCTTGTCCCACTTGTACTTTGCCTTGTTGGCGGCGAAGAAGTTGCGCAGACCTACGGTGTCGGCCGATGCCTTATCCCATACCTCCTCGCTGGCAACGTCGAACAACAGGATTCCGTCGTGATATTCCTTGTAGAGGTTGCGGAATTCCTCATTCCTGTCGGCCAAGTTTGCATCAACGTAGGCGACGATTTCGGCGCGCTTCCACGCATCGAGCGACTGCTGCTGGGGCACATATTTGGCCTCGTCGCCATACTTCTCGGCACAGAAATCGTCGTACTGCTTCAACGTGTATTTCTGCTTGCCGATTGTCATCAGCACCTTACTGCGGTTCTTGTTCGACAGCATCTTCTCGTTCACCTTCAGTCCCTCGGCCTGCATCCACTTGTCTTCCTGCAATTTCGCGTAGTGAGCCTTGCGGGCAGGGTCGCGGTCAATCTGAGCCTCAAGCTGAGCCAGCGTTGCGCTGTCGGCCGGAGCCTCCTTGCGTCGGTCAAGCTGCTTCATGATGTGCCAGCCGAAATCGGTAGTGAACGGCTTTGAAATCTCGCCCGGCTTCAATTGGAATGCCACGTCGAGCCACTCCTGCGGAAACCGCGCGCTGCTGTTGAGCCACGGATATGCGCCGCCATTCTTTGCGGTGTATTGGTCTTCGCTGCACATTGCGGCCACACGGGCGAAGTCGGCGCCACCTTGCAGCACGGCATAGACCGAATCGATGAAATGCTGCGTCTGCTTCATTGCAACAGGCTTCTGCACGTTGCGAGGGAACATCTTCATGATGTGGGCGACGAGCACCTCTCCTGCCGATTCGCGACGGTCGATGATTTTCAGCAGATGCAGGCCGAACTGGCTGCGGCATTCAGCAATTTGTCCGACGGGAGTGCTGAAAGCGGCCTCCTCAAACGGATAGACCATCTGCATCGGGCCGAAATAGCCCAAGTCGCCGCCGTTGTGTGCTGCCGACGGGTCTTGGCTGACTACGCGAGCCAGACTGTCGAACGAGGCACCTGCTGCCAACTGCATCTTCACGCTGTCCAGCTTGGCCTGAGCCTCGGCCACCTTCTGCGGAGTGGCATTTTCGTCCAATGAAATAAGTATGTGAGCGGCACGCACCTCGTACTTTTTGTTGTCGAGGATTTCCTGCACGGCCTGTTTTTTCCACTCAGGGTTGTAGAGATAAGGTTCGGCAAGCTGCTTCCTGTAGCCGGCCAGTTCGTCGATGTAAGCTTTTGTGGTGTCGATGCCACGGCTCAACGCCTCCTGCACCTTCAGTTTGTAGTTAACGAACAGCTCGACATATTCGTCAAAAGTCTTCTCCTCGGCTACGTCCTGCTCGTTGTTTTTATTGTAGAAATACTCAAATTCAGCACGGGTCACATCCTGCCCGTTGATGGTCATTACGACCGGGTTTTTCTCTTTTGCATTGGCCGATGCGAACATAGCCAGGGCCAACACAGAAATGGGGATAAGATTCTTTTTCATAATAGGAAGGTAGATTCATCTTTTTAGAAAAGCGCGCAAAGATACTTAATATTATGTGACACGGCAAATTTATTAGCATTTTTTGGCTTTTTGCTTGCTTTTGCGGGGGGAATTATCTACATTTGCGGCCGCTTAAATAACCATCATTTACATTATGAACAGTTTTCACGACCTTGTAATCCATCGTCGCAGTTATCGCAAGTACACCAGCGAGCTGCTCTCACCCGAACAGGTCCGCCTCATCCTGGAGGCTGCCTTGATGTCGCCCGCAGGCAAGCGCCGCAACCCGTGGCACTTCGTCGTAGTCGAGGAAAAAGAGACGCTGGAGGCACTCTCGAAGGTAAAGGATTCGGGTGCTGCCCCTATCGCACAGGCTGCATTGGCCATTGTGGTGTGCGCCGATCCGAACGAAAGCGACACGTGGGTCGAGGACTGCTCCATCGCGTCGCTCCAGATGATGCTGCAATGCGCCGACCTCGGTCTCGGTTCGGTGTGGATCCAGATGCGCAACCGCGGCGACGAGAACGGCAACACGGCCACCTACAACATCCAGCAGCTGTTGCAGATTCCGGCCAACTATGAGGTGTTGAGCGTAATCAGCATCGGCCATCCCGACGAGGAGCGCAAGCCTTACGACACGGAGAAGCTGCAGTGGGAGAAGGTTCACGTCGGCAAGTTCTGACAAAGCGGTTTCCATCGGCCACAACGAAACGAAAAAATCGCGTAGCGCATTGGCCGACGGCGATTGTCACGACACAGAGAAACATTGGACATATACACACATTTTAATAGCATAATAACATGGAAAAAAGTGCACTTCAAATCGCACGTGCCGCCTATCAGCCTAAGTTACCGAAGGCTCTGCGCGGCGCACTGAAGGCTGTTGAGGGAGCTCCCACACAGTCGGTTGCTGATCAGGAAGAGGTCAAGAAGCTCTTCCCTAATACCTATGGTATGCCTTATTTGAAATTTGAGCCAATTGAAGGCAAGATGCAGACTGCACAGATGAACGTGGGCGTCATCCTCTCCGGCGGACAGGCTCCTGGCGGTCATAACGTCATCTCGGGCCTCTTCGACGGCATCAAGAAGCTGAATCCGAACAACAAACTGTATGGTTTCCTGCTCGGTCCTGGCGGTCTGGTTGACCACAAATATATGGAATTGACGGCCGACATCATCGACGAATACCGCAACACCGGCGGCTTCGACATCATCGGCTCTGGTCGTACGAAACTGGAGAAGAAGGAGCAGTTCGACAAGGGCTTGGAGATCCTCAAGCAGCTGGACATCAAGGCTTTGGTCATCATCGGCGGTGACGACTCGAACACCAACGCATGCGTATTGGCCGAATACTACAAGGCTATCAATGCCGGCGTTCAGGTCATCGGCTGTCCAAAGACCATCGACG
>DFJU01000097.1:626-763 GCA_002373755.1 Bacteroidales bacterium UBA3663 | reverse complement strand
GACCATCGACGGCGACCTGAAGAACAGCGAAATCGAGGCTTCTTTCGGCTTCGACACCGCTACGAAGGTATATTCGGAGGTCATCGGCAACATCATGCGCGACTGCAACTCGGCCAAGAAATACTGGCACTTCATCA
>DFJU01000097.1:360-588 GCA_002373755.1 Bacteroidales bacterium UBA3663 | reverse complement strand
TCATCAAGCTGATGGGCCGTTCGGCATCGCACGTCACCCTCGAATGCGCATTGCAGACCCATCCTAACGTCACCCTCATCGGTGAGGAGGTTGAGGCCAAGAACCAGACATTGGACGACATCGTGACCTACATCGCACAGGTCGTTGCCGAGCGCGCCAACCAGGGCATGAACTACGGCGTGGTCTTGGTTCCAGAGGGTCTTATCGAGTTCATCCCAGCCATCAAGA
>DFJU01000097.1:0-314 GCA_002373755.1 Bacteroidales bacterium UBA3663 | reverse complement strand
CATCCCAGCCATCAAGAAGCTCATCTCCGAGCTGAACGACATGCTCGCCGCCAATCAGGCAGAGTTCGACACTGTGGCCGATGACAAGAAGATCGACTACGTGCTTTCAAAGCTCTCGGCCGAGAATGCCGCCATCTTCAAGTCGCTGCCAATCGCCGTTTCACGCCAGCTGGCTCTGGAGCGCGACCCACACGGCAACGTACAGGTTTCGCTCATCGAGACCGAACAGCTGCTCGCCGAAATGGTCGGCAAGAAGCTCGCCCAGTGGAAGAAGGAGGGCAAGTACAACGGCAAGTTCGCCACACAGCATCACT
>DFJU01000085.1:16525-19706 GCA_002373755.1 Bacteroidales bacterium UBA3663 | reverse complement strand
TCTCGTTGCGCTTCTTCTCGCCGCCCGAAAAGCCTTCGTTCACCGAGCGGTTGGCCAACTTGTTGTCGAGCTGGACGACGGCACGCTTCTCGCGCATCAGTTTGAGGAATTCTGTGGCCGACAGCGCTGCCTCGCCGCGATATTCGCGCTGCGCATTGACCGCCGAACGCATGAAGTTGACCATCGACACGCCCGGAATCTCGACGGGATACTGGAACGAGAGGAAGATGCCCTCCCACGCGCGCTGTTCGGGCTTCATGGCCAGAAGGTCCTTGCCCTTGTAGATGATTTCGCCTTCGGTCACCTCATACTGAGGATTGCCCGTCAGAATGGCCGACAGGGTCGATTTGCCCGCGCCGTTGGGTCCCATCACAGCGTGGACCTCACCGGGGTTGATGGTCAGGTTGATGCCGCGCAATATCTCTTTGCCCGCTACCGATGCGTGCAGGTTGCGAATTTCAAGTAAACTCATATCTTTATAAAAAATTACAAAATTACGAATTACAAATTACAGCATTGGCCGACAAAATGTTGAAAAACATTGGCCAATGTTTCTAACCTCACTCCCTCCCCATTACGGGGGTCCTCGCAGCGGTCAGAACGATTGATAATCGTTCAGCGAGAAGACGAGCTTTAGCGAGGGGCAATGGCTGGGGAGAGGGTCTGTCAGAACTGCTCCAGATATGCGATGCGTTTCTTCACATCGGGATGCGTGCTGAACAGACTGCTGAAGGCCGACTCAAACAGATTCTCCTTCAACTCGTCGGGACGGCAGATGAAAAGCTGCGCCACGTCCGAGCGGCCCACATCGTCCAGACCCGGATTACGCGAAATCTTCCGCAGTGCCGAGGCCAACGCCAACGGGTCGCCGCACAGTTCCGCGCCACCGGCATCGGCCATATACTCACGCTTGCGGCTGATGGCAAAGCGGGTGAGCATGGCGAAGAAATAGGCGATGGCGGCCAACACCATCACAAGCAGCATGACGACAACCGCACCACCGCCGTTCTTGTCATTGCGACGCGACGAACGCGGCGCGTAGAGGAACGAGCGGAAAGCAATCTGCGCAATCATCGAGAAGATGCCGACAAAGACGATGCTCACAATCAGCAGACGGGTGTCGCGGTTGCGGATGTGAGTCAGTTCATGGCCGATGACTCCCGCCAACTCCCTGTCGTTGAGCGTGTTGAGCAGGCCGCGCGTCACCGTCACGGCATAGGTCGATTCGCTGATGCCCGATGCGTAGGCGTTCAACTGGTCGTCATCGACGATATAGACCTTCGGCATCGGCATTCCGCCCGCGATGCAGAGGTTTTCGACGATGTTATAGACGCGCATATTCTCGCGGCGTTCCAGCGGACGCGACTGTGTGGCATTGCGGATGACCGAATCGTTGATGAAATAGGCGATCAGGAACCACACGGCCACGATGCCGAGCACCATCGGCAGACAGTCCAGCGTCAACGCATTGGCCGCAACCAAATCGAAAGTGTCCGTGTTCGGGTCGTGCGAAAGGATGACCCAGAACAGCCATACCATAGCCACCACAAGCAGCGGAAAACAGCACAGAAGCAACATCGAACGGATGTTGTTGCGCACCTGCTGGGTATGTATGCCGACGTATTGCATTGTTTATTTAGGTTGTGAGGTTATGAGGTCGTAAGGTTTTAAGGTGAATATACAACTTGAGGCCACAAATATTACATTTCGTAATGTACCTTATAACCTCAAAACCTTACAACCTTATAACCTCAGAAATCAGAATTTCACCTCGGGAGCGCGCTCCACATTGGCACGCTCTGCGGCCGATACCTCAAACATCGGCTCCTTCTGGAAACCGAACATTCCGGCCAGGATGTTGCTCGGGAAGGTCTGGACGGCATTGTTCAACTCCTTGGTCGTCGAATTGAAGAAGCGGCGGCTTGCGGCCAACTTGTTTTCGATGTCGGCCAATTCGGTCATCAAATGCTGGAAGTTCTGGTTGGCCTTCAAGTCAGGATAAGCCTCGACCGAGACGCGCAGACCCGACAATGCAGCCGAGAGTTGGTTGTCGGCCGCAATCTTCTGGTTGATGTCGGTGGCCGATACGGCAGCCGAACGCGCCTGCGTGATGTTCTCCAGCAGCTCCTTTTCGTGGGCAGCATAGCCCTTCACCGAACTGACCAGGTTTGGCACGAGGTCGTAGCGCTGCTTGAGCTGCACGTCGATGTTCGAAAACGCATTCTCGCGGTTGTTGCGCAACTTCACCAGATTGTTGTAAATGCCGATGACGAAAAACACGCACACAACGACTATTCCGATTGTAATGATTCCGATACTCATAAGTTTATGATTTTTATTGATTTATTTCTCTCAGATTATTCTTTTTTATGGCCAATGCGCCTCACTACGCGAATTTTCCAGCGGATGCAGCACATCACGAAACCTTTTCTCCCTCCCCATTAAGGGGGAGGGCTGGGGAGAGGGTCTATCCCACCGAATTCTCGATGCTGAGGCTGAGCAGTTTCTGCGCCTCGACCGCAAATTCCATCGGCAGCTTCGAGACGACCTCCTTGGCATAGCCGCCCACGATGAGGCCGACGGCATCCTCCTCCTTGATGCCACGCTGCTGGCAGTAGAAGAGCTGTTCCTCGTTGATTTTCGACGTAGTGGCCTCGTGTTCGACGATGGCCGACGGGTTCTGGATGTCCATGATCGGGAACGTGTGCGCGCCGCACGTGTTGCTGAGCAGCAGCGAGTCGCACTGCGTGAAGTTGCGAACGCCATCGGCCGACGGAAGCACCTTGACCAGACCGCGATAGCTGTTTTGGCTGAATCCGGCCGAAATGCCCTTCGAGATGATGCGTGAACGGCTGTTTTTGCCGATGTGAATCATCTTGGTGCCGGTGTCGGCCTCCTGATGGTTGTTGGTCACGGCCACCGAATAGAATTCGCCCGACGAATTGTCGCCCTTCAAGACGCACGACGGATATTTCCACGTGATGGCTGAGCCGGTCTCGACCTGCGTCCACGAAATCTTGGAGAAGTCGCCTGCACAGAGGGCGCGCTTCGTCACGAGGTTATAGACGCCGCCCTTGCCGTTCTTGTCGCCCGGATACCAGTTCTGCACCGTCGAATATTTCACCTCGGCGCGGTCGTGCACGTAGATTTCCACCACAGCGGCGTGCAGCTGGTTCTCGTC
>DFJU01000085.1:14843-16324 GCA_002373755.1 Bacteroidales bacterium UBA3663 | reverse complement strand
AGACGAACGAGCCGTCGCTGAACACGGCCGAATTGAGTGCCGAATAGTAGTTGTCGCGCACGGGGACGACCTTGCCCAGATACTTGCGCACGAGGTCGGGATATTCGCGCACAGCCTCGCCGAACGAGCAGAAGATGATGCCCAGCTCGGCCAACTTGTCGCGGTAGGTCGTGGTCTGCGACTCGGAATCGACGATGGCATCGACCGCCATGCCCGATGTGGCTTCGGCCGATGCTCCGTTGCCCAGCAGCATGTCGCGCTCGTGCAACGGAATGCCCAGCTTGTCGAACGTCTTCAGGATTTCGGGATCGACCTCCTTGTTCTCCGCCTTCTTCTTCGGAGCCGCGTAGAACGAAATCTTGTCGTAATCGACCTCCTCGACCTTGACGTGGCCCCACGTGGGCCGTGGCTGCTCCTTCCACCAGCGATAGGCATCCAGCCGGAATTGCAGCATCCAGTCGGGTTCGCCCTTCTTGGCCGAGATGAGCCGCACGACCTCCTCGTTCAGGCCGGTCGGGATGACCTCCGTCTCGACATCGGTCGTAAAACCATATTTGTAGTCACCCGAAGTGAGGTCTTTGAGCACCTCCTCGGAGTTATTCAGTTCAGCCATAAATCTAATTGATAATTACCTGTCGGACAATTTCTTTTTTATTCTAACCACGAAAGACACGAAAGAACACGAAATCCATTTTTGCCAATGCAGCAAACGTCCCTTTCACACCCTGAGACGCGCCACGGCACGTCTCTACATTCCCTTTCACTCCCCTTCGCAGCTTTTTTCAATTGAATTCCAGCGTCAGCTGCGGGTCACTTTCCGGCAGCAGGCGGAACGACATCCGATGATATTTCGACGGCCCGTATTGAGCGATGGCGGCGCGGTGGTCTTTGGTCGGATAGCCCTTGTTGACCCTCCAGTTGTAGGCCGGAAACTCACCGTCAATCTGCATCATGTAGTCATCCCTGTAGGTCTTGGCCAATACCGATGCCGCTGCGATGGACATCATCTTGCCGTCGCCCTTGACGATGGTCGTGTGCGGCAGGTTCTCGAACTTGTAGAACCGGTTGCCGTCAATGAGCAGTGCCTCGGGACGCACCTTCAGGGCGCGGATGGCGCGGTGCATGGCCTCGATGCTGCATCGCAGGATGTTGGCCTGGTCAATCTCCCTGTTGTCGCACACACCGACAGCCCAAGCCACGGCCTCGCGCTCGATGATGGGGCGCAGTTCGTAGCGTTGCCGCTCGGTCAGCTGCTTCGAGTCGTTCAGGAGGTCATTCTTGAAGTCGGGCGGCAGAATCACCGCTGCGGCATAGACCGGACCCGCCAGACAACCTCGACCGGCCTCATCGCATCCGGCCTCGATGACACCTTCGTTCAGATAGGGCAACAACATTAAATTAAAAACTAAAAAATAAAAGTTGATATAACAACTACGCGGATTTTGGAGCAGATGCAGCACGCAACTTTCCAACTCCCTCCC
>DFJU01000085.1:0-14780 GCA_002373755.1 Bacteroidales bacterium UBA3663 | reverse complement strand
TCGGGAGGGCTGGGGAGGGGTCGTTTGGGCCGGGGAGAGGGTCTGCTATTTCTTGAATACCTCCAATGCCGGATTCAGGATATGTTCCGACACCCAAGGCATAATCACCTCGACCACATGATGCAGCACCGGAATGATGTGGCTCTGCTTCATCGGCTCGGCGAACTTCAAGCCCTCGACGTGCGCGGCGGCAAATTCAAGTGCCGAGATGACCAATGCCGCGATGAGCGCATACTTCAACATACCGAACAGGCCACCGGCCAAGCGGTTGACCCATCCCATGCTGAGCGACGAGAAGACCTTGCCCAACAGCCACGCTACGCGATTCATGACGAACATCATGAGCAGGAAGGTCGCAACCCAAAGCACGACCGATGCCACAAGTTCGTCGGTAATCACATCGCCCAACCACGGCCTCGCATAGGGCGAAACCAGATTGGCAACAATGGCGGCTACAAGCAAGCCGACTGTACCGACAAACTCCTTGAAGAAGCCGCGGTACAGTCCGACTGAAATGCCGATGGCCATAAAGCCGAGAATCAACAGGTCGAAGATGTTCACAGTTTAGCCTTGACTTCAACCTCGGTGAACGCCTCGATGAGGTCGCCCTCCTGAATATTGTCGTAGTTGACAAGCGACAGACCGCACTCGAAGTTGGTGCCGACCTCCTTCACATCGTCCTTGAAACGCTTCAGGCCAGCCAGCTCGCCGGTGAAGATGACAATGCCGTCGCGGATGACACGAGCCTTGTCCGTGCGGTGAATCTTGCCCTCCTTGACCAAGCATCCGGCCACAGCGCCGACCTTCGAAATCTTGAAGACGGAACGTACCTCGGCCGTACCGGAGATTTCCTCCTTGACGACAGGCTTGAGCATACCCTCCATAGCCTCCTTGACCTCCTCGATGGCATCGTAGATGATTGAGTAGGTGCGGATATCGACGCCGTCCTGATCGGCCACCTTGCGTGCACCCGACGACGGACGCACGTTGAAGCCGATGATGATGGCTTTTGAGGCTGCGGCCAATACGACATCGCTCTCCGAAATCTGGCCGACGGCCTTGTGGATGACGTTGATCTGGATATTCTCGGTGCTGAGCTTGATGAGCGAGTCGGTCAATGCCTCGACCGAACCATCCACGTCGCCCTTGACGATGAGGTTCAGCTCCTGGAAGTCGCCCAACTTCAGGCGGCGGCCGATTTCGTCGAGCGTAAGGGTCTTCTGCGTACGCAGAGCCTGTTCACGCTGCAAGCGGTCGCGCTTCTGTGCGATTTCGCGGGCCTCCTGTTCGCTTGGCAACACGCGCAGCTGGTCGCCGGCCGATGGCGATCCGTTCAAGCCCAACACCTGAACAGGCGTGGCTGGACCTGCCTCTTCGACCTTTTGGCCGCGTTCGTTGAAGAGCGCCTTGCATCGGCCATAATACTTGCCGCACAAGAGCACGTCGCCCACGTGGAGCGTACCGTTCTGCACGAGCACGGTGGCCGTGTAGCCGCGTCCCTTGTCGAGCGTCGATTCGATGACCGAGCCGCTTGCCTCGCGGTTCGGATTGGCCTTCAAGTCGAGCAAATCGGCCTCGAGCAACACCTTTTCGAGCAGCAAATCGACGTTCAGACCTTCGCGGGCCGAGATGTCCTGATCCTGATATTTGCCGCCCCAGCTCTCGACCAGATAGTTCATGGCCGACAACTGTTCGCGCACCTTCATCGGGTTGGCGGTAGGCTTGTCTATCTTGTTGATCGCGAAGACGATAGGCACGCCTGCTGCAGCTGCGTGGTTGATGGCCTCCTTGGTCTGAGGCATGACGCCGTCGTCGGCCGCAACGATGATGATTGCGATGTCGGTCATCTTGGCACCACGGGCACGCATGGCGGTGAATGCCTCGTGGCCTGGCGTATCGAGGAAGGTGACGCGACGACCATCGGCCATCTTCACCGAATAGGCACCGATGTGCTGTGTGATGCCGCCTGCCTCGCCAGCGATGACGTTGGTGTTGCGGATGTAGTCGAGCAGCTTGGTCTTGCCGTGATCGACGTGACCCATGACGGTGATGACCGGCGGACGGGTCACGAGCTGGTCTTCGGCATCGGCCTCCTGTGCCAGTTCCTCTTCAACCTCCTCGCTGACGTATTCGGTCTGGAAGCCGAACTCCTCGGCAACGAGGTTGATGGTGTCGGCATCGAGTCGCTGGTTGATGGATACCATCAGACCCAACGTCATGCAGGTCGAGATGACCTTCACGACAGGCACGTTCATCATTGTGGCGAGGTCGTTGGCCGTAACGAACTCGGTGAGTTTCAGAATCTTGCTCTGTGCAGCCTCCTGCTCTTCGGCCTCGGCGGCACGCTCGGCTGCGGCGTTGCGCTTGTCCTTGCGGTACTTGACGCCTTTCTTGTCGAGCTTGTGGTTCTGACGCTCCAACGTCTCGCGCACGCTGCGCTGGATATCCTCGTCGGTGATTTCAATCTTCTGGTTCTTGCCGCTCTTCTTGCCGCCGCGCTGACGCAGTTCGTCGCGATCCTGACGACGGGCATCGCCGTGGCTCTTTTTGTCGCGACCGCCGCCGCTGTTGCCCTTCTTGATTTCCTCGTTGATGTCAACCTTCTGGGCACCATGATGACGGCTGCGCGACTCCTCGCGCTGAGCCTGCTGGGCGGCATTCTTCTGCTCACGCTCCTTCTTGCGCTCCTCCTTCGACTTCTTCTTCGGGCGGGTCGATTGGTTGATGGAGTTGAGGTCGATGTGACCCACTACGTTGACCTGCGGCACATCGGCCACCTCTACGCGGAAAACTTCGCCGTTGCGGGCCTCCTTTGGCAGCGGATCGTCGTTGATGCGGTCGCGGCTGCGCTCGCCCATCGCTGTCTGGTTCGGCTTCTTGGGAGCGGCGGCAGGTGCTGCCGGAGCCGGCTTCTCGACCGGCTTCGGCTTTGGTGCCTCGGCCTTGGCTTCCGGCTGATTGGCAGGAGCAGATTCGGCAGGTTTTTCAGCTTTCTTCTCAACCTTCTTCTCAACTGGAGCAGGCTGCGCGGCGGGAGCTGGTTTCTCGGCCGGCTTCGGCTTTGGAGCCTCCTCCTTCTTCGGGTTGAGGTCGATTTGGCCGACGACCTTCAGGCCGACGTTCGACATCGACTTTTCACTTGGAGTCTGAGCCTTTTCGGGCGCGGCCTTCGTCTCCTCCTTGATTTTCTCGCGGGTATGCTGGCGTTCCTGACGTTCACGTTCCGACTCCTCCTTCACCGATTTGTCTTTGTTGAACTCCTTCCGCAGCATCTCGTATTGCTCGTCGGTGACGTTGGCCATCGGGCCCTCCACAGTCACGCCAGCCTTCTTCTCGAGGAATTCGACAAGCGTCTGCACACCGACATTAAATTCTTTTGCTATCCTATTTAATCTCATTCTCTTCTGGTTTTAATTACGTTGGTTATAAGGTTTTGAGGCGACCTCTCACCTCATAACCCCGATGAATTGTGGAGCCGGACGGAACCGGCGCTTTTCATTCCTCGAATTCCTTGGCGAGGATGCTGCGGACCTCTTCGACGGTCTCATCCTCAAGGTCGGCCTGTTCGGCAACCATCTTCGGGTCGGCGTCGAGCACAGCCTTGGCCGTTGCCAATCCGATGCCCTTGAGCGACTGGATGATCCATGGCTCGATGGCATCGGCGAAGTCGTCGAGGAAGATGTCGTCGCCGCCGCCCTCACGATAGACGTCAATCTGATAGCCTGTGAGCAGCGATGCGAGCTTGATGTTGGCGCCGTTCTTGCCGATGGCCATGCTGACCTCCTCGCTGTGCATGAAGACTTCAGCCGTCTTTGTCTCCTCGTGCACGTTGATCTGCGAAATCGAGGCCGGCGAGAGGGCGCGCTGGATGAAGAGTGCCGCGTTGGTGGTGTAAGGGATGATGTCGAGGTTCTCGCCGCGCAGTTCACGCACGATGCTGTGGATACGTCCGCCCTTGGCACCTACGCATGCGCCTACTGGATCGATGTGGTCGTCGGTAGTCTCGACGGCGATCTTGGCACGCTCGCCCGGGATGCGCACAATCTTGACAATCTTGACGATGCCCTCCATCACCTCAGGAATCTCGCGTTCCATGAGTCGCTGCAGGAAGATTGGGGCCGTACGGCTCAGGATAATCTTCGGATTGTTGTTGGTGTTGTCAACGCGGAGCACGACGGCGCGTACCTGATCGTTCTTGCGGAAGTTGTCCGACGGAATCTGCTCCGAACGTGGCAGCGAGAGTTCGTTGCCGTCCTCATCGACCATGAGCATCTCCTTCTTCCAGATCTGATAGACCTCGGCAGTCGTGATGCGACCGATGAGGTCCTTGTACTTGTTGTAGAGCACGTCCTTCTGCAACTCCAGAATCTTGGCGGCCAATGTCTGACGCAGGTTCAGGATGGCGCGGCGGCCGAAGTTCTCGAAGTGTACCTGCTCGGTGAAGTCCTCGCCCACCTCGATGTCATCGACGGTCTTGCGTGCCTCGGTGAGGGTGACCTGAAGGTTCTCGTTCTCCAATGCGTCATCGGCCACAACGGTGCGGTTCTTCCAGATTTCGAAGTCGCCCTTGTCGGGGTTGATGATGATGTCGAAATTCTCGTCGGTCTCGAACATCTTCGCCAACACTGAGCGGAAGGTGTCTTCGAGTACGCTAATCATTGTGGAGCGGTCAATGTTCTTCAACTCCTTAAATTCCTGGAAGGTATCGATCATTGAGATTACCTCCTCTTTCTGTCGTGGTGCCATTTTTTTGTATATGTTTAATTAAAAATTGATTACGTATTTGACTTGGTTGACGTCGGCGTGACGCAGTTTTTCGGCGTGTTCGACGGCCTGTTTCTTCTTGCCGGGCTTGCCTGTGGCCGGATCGGAGACTTTCTCCATCGTTGTCCACGTGAGGTCGAAGCCTTCGTCGTCGGCAGCGCCCAAAATGCCTGTCAGCTTACGGCCGTCGCGCATCAGCACTTCAACCTCCTCGCCCTCGAACTTGGCATATTGGCGCAGCACCTTGAGCGGCGAGGTCAGTCCTGCGCTGCCCACTTCGAGCTCGAAATCCTCCTTGTTGCGGTCGAGGTGCTGTTCGATGTACTGGCTCAACTGCACACATTCGTCGATGTCAACCGCCTCGTCGTTGTCAATTTCGACCACAATCTGGTTGTCGCGGCTCACTGTGACGTCCACGAGGAAGCTTTCGCTGTCTGATTCAAGCAGATACTGGTCTGCCAAGTCGATAATTTCCTGTTTGCTGATCATTGTAAATTGTTTCTAAAGAATTCTACTAAGGGATGCAATTCCTGTCTCGACAAATCCCAGTAATCTGCATCGTCGAACAACCAATTGCCACCGCCCAACTTATCTCTTTGCGGCTTTTTCAAGCGTTGCGAACTGATGAATGTATGGAGTTTGGCTTTCCGATTCGGGAGGACATACCGCTGCAATCCGGTCTCATCGCTCACGCCGCCAACACATCTTTCATAATCCTCGAAACAATCCCACCAGACAGGGTGCAGGTCTTTTCTTGCAAGGCTCTCCATGAGCGTTTCGACATCGCCATCGTCTGCATGATTGGGATACAGAAAAAACGGAAAATTCATGCCATATCGCCGTTGCTTTTCGATGATATCCTCACATCGTGCGACAAAACCGACTCGCTTTTCAACAGTATCGGCATCCAGCAGCACAATCACCTGTTCTCCATCTTCTGCGGCCTGCTCAATCTGATTCATGATGCTTTCCGTGAACAGATTTCCCACGCCATCCATACAAACGAATTTGACCTCCTTGTCTGGAAAATAAAGCGACAAAATGGTTTTCAAGAACTGACATTCAGCAGTAGCCTCCTTTTTGGCCTCAATAAATATCTTATTCATCATCTGAGCTCTATTTCCTGATTCAAAGAATAATCGACGCTACCAAGAGAGTAATGATAAGATTTCAATTCGCAGGCCTTAGTTTTCTGCAACTTGAAGAATGCCACAGCATCTTTCGGTCCCTCGAATTCCAGCATGGCATCACGCAAGCCCCTTATCGAGTCAATGTCGTGGGTGGTCGCATAAATCTGAACTTGATTCTTTTCAGCTGCCGAGACGATACATTTCCATAAGTCTTTCATTACGGAATGATGGAATCCATTGCTTATCTCGTCAATAAGAACGACACCTTGTTTACACTCGTAAATGGTTGTCAATATCGACAGGATTTTGCGTGCGCCATCACCCATCATATTAATCGGGATGCGCTTCTCATAGCCGACATCGACCAGCACCTCATTTTGCCAAAGGACGAAATCATTCAGATTCGGCTCAATGACTTTAAGGGCATCGACGATAAACTTCTCGTCCTTATTCTGCATAACATTGACAAGACCCTCTATCGATGTGTAGAAATCGAATTTGGAAGTAAGATACCTGCAACTCAACCGCTCATTGTATCGGGCATCAAGCCGCACCTTTTGCTCCAGTTCTGTTTCGCTTTTTCTTGAAAGGATAATGTCCGATGCATACGAAGTTCCATTGATTTTCCATTGCATGGACAATCCGTAATCACTCTCTGCATCCGTTGTAGCGACATTGTTCTCCTCGCTCAAAAGATTTATCTTTGAGTTTGAAGTTTCAAGCAGGGAAATGCTCAACTCCCGCATTTCTTCATTCTGTGCCTTTATTAATATGGGACGACTTGTGTCCAAGGCATAAAAATCCAGCAACAAATCCGATTTGTCCAACCGTCGGTAATTTCGGAGGATATTCACATTCAACGGCAATTTCGGATTTGACAGTCCCGAAATGAGGAAAATAGAATCAAGCAACGACGACTTTCCACAATTGTTCTTGCCGAAAAAGAGATTAACCAATTTCAGCCCATCAATGCGAGAGTGGTCTATTCCTCGGAATCTTTCTATTTCTATATTCCTAAACATAATCGTTGAAAGTTTGCTTGCGAAAAAGCAATGAAAGCCTGTGAAAAAACGGAAGAGAAACGCTTGAAAGCATCTCTCTTCACTCATTTCCGCCGCAAAGGTAATTATTTTCAGCCGTTTGTGCAATATTTTCGCCATATTTTTTTATGCTATGCGGATTTTTCGCCCTTTTTGGCCGATGGAAGCCGCCGTCACGACAGGAAATCGCGTAGCACGGCTGGACGAGGATTTTTTCACCTTGTCACATCGGCTATTCCCTCGAAATTGGCTATCTTTGCGGCCGAAAATTCATAAAACACAAGAAAAAATATGGCAAATCACCTCGTCATCATGGCCGGCGGCATCGGAAGCCGTTTCTGGCCGATGTCCACGCCCGAATGTCCGAAACAGTTCCTCGACATCATGGGCACCGGACGCACCATGATCCAGCAGACGTTCGACCGCTTCGGCGACCTCATCGACATCAGCCACGTCTGGGTCGTCACATCGAAGAACTTCCAGAGCCTCGTGGCCGAACAGCTGAAGGGCATCGACCCTCAGCACATTCTGCTCGAACCCTGTATGCGCAACACCGCTCCGTGCGTCGCCTACGTGAGCTGGAAAATCATGGCTGAAGACCCATCGGCCAACATCTTCGTAGCCGCCAGCGACCACCTTGTGACCGACACCGCAGCCTTCCGCAGCTACGTGGCCCAAGGTCTGGACTTCATTGCCGATGGCGACCGCATCCTCACCCTCGGAATGCAGCCGACGCGACCCGAGACGGGCTACGGCTACATCGAACAGGGCGACAAGTGCGATGCCACAAACGGTTCTCACGACATCTTCAAACTGGCCGCATTCCGCGAAAAACCCTGTCTGGATGTCGCCAAGCAATATCTCGCCACCGGCCGCTACACCTGGAACAGCGGCATGTTCCTCTGGTCGGTCAAGACCATCGTCGGCGAACTGCGCCGCCACGCGCCCGAAATCGCCGCCATCATGGATCAGATTGCACCGACTTTCTTTACGGCCGATGAGCAGGCCAAGGTGGACGAGCTCTACGCGACCTGCCCGAAGATTTCCATCGACTATGCTGTAATGGAGAAGACGCAGCTGGCCTATGTCATGCCGGCAGAATTTGGCTGGAGCGACCTCGGCACGTGGGGATCGATGCACACCCTGCTGCCTCAGGACGGCGACGGCAATGCCGTGGTGGGCGACGGCGTGAAGATGATTGAGAGCGAGGGCTGCATGGTGCGTATGCCGCAGGGCAAGCAGGTCGTCATCCAGGGCCTGAAGGACGTCATTGTGGCCGAACACAACGGCACGCTCCTCATCTGCAAGCTGAGCGACGAACAGCGCATCAAGGACTGGCACTGAGAAAGACCCTAACCCCAACCCTTCCCCGTTATGTAGGGGAAGGGAGTGGTTTGAAGCTTTGGATAAAAAACTGGTTTTCAAGGAACAATGTAAAAAAATGTTTCAATAAAGTCATTCCCATGAAAAAATTGATTATATTGCTGGCTGTCGGTATTCAAGTTATGACACTATCAGCACAAAAAGACCAGAGGAAAGAACAATTTCTCAAAAGCTTCAACCGACACCGATATGAAGTTTCCGACAGTACGTTGTTCGAAAGATTCCTTTCCTTAGATTTTAACAAAATCCGAAATGATTCTGCGTATGCGATATTGTTAGCCTGCTTCGACAAGGGAACTGACGGAGAATTTGCGACAAGTCTATTTAATTATGTCTATTCTTTATTCAAAGAAAATCCCGAAGAGTTCAGCATCTTTAACACAAGAATCAAATACCTTCCGACTAACACACAGTTGCACATCAAACGAGAATTGTTTGAAGCGATGATATACAACCACGATCAAACGACCTCTGGCGATGGCGACTACTACACAAAAGCAGGACTTCGCCAACTGGAAATGAACTATCGCAAAGAATTTCCACAAAGCATCAATCTGTTTCCCCAAGCCATGCACTACAGTTCGGGAATCCTCGTTTACATTCATGACCGCAAAGACGAGACTGCCAACATACGAAATGCTCCAAATGGTGAAATAGTATGTCGACTTGGAAACAAATCAGTCATTCAAATTGATTCAATTCACGGGAATTGGTGCAGGATAAGCAAAAATCGAATCCTCAACAAACGAGACTTTAATCCAATCGCCCCAACCGACGAAAGTGAGCTTTGGGTGCATTCTTCCTGCATTGGCTGTAAATTTACTAAGAATGCTGGTCGTAACATCTTCTTTTACACAAATTATGATGATAAATCAACTGAGACAATCATCAAGATTGGAAACGATGTAATTATTGACAAGATTCTTGATTTGAAAGACGAATGGGTAAAAGTCCAACTGAAGAATGGCAAAATCGGATGGATTGAAGACGAAGAACTTTGTCACGATTGCTCGTCCATTTGCGATTGAAGGGTTCCGATTATCGGCTCACGACGAGCTTAAAATGCACAATCCCAACGAATTTTGAGCCGATTCTTTTTTTGCCAAATTTCGGCATTGGACATTAAGGCCAATGCCTTTTTCTTACACTACGACAGCCAGATTACGTCCATCTCGCCGCCAGATTACCTCGGCAGGAAAATGCGGTAACCGACCGAAGAGCTGATCAGTTTCGGGTTGGCCAACTGGCAGTCCCACAACTGGCGACGATAGCTCACATCGGCGAAAATCATGCCCCGATGCAGTTTGATGGAGAGACCAGCGCCGGCCATCCAGAACATTCCGGGCGAAAACCGCGTCTTGAACCAAGGCTCATACCAGCCGTCGTACTTCACGCGGCCGAAGGTGTAGCCCACCTGCGCGATGGCATAGGGGCTGACGCGCCAGAACGGCACACTGCAACGCCCCTGCACGAAGAGCGGCACCTCCCAATTCGACTCAAAATCGTCGTGGTCGAACCGATGCAGGGAGAGGCCGATGCCCGGGCCGGCCGAAACCCAGTCGTTGATACGGTAGCCGACAACCACCGATGTGCAGACGCCCTTGGTCAGATATACAGAGCGATAGACCTCGTGGGTGGCACGGACTTCCGGCTCAAAACCGCGCTGCGAATCGTACCTTCCGGCCGACAGCATCTTCTGGCGACGCACAAGGCCGTTGATTTGATTGTAGAAGACCTTGTCGGCCAATGCCACAAACGACGCATCGCCCATCTGGACATATTCATCGACCTCACGGCCGCCGTCCACGTCGAAATCATCGTCGAAAAGCCACAAGCTGTCGCCCGGAGCAATGACGTTGGCCAATGCGACATCGGCATCAAGTTCGCCGTCGAGGTCAAGGTCGGTGACGGTGACGCGCAGGAAGTATTGCGCATCGGCCGACCCGCGGCTCAACTGGTAATCGGGCATGAGCTGCTGCAATCGGGCGACGAACGCATCGCCGAAAGCGGACTTTCTCTGCGTCCAACGTTCGCCATAGTGCGCCGTGAGCGAGGCATCGGTCCAATTTTTCTGCAAATCTACATCGGCCGCAAACGAGAAATCAACGCGCATCGATGCACGCTGCGCATCGGCCATAAACACGGCAGACCACAACGTGGCGGTCAAAAAGAGGCTTCGAAGGAATGTTTTCATTGTTCTTCAGGTTTGATGATTGTCATTTTCGACATTTCGGCCGATGGCGGATAAGGAATGCGCCAGCCGAGTTCCCGCAGGTTGTCGCGCGTCAGGAGATAGCGCATCACGTAGGGAATCTCCTCATGCTCATAATAGCAATGGTAATAGAAATGGCGCCAGCGCGGTGGAATCGTGTCATAGATGGTGACGGTCAATGAATCATCCCGTTCAAAACACTTCTCCCAGATATAGGCATCGGAACCGAAGCCACAATCAGGCCCATCATCGGCCATAAAACGCTCACAGCCGCCCGCACTCACGCTATCGTCGTCATACCAACGCGGATAGACTCTATACTCGTCGTCATACCAGTCAAGGGCCATGGTGACGTAGATGGTGGAGTCGGACCGGTTCTCCACGCCGATGAAATAATGGTGGTATTCATCCTCAATCAGGTCGCAGCCCGCACAGAGCAGGGCGCACGCCGACAAGATGCCCAAAAGTATTTTTTGTTTCATGGATTGGTTGTTTATTGTTTTTTCCGTCGGCAAACATACGATTTTACCACGAAATTATGTCGTGGCCAATGCGATTTTATTGATTTTTCCCGATTTGCATCGCCCCCCCCAGAGAATGTCATGTCGGATTGGCAAGAAACGAAATTCTTCGTCCGACCCTCGCTCCTACCGCGAATTCCTGCGTGCTGCTGTCTCCGCCCGTCTGGGCATCGGAATGCGCCAAGTGAATCTAGCAGCTTTGGACAACGCCTTCGCCGCTGTCTTCCCCGAATGTACTCCCCTCAACGTGAACAAGAAGCGCCGCAGCGACATCAGACAACAAATTGAATTGGGTTAGACGCAAAGAGCGTTCTAACCCAATTCAATTTAGTTATCAGTTATTAAAGGCTTCTTTCAATTGCCATTCTGAGGAATTTCAGCAGAGACGGTACGGTCGAATTAATCCACAAGCCGACACATCATTAATTTCATTTAGGAAAGGAGCACTATCAACATAAAAACCACGAATATCAATGAAACACACTTCAATACATTTAACAAAACACAGAATAGTTCAACGCTTTTCATCCGATCGCTTTCTATAAAAAAATATGAGTCTCCTCTCTGTATTACTCTATAGCATTTTAATGGAATTAAAGGAATAATGAAACAAATACAATAGTAAGAAAAGAAAGTATCTTTCCCGTCAACTTCACAATGTCGAAAATCACCAAAGAGAGCGACACCGATGTGGTTTATTTGAAAAAGAGTCATTGGTGCAAATCCTTCCTGCTACTCTTCTACTACCATATACTTCCAGATTGAGAAATCGCTAGTGTCCACTAAAAATGGACAAGTTAAAAATTAAATAAATTAGGTTCACTTGAACCGCTTCGATCTTTGTCATTTTTGAATATAGTTTTGTTGAAGGATAGTGTGGCCTCTATGGCGATAATCAGATCACGCAGACTCTCGCGATTGCTCAACTGACCGAACATCAGCGTAAGGAGTTGGTTCCAACATGTGAAGTGTTTCACATAACGGTTCCCATCGTATTTGTCAACAATGTGACGGAACTTGTTATCGTCCAAGAATGCAACCAGTTGGGCAAAAACATACTTTGGTTTGTTCATATGCAGTCATCCATTTTGACTGCAAAGATACAAAAACAAATCGTCGCACCCGAAAATCCCTGTAACTAACTATATTTCAATCATTTCAAAGAACAGTTGGCGTTTTTTAGTGGACAGCAATGGTTATTTTTATACTATTATAAACAGTTTGTTTCGGGATAGGTCAAGAAAAAACTTGCTAAGCCAGATTTTTATAGAATAATATTTGCTCATGTCAATAAAAATTATTACCTTTGCCCGCGAAAAAAGCGACACTCTATTACAGAATGTCGCTCTATAAAAAATAGGGAGGTTGAACTGAATGTCGAGCCCTGGAAGCCATCAAACAATGCAGATGCACTCCCTTTATGCGAAAAATCTTTTTTTGTTGGTGCAAAGATAATAGGTTTTTCTCAAACTGCAAAATAATCTGTAAAATATTTAACATTACTTATGAAAAAAGTCGATTTACAGTCTTTTTTTAAGCTTCGCATGACAGAATTATATAATAAAGCGACTCTTGATAGTTATAGAGTGCGAAGTAATAATGCTATGACATTACTCTATGAACTGAGAAATGTTGTTGATAAATGGCATAAGGGAAATGTTAAAAGATTTGACACAGTCAAGTATTGCCTGACTGAAACTCTACAAGAATTAAAAGATGATACTTGTATAGATACTGACTTTTTGCCTTTATCAGTCTTTGAAGATATGGCAAAATCTTATGTTGCTAGAGAGTCTGTCGGTAATCCACCGAAGGATGAACAGGATGCTTTACGACTAATTTATTATATCAATAAATATATAGAATTCAATGAACAGAGATATGTCAGTAACCTGATATCTGTTATTGAAAGCTATATTTTTGGTGAAGAAGAAATAGATTTGTCCGAATTGTCAAAGTTGGACAAAGTGCTGACAGCTTTTGGTGGAGAACTTATTCGTATTGGATATTCGAAAATCTATTTATACCAGTTTTTCATGAAAATATTAAAGAATGAAAAAGGACTGGACTTTAATGATGTATTCGGCGGAATGAAAGAGAAGTTTACTCAAAAAAGACTTCATGATTATAATGTTGTTTTTAGGATGAACTATCATTCTGAAAACAAACAAATTAAAGCCTCTGAAGCATTTCCAGAATTTCAAGATGCATTGCCAGAAGAATTTTTCAATGCAGCAGGTCGTATTAAATCTCTTCAACCTTCTACAAGGCGGTATTTCATTAATGAAGTAGCCGCTTTAGATCGTATTTCGGCCATAAAGAAAACTAGAGAAAAACTGTCGAGTATTTTAGATACAAGGCAATTGATGATTTATAATGTTGAAATTCCGTATAATGCTTTTGTATTCTGTAAAAACGAGAATGGTTCATGTCAATTTTGGAACGCCACAGCGTATAATCTGGATGTCTCTTATTCGCAAGATGTAGCTTATCCGGAACATTTGGTTAGTGCAATATCTAGACTAGACTCCATTGATAAAGGAAGTCGAGATAGGATTCATTCTGCATTAAGGCATCTGCGAATTGGAGATTGCCAGACAGAAATGGAACAGAAGTTTATCAATTATTGGATTGGTCTCGAATTCATCTTTTCATCTTCTGCTTCAGATGAATCAACATTTAAGAGACTTTCTAAAAATTTGAGAACTATCTTAAGCTGTATTTATGCAAGAAGAAATATTATTTATATAAATGAACGTATTTCAACTTTGCTCAAAGAGTCCATTAGTTTTGAAACGTTGTCAGAAGATGAAATTGATAGCTTGTACGAAAGAATACCAAACCTTTTGATGCAGTATCGAGTAAAGGAATTAAAACGTCATTTCCATCATTCTGATAAAACAGAAAAATATATTAAAGCACATCAAGAGCATTTAGAGCAGCATATAGAACGACTATACAGATTGCGTAATGAGCTAATTCATGAAGCGGCTATTAAACAAGGTATAGAGAATACGACAAGTAATTTACGGTATTATTTGACTACAATCATAAATCTTTGTTTAGGCTATTTCTCTCAAGAAAATTTCTCCCAAGATCCTCGTACTATGGAAAATTTCTTTTGGGAGTATGAGTATTGGTGGGATTTGATTAAAGCGAAGAATTATTCGAAAGATATTCTTATGAGGGTTCCATATAATATATCTTTCTTAAGATGATTGCCTATTTTTCTTTGTCTGAATCGCCTTAGATGGTCTCAGATGGTGCGGTTTATTTGGCTAAAAAACGTTAAAAAAATGCTATTCTACTGATAATCATTTAACTGCAACTTGATTTAGCCATTTCAACGAGGAAGAGTATTGATTATTGGGAGTACAAAAAAGGTGGCATAGATAATGTCACTTTTTTTGTGTTTGATAGTCGGTTTGGGATATTGCTTTCGCGGGATGCTTGAAAGCTTGTGTAATCTCTCTATGCCAATAATTTAGAAGCTCCTGTATCAACCAAGGTAGATATGTTGTTTAATTCAAAATCCTTCCTGCTGTTCTTTCCAATAGTCTGTGTCTTGTATTTCTGCATTCCAAGTTCTCGAATTCGGATTAGAAATTATTCAATACAATTGCAACTTGGTATGCTTGTATTTTGTATTATCAGAAGGAAAAGAGTCGGAAAATATAGTTTTTTAGATGAAATAATAGGAAGAACCCACTAGTGTCCACTAAAAATGGAC
>DFJU01000058.1:5103-7488 GCA_002373755.1 Bacteroidales bacterium UBA3663 | reverse complement strand
CGCGTAGCGGTAAGCCCTGTTTGAGGACGCAGTCCGAGTTGGGCTGACAAGCAAGCGAGGCTGCATCGGAGCCGGACGCGAAACGTAAGGCTTGAATTTTCTTTGCTTCGTTTCTTTGTTTCAAGACAAAGAAATGAAGTGCCCTCTGCATAAGAGAACCCTACAGTTTTATTTTCTCGAACTTCGTGATTCGGCTGGACAGAAGCTCTTGTGGAATGATGCGTTTGACGGCGTCGATCACGATGTTCAGCATACGCTCACGCATGTAGTCGGGGCGGAAGGCCAATGAAACCGAGCGGAAGAACTTGCCCGAGCTGACGGGGTGCATCCCCTTGCACTGCTCGGCCGACAGGCATCGGCTGAAAATCTCGGGCAGGAGGGTGAAGCCGCCGTTGGCATCGACCGCAGCGATGAGCGTCTGCAGGCTGCCCGACTCGAGGAACGACTGCCGCAACGTGGGCTGGTGCGTGACTTCGGTGAGCTGCGTGTAGTGGTCGTGGAACGAGCGCAGCGTCCAGATGTTGCCGTCCATCATCTCTTCGGGGCGCACGTTCTCGCGGTTGTACAGCGGATGCCCATTGGCCGCATAGAGCATGAAACGCTCGGTCCAGAGGTCGATACTGAGCAGGTTGGTCTCCTTCAGGTCGGCCGTATCGACGATGATCATGTCGAGCTCGGAGCGTTGCAGCGCCTCGATCAGGTAGTGCGGCGCGCGTTCGTAGATGTGGGTGGCCAATGTGGGGGCCTGCATCGAGAGCCATCGGCCGAAATGTGGAAAAAGCACCGGTGCGACGCTCGGCACCATGCCCAGCCGCAGTTGCCCCTGCACGTCGTCGCGTTCGCTCTGCACCATGGCGCGCAGCTCCGACGAGTTGTGGAGGATGACCTCGGCCTGCTGGATGATGCGCTTGCCCATCGGGGTGGGTTCGATGGGGTGTTTCGAACGGTCGAAGATGATGACGTCGATCTCCTGCTCCAGCTTGGCGATGGTCGAGCTGAGGGTCGATTGCGTCACGCCGCAGGCCGTGGCCGCGTTCACGAAGTGGCGCGACTTGTCAACGGCGACGATATATTCGAGCTGCTGGAACGTCATTCAGGGAAAAATGTTAAAATTTGGATGGCTTAAATCGGTCTGGGCGATGCCGCTGCTGCATTATTGATTTTTATCAATGCAAAGATAGAAAAAATGCAGTTGTAAGGCTCGGTTTAAGTTCGTATTTTTGCAGCCGTCTTCCGAAAAGTAGTCGGAAAATCTCAATTTGACATATACGTAACTAAAAATAAACACTAAAACCAAAATCCTTATTTTATGATTCAAAAAGTAATCAAGCGCGATGGCCGCACCGTCGATTTCAACTTCAGCAAGATCGAGGACGCTATCCGTAAGGCCATGGCCACCACCGAAAAGGGCGTTGATGCCGTTCTGGCTGCCACCATTGCCGACCGCATTGCCAAGCAGGGCGAATCGCACATGAAGGTCGAAGACATCCAGGATGCCGTCGAGGTTGCCCTGATGGAGTCCGACCGCAAGGAGGTCGCCCGCCAGTACATCTCTTACCGAAATGCACGTAGCGTGGCCCGCAAGGCCAAGACCAAGGAGATTTTCGACTCCATCATCGGTGTGAAGAACAACGACATCACGCGCGAGAATGCCAACATGAACGCCGACACTCCTGCCGGCATGATGATGAAGTTCGCCAGCGAATCGACTAAGCCTTTCGTCGATGATTACCTTTTGAGCCCCGAGGTGCGCGATGCTGTCCGCAACGGCTACATCCACATCCACGACAAGGACTACTATCCGACCAAGTCGCTCACCTGCGTGCAGCATCCGCTCAACACCATCCTGCAGCACGGACTGAAGGCCGCACACGCCGAGAGCCGTCCGGCAAAGCGCATCGAGACAGCTTCGGTGCAGGCCTGCATTTCGCTCGAAACGGCGCAGAACGAGATGCACGGTGGTCAGGCAATTCCGGCGCTCGACTTCTACTTCGCGCCATACGTGCGCATGACCTACAAGGAGGAAATCAAGAATCTGGAGGACTATGAGGACAAGGATTTCACCCATTTGCTCGACATCGAAATCAAGGACTACCTGAGCAAGCCGTTGGGCGAGCTGAAGGGCGACGAACGAATCGTGCAGCAGGCCATCAACCGCACTGTGGCACGTGTGCATCAGGCAATGGAGGCATTCATCCACAACATGAACACCATCCACTCGCGTGGCGGCAACCAGGTGGTGTTCTCGTCGGTCAACTATGGCACAGACACCTCGGCCGAGGGTCGTTGCGTGATGCGCGAGCTGCTCCATTCGACCTACAAGGGCGTGGGCAACGAGGCAACAGCCATCTTCCCGATCCAGATCTGGAAGAAGAAGCGCGGCGT
>DFJU01000058.1:0-5011 GCA_002373755.1 Bacteroidales bacterium UBA3663 | reverse complement strand
CGACCTCTACCAGCTGGCCTGCAAGGTGTCGGCCCGCCGTTTCTTCCCGAACTTCCTGAACCTCGACGCGACATTCAACTACCACGAGGAGTGGCGTGCCGACGATCCAGAGCGCTTCAACTATGAGGTGGCTACGATGGGATGCCGCACCCGCGTGTTCGAGAACCGTTTTGGTGCCAAGACATCCATCGGCCGCGGCAACCTCTCGTTCACGACCATCAACATTGTGGCATTGGCCATCGAAAGCATGAGCGAACCGACCGTTGAGAAGCGCATCGAGGTCTTCATGCTGCGTCTGAACGACATGTGCGAACTCGTCGCCAAGCAGCTCGACCAGCGTTATGAGTTCCAGAAGACGGCATTGGCCAAGCAGTTCCCATTGCTCATGTCGTGCCTGTGGACGGGCGCCAACAAGCTCAACCCGAACGACCGCGTGGACAGTGTCATCAATCAGGGTACGCTCGGCATCGGCTTCATCGGATTGGCCGAGGCCCTCATCGCCCTGACCGGCAAGCACCACGGCGAGAGCGACGAATCGCAGAAGCTGGGTCTGAAAATCATCGGTTTCATGAAGAAGAAGGCCGACGAGTTCAGCGACCGTTACCATCACAACTATTCGGTGCTGGCAACTCCAGCCGAAGGTCTGGCCGGCCGATTCACACGCATCGACAAGAAGCGCTACGGCATCATTCCGGGCGTGACCGACAAGGATTACTACACCAACTCGAACCATGTGCCGGTCTATTACAAGTGCAGCATCCGCCACAAGGCCGAGGTTGAGGCTCCGTATCATGACCTGACACGCGGCGGCCACATCTTCTACGTGGAAATTGACGGCGATGCCACCCACAACCCCGAAACCATCATGAAGGTGGTCGATCTGATGGACGAGCTGAACATGGGCTACGGCTCGGTGAACCACAACCGCAACCGCTGCATGGACTGCGGCCATGAAGATGCCGTTGAAGGCGAGGAGTGCTGTCCGTCATGCGGTTCGACCCACATTGACCGTCTGCAGCGCATCACCGGCTATCTGGTCGGCACCACCGAGCGCTGGAATTCAGGCAAGCTGGCCGAGTTGAAAGACCGCGTGCGCCACACCTGATTCATCGGACATAAAAACAAACAATACGAGGCGTGTCTGCAAGACCTTTACTTGGGTCGGCAGACACGTCTTTTTCGTGCTTTCCCGCTAACAATCAAGCATCTGCAGTTTAGAAAAACGTCAAGTTGCATACGCTTTTTCGTCAGACTGCATGTGCTGGCAACGCAGCTATTGGAGGATGAAAAAATGCGTCGTATCTTTGCAGTGCAAAAAGAAACCCAAATGTTTGTTTAATATATATACAAAGCCCAATTGTTTTAGTTAATGTAAGTAGAATTGAGAATCAGATCGGATTGGAGTTTTTTTAAGGTAAGAGGTCTTGAAGCAGATTCAGCGATGGCTGTAGTTTCAAGACCTCTGTTGTTTTTCTCCGAATTCCGCTTTTTTTTCGCGTAGCGGACGCATTTTGCACACTTCCATCATGGCTTGCAATTGCCTGCGATGCCGATTTCCTGCATTTTGGCGAATATGCGCCCAGCCAGTCTTTCGGCACCTTTGGCATCGAAGTGCAGCCGGTCTGGCAAAAGGCTCAGGTCGCTGGCATCGACTACGTGGAAATTCCCGTCCTCGCGCTGCATTTCAAGCAGTGCGGCAACAATCTTGTCCGATTTCTGCCTGCTGCTGTCGGAATATGTCGCACACACCACAGGCAGTGTGGCATATTCTTTTCGGCCGGTAGTTTCGACAAGATGGCGTCGCACGTGGTCAACAACGGCTTTCAAGTTGTCGTGATAGCGGTCGGCTGCCGCACGGTCGCCCTCGCCCTGATGCCAGAGCAGGCATTTGATTTCGTAGTCAGGCGGAAGTTGCTGCACGCAGTCATCAATCTGCCTGCAAAGTGCCTTCAACAGCGATTTTTGTTCGGCATCGACGCTCCAGTGCCATCCGTGCGTGCTTTGGCAAGAGGTGTCGATTGAGGTGCCGCCCATCGTCTGCTTGATGACGTAGAATGGCCTTTGCCAGCATTGGCCGAGCAAGTGATAGACGATGGCGTCGAAGCCCCAGCTGCCCTCGATGCCGGGCTTGGCCACGTGTGGGCTGAATGGCGAAAAATGACCTGTGGCCGATGCAAAGTCGCCGCTGCCGTAGCTCCATTGGCAGAGGTGGAAATCCACGTAGTCGGGCAGTTCGGCAATGGGCACGCGGCCGTCGGCGTTGCTTTGGCCGGCAGTCACGATGACAGGCACTGATGGCGCATCTGCTTGTACCTTGGCATTGGACATGGCCAGCGCTGCAATCAGGCCGAACGCCAGAAACTTGTTTTTCGTTGTCATTGTCTTATAGGTTTTAGGTTTATGTTTGTATTTATTTTTGGTTTTGCGATGTTTTTGCTCCGCATCGGACAAAATAAAGGCCGCACCTCGCGATGCAGCCTTCATCATCAGTTTACATCTGTAATAGTATTGAACATTGCAAATAACCATACGTTGCAAATAACCATACGTTCAAGTCGTGGTTACACGTTGCTTTCCATCTGAATACTTTCTAAATTGAATTACCGATTCTGTCAATTGAAAACAAATTGTTGTAAATTGTTTGTAGAAATTTTTGGGGACAAACAAACACGTGATTAAGATTTTTTTTTTGACGCTGCAAAGATGAGGAGATTCTGCGACAGTGTGCGCACAAAAATCTGTCAAATATGGTACAGATTTTCGTCTGGGGCGATTTTTGGGATGAATGGTATTTTTTCTACGCGATTTTTGGGACGAATGGCGCATCCGTGCCGTATTTCCGTGTGTCGTCTTTCTGGCTGAAAAACGCGCTGAACATCGAAAAGTGGCGCAACGACTGCGCAATGGGGAGCGTGGCGGGCGGTGCTGAGCCGTCAATCAGCATACATTTTTCCGTCAGACTGAAGAAACTGACATCTGGGGCATCGTCCGTTTAAAAATAATGTGTACCTTTATCTCGCATTTATCAAAAACTCTTCGCAATGAATCTGAAAAGACACATCCTGACAATGTTGCTCGCCGCCGTCGCATGGGCATCGGCCATGGCACAGACCGCCGTCATCGACAACAACACACCGCTGCACCTGATGCGCCCGACCTACACCGTTGGCTATGGAGTGCCGTCGGCCGAAAGCGTGAAGCAGACCATCGACCGCGTGTTGCGCTACATCGAGACCGAGACACCGCCTCAGTTGGCCGACCGAAAAACAGGCCGCGAGGTGAAACGATTGGCCGACATCGATGCCGACACGCAGCTCAAGCAGGGCGGTTTCCGTCTGACGAGCTACGAATGGGGCGTGACATATTCCGCCGTTCTTGCGGCCTACGAGGTGACTGGCGATGAGTCGTACCGCAACTACGCGACCACGCGGCACCAGCTGTTGGCCGACATTGCACCGCACTTCCGCAAGGTCTATGCCTCGACGGGCGACATCGACGTCAACGTGCGCCGCGTCATCGACCCTCATGCACTTGACGATGCCGGAGCCGTCTGCTGTTCGATGATCAAGTCGGAGTTGATGGGCACGTGCGACAAAGGCGCGCTGCGTCCGCTCATCGACAACTACATCGACTATATTTTAAAAAAGGAGTACCGCTTGGCCGACGGCACATTCGCGCGTCTTCGTCCGCAGAAGAACACCGTGTGGCTCGACGACATGTTCATGGGCATTCCGTCAGTTGCCTATGCGGCTCGGCTTTCGGGCGATGCCAGACTCTACGACGAGGCAGCCCGCCAGATAATGCTGTTTGCCGGCAGGATGTGGGTCGATGCCGACGGCCTTTTCCGCCACGGCTGGGTTGAGGCAATGGAGCCGCATCCGTCATTCTATTGGGGGCGCGCCAACGGCTGGGCCCTTCTGACGATGTGCGAGGTGCTCGACGTGCTTCCGGCCGACCATCCGCAGCGACAGGCCATCCTCGACCTCTTCCGCAAACACGCCGCAGGCTTGGCACGCCGACAGCATCACACCGGATTCTGGCATCAGCTGCTCGACCGCAACGACACCTATCTGGAGACATCGGCCACCGCAATCTACACCTATTGCCTCGCCCACGCCGTCAATCAGGGCTGGCTCGATGCCAAGGCTTTCGGCCCCGTTGCGCTGCTGGGCTGGCATGCTGTCGCATCGGCCGTAAATGCCAAAGGCCAGGTCGAAAACGTGTGCGTCGGCACTGGCATGGGCTTCGATGCCGCGTTCTATGCGCATCGTCCCGTCCACGCGATGGCTGCCCACGGCTACGGTCCAACCATCTGGTCCGGCGCGGAAATCATCCGTTTGATTGGCCGTCAGCACCCGAAGCTGAACGACTCGGCCGTGCAGTTCTACGACAATGAGGTGCCGACCGACGCACCGATTTTCAACTACGACGGCACAATCCGCCACTGAAAAGTCGCGTAGCGCACTGAACGGATATAGTCAGAAATACTTACCCCAGACAGCATGAAAAAGTTACTTCCAATTTTTTGTCTCGCGCTGCTTTGTGCCACTCAGATGGAGGCACAGATCGGTCGCCGTTTCCCGTCGGAACGCAAAGTCGTAACCGACCCGAAGACTGGAGTCGAACTCGTCTTCCTCACGACGAAAAGCGGCACTGGCGACTCGAAAATCTACCAGACTCACAACCAATGGACGAGCGACGGCCGGTGGGTCATCTTCCGCAGCGACCGTGTGAAGGGCGAGGCAATGGCTGTCAACGAGGAGACGGGCGACATCGTGCAGGTGACTGAAGGCGGCTATACAGGAATGCTCTGCGTGGCACGCAAGTCAATGAAACTCTACCACATGCGCGCCGTTGACGACAAGAATGGCAAGCGCACAGGAATGGCCGTGATTGAGGTCAATTTGGAACGTCTGTTTACCGACAGCGAGGCCGGACTGTTGCAGCACAAGGCAGCCTACGAACGCGTGTGCGGTGTGATTCCGTCCGAGATGTGCAGCGAGGGCGACAT
>DFJU01000004.1 GCA_002373755.1 Bacteroidales bacterium UBA3663 | reverse complement strand
GGCAGACAGTAGCCCGTCGTGTCGGGAATGTTGATGATTTTTGCGCCGGCATTGACCACGGCCTGGACCACCTTGGCCAAGTATTCGTTTTCGGTACGGCCGGCATCCTCGGCATAGAATTCGACCTCATCGACCTTGTTGCGGGCATACTTGACGGCAGCCACGGCACGTTCGATGATTTCCTCGCGGGTGCTGTTGAACTTGTATTTGATGTGGCTGTCGCTGGTGCCGATGCCTGTATGGATTCGTTTATGCTTTGCGAATTTAAGGGCTTCGGCTGCGCAGTCAATGTCCTTCTCTACGGCGCGTGTAAGGGCGCAGATTGTAGGCCATGTGACAGCCTTAGAGATTTCTACTACGGAATTGAAGTCGCCTGGACTGGAAATTGGGAATCCAGCTTCGATGACGTCAACGCCTAATTGCTCCAGCTGCTTTGCCACCTGGATTTTCTCCACGGTGTTGAGCTGGCATCCTGGCACTTGTTCTCCATCACGTAATGTGGTGTCGAAGATGTAAAGACGTTCAGCCATAACTTTCTTATTTTTTGTTTTTGATTGCGGTTTATTCGCTGCTGCCCTCCAGCGTGTATATCATCTGGATTTTCTGGCTTTCATTGCCGTTCCAGAGTCGTACGATTGTTGGCAGAATGTAGTTCGATACCGACAACAGTGTGCCGTAGGTCGAGTTGGTTGTCACATCGACTGGCAATAGGGCCATTCGCACGGTGTAGTCGTCGATGGTCTGGTCGGCTGTAAGTTTGCCGTTGGCGCGCAACAGTTTTTCCCAGTCTTCAACGCTCTGAATCTTGTCCTTGCTCCAGCCATGGTTGGCGGCCAGACCCATGATTACGGAGTTGATGTTGCCGAATCCGTAGTAATAGACGCCCTGCGATGGGTCGTTGTAGTTGTCGTTGGGCACCGAGTCGCAGGTGTAGGTCGCGTAGCACGATGTGACGCTGTTGGGCAACATGCCTTCCTCGAAGTAGGTGTTGACCGAGTCTTCCTGCACCATGAGCAATGTCGGTGCCGGTGTGCTGCTCAGTTCGTAGCCTTTGGGCTTGTATGCCTTCAGGTAGAAGTTGGCGGCGTTGAGGAAGTAGCTCGAGTCTTTGCGTGCCTCGTCGGACATCATTGTGCCGATGATTTTGCCAACCGGCATGTCGATGGTCGCGTAGTAGCCCTGAGGCGACGAGATGTAGGCCGTGTCGGTGTAGGACAATCGTTCGGCCTTGCGGCTGTCGTTGTAGTCCAGTCCGGTCATCTGGATGACATCGGGCGTCACGGCGATGTACTTCACGTGGTTTGAGATGTAGGTCGAGTCGCCGTCGTCGGCCGCGTTACGCAGGATTGTGCCATCGATCGTGTAGCGGTGATAGGAGCTGTAGAACAGGTAGATGGCGGTGTAATAGACCTTGATGAGCGAGCCGTCGCCGAAGGTCGGTTTGACGCACACGCCCGACAACCACTGCGAGCGCAAGGTGCTCTGGTCGGCGAAGATGTCGGTGAACTGTGTGTGACGTGGGTTGAGTGTGTCGCGGGCAATTGCAGCCTGTGTGGCGATGCGCAGGAACTGGTCTTTATAGACGTCGTCCAGCTTGACTTCGATGTAATGCATGTAGCCGCTCAGGCTGCGCAGCGAGTCGCTCAGTTCGCGGTTGGCTGCGGTGTAGGCCTTGCTGCCGAGCAGGTTGTCCTGGCTGTACATGCCGCTGAAGTCGTTGTTGCTGTAGAAGTCCGTTTCGGGCAACGATTCAAAATCGACGTCGGAGTTCAGGCTGTAGATGCTGACCTGCATCGGGGTGAGCGAATCGCCGTAGTACGACTCGTAGTAGATGCGGATGGTCATCGAGTCGATGCAGTTGCCCACCAGCGAGTCGTAGCGCGACGTGTAGAATCCGTCGGGATCCCACTGGCCGGGTTCCTCTTTTTCCAGTTCGCTGATGAGCGACGTGCGCAGGATGCCGAACGTGAGCGAGTCAGCGCTGCTGTAGATGTCGAGCGACGTCTCTTTGTTCGCGTAGAACTGGGCCAGATAGCCGGCGTTCAGGTCGCCCAGATAGGGGTCGGTGATTGCGCCAAGCAACGGATAGCCTGTGCGGACGTAGATCGAATCGCGGTAAACGGTCTGGAGTGGAACCTCGAACGAGGTGGTCTTGATCGTGATGCCATCCGTGTCGGGACGTACCGATGAGCCGATTTCGCTCAGGTTGTCGCTGCATGAGATGGTCGAAACAATAACGCATAAAGCCGCAATGACTGCGCGGCCCGTAAGCTGTTTCATCAAGTTATCTTTTATGGATCAAACTTCTTGTTTGGCTGCCTCGTCGGCAGCAGCAATTTCGTTGAAGAAGGTGTCGTACTTCTCGATGTTCAATTCTTCATCGGCTGCCATCAGCACCTTCTTGCCCTGCTCGTTGGCGTAATCGACCAGTTCGGGTGCGATGCCGGCATCGGTCACAATCACGCCGTCGCTGAACTTGATGCCAAGGCGGCAGAGCATCGTGTGGGTAACCTGCTTTTCGCGTACTTCGGCCAAGTCGTTCTTCGTGATGCCCTCGCACTTGATGGTCTGCGCCAGGTTGGCACTGAGCGGCTTTTCGAAGTTGTTGCTGTACAATGCCGTCACAATCTTGCAGTTGCGGAAGCATGGATCGTCGCCGTAGTGCTTCTTGATGAGCAATGGCGCAAAGCTTGCGAACCAGCCCTGGCAATAGATGACATCTGGCGTCCAATGGAGCTTGCGGATGGTTTCGGCCACGCCGCGTGCGAAGAAGTAGGCACGTTCGCCGTTGTCTTCGTATTCGCTGCCACGACGGTCGGCGAACAGTTCGCGGTGGGTGAAATAGTCGTCGTTGTCGATGAAGTAAACCTGCATCCTTGCAGCCTGGATACTGGCCACCTTGATGATGAGCGGATGGTCGGTCTCGTTGATGATGAGGTTCATGCCCGACAGACGGATTACTTCGTGCAACTGGTTGCGACGTTCGTTGATGACACCGAAGCGTGGCATGAAGGTGCGGATTTCGTGTCCGGCCTCCTGAATGCCTTGTGGGAGCTGGCGCCCAATCTTGGCCATACGCGACTCTGGCAAGTATGGCATCACTTCTGTGTTGATGAAAAGTACCTTGGATTTAGACATAAAACTGGAATCCCTTATTTAGGAATTTGCGCGCAAAGTTAATAAAATTTTTTGAGTTTTCCACGCTCTTTATTTTAAAATGAGCGTGGGCGTGCGTCTTTTTAAGTGTTTTTGAGACATGCGGCTACGATTTTGAATTATTTAACGTCAGGGGCTATCGAATGCACAATGGGGGCCGGCTGTTGTCCGATGGCATTTTTCGCGTAGCAGGACAATGCATTGCATCGAGTCGGCTGAGCGATGCAGTATGCCTTTTAAATATGGCATTTTTAAATCTATAGATTGCAAATAATAGCAAAACGAAACCAAATATGATAAAATAATTGCAAAATGATTGCATGCGATTAAGTTTGGTGTACTTTTGCATCAACAAACAGCCATGATTGGAAAAATGAAAGCAAATTTTGCAAAATGCTTTCAAAAGAAGATAAAAAACTTTATTATTGTTTCATTTGTAAACTAATGATTATGGAAACGAGAATTGTGTTATGCGCTATGTCAGGCATTGCTCTGATGACAGCGATTCCTGCCCGTGCGGCGGGAGATGAGAAGGTCGGACTTGAAGTCGGTGCAGACGTTGTGAGCAGTTACGTCTGGCGCGGACAGGACTGCGGCGGATTCAGCGTACAGCCGTCGGCCACGGTGTCGTTCAACAGGACCGGATTGAGTTTCGGGGTGTGGGCATCGGCCGAGCTGTTCCAGACGAGCCAGTTTGCCAACATGAACGAGTTTGACCTCGTGTTGAGCTGGGCACCGACCGAAGCGCTGTCAATCGGATTGACCGACTATCACTTCTGCGGCGGTGAATATTGGAGGAGTTGGGATTTCAGCGATGCAGCATCGCACAATCTGGAACTGAATTTGAGCTACGATTTCGGCCCGTTGTCGCTTGCGTGGAACACTTGCTTGACGGGTCCGGACTTGAACAGCGACGGCGAGCGTGCCTATTCATCCTATTGCGAGGTGGCGGCACCATTCAAGTTGGGCGGTCTGGAGTGCAGCGGAGCGGTCGGCATCCTGCCTTGGGGCGACCGTTTTACGTCGGGTGGCGCAAACGATGGCTTCAACGTCTGCATGGTGTCGCTGTCGGCCGAAAAACAGATCGGAAAATGTCCGCTGACGGGTCAGATTGTGTTCAATCCGCAGACTGAGGCGACATATTTTGTGGTCGGCGTAAGTTTTTGAGAATTAGGGGAAAGTCCCATCGGAAAAAAAATAGAATCGACGACAAACTGCCGGAATGTTTTAACTTTGGATGGTTTTAGGATTAATCAAAATGTGTTTTTCTCTGTTTCATGTGCGATGATTTTGAATATGGAGGCCATTCCGTGCAGAGCGTTGCCGATTCTTTCACAAAAAACTAAGGAGTTATGAAAAAGATTGAAGCTATTATCCGCAAGACAAAGTTCGACGATGTCAAGGAGATGCTGCTTGCATCGGACATCGACTGGTTTGAGTATCACGACTGCCACGGCATCGGACAGTCGCGTCAGGAGCGCATCTACCGTGGCGTGTGCTACAGCACCGACATGATCGAGCGCATGCACGTCACCGTCATCTGCCGCGAGCAGTTTGTCGAGAGCACCATCAAAGTGTTCCTGACGGCTGGCCACACGGGCGAGGTGGGCGACGGCCGCATCTTTGTGAGCGATGTTTTGGACTGCTATTCCATCCGCACGGGTGAGCATGGCGATATTGTGTTACGCGATAAAAAATAAGTGAATTATGTTGTTTCTTGATACTACCGCAGCTGCCCCCGTCGTTGAGGAGGCCTGCGAACACGTGAATGGTTTGGACACCCTCTGGGTGCTGTTGGGCGCGATGCTCGTTTTCTGGATGCAACCTGGTTTCGCATTGGTCGAGGCCGGCATGACACGCTCGAAGAATACGGCCAACATCCTGATGAAGAACTTCTGCGACTTCATGGCCGGTTCGGTGCTCTATTGGCTGGTCGGATTCTCGATCATGTATGGTGCGGGCAATGCTTTTGCCGGATGGGATGGCTTCTGCTTCATCGGCTCCGATTCCAACGTGCCTGCTGAGGCGACCTTCATCTTCCAGACGGTCTTTTGCGCCACAGCTGCCACCATCGTTTCGGGTGCAATGGCCGAGCGCACCAAGTTCTCGATGTATCTGGTCTATTCGGTCCTGATTTCACTCGTCATCTATCCGATTGAGGGACATTGGTCGTGGGGCGGCGGATGGCTGTCGGAACTCGGTTTCCACGACTTTGCCGGTTCGACCGTAGTGCATCTGTGCGGCGGCGCATTGGCATTGGCCGGAGCCATCGTGCTGGGTCCGCGTGTCGGCAAATACGACAGTGCAGGCAAGTCGCGCGCCATTCCTGGCCATTCGCTCACACTTTGTGCGCTTGGCGTCTTCACCCTGTGGGTAGGCTGGTTCGGATTCAACCCATGTTCGACGGTTGCCGCTACGGGCTATGACAATGCAGTGAGCATGAGCCACGTCTTCGTCACCACCAATATGGCTGCGGCCGTGGGCGGCATCGTAGCGTTGATCTACACTTGGCTGGTCGATGGCAAACCGTCGCTTTCAATGGTGTGCAACGGCGTGTTGGCCGGATTGGTCGGCATCACGGCAGGTTGCGACTGCGTCTCGATTGGCGCATCGGCCATCATCGGCACGATTGCATCGCTTGCAATGTGCTTGTCGGTCAACTTCTTGGACAAGAAGTGCCACATTGACGACCCTGTCGGTGCTGTCAGCGTACATGGCGTGGCTGGTCTGTTGGGCACAATCATGACAGGCATCTTCTGCGACTCGTCAATCGACGGCGTGACAGACTGCACAATCGGCGTACAGGTGCTTGGCGCATTGACGGTAGCTGCATTCGCCTTCGTCAGCGGATTGATCATCTTTTCGGTCATCAAGCATACGCACGGTCTGCGTGTCGAGAAGCGTATCGAGGAGGAAGGTCTCGACATCTACGAGCATGGCGAGGCTGCCTACAACTGATTTTGAACACTTTTTTGTTGACCTCTGAAAAAACAATGGCGGGCTGCATCGGAAGGTGCGACCTGCCATTCTTCGTTTGGCCGACATTCAAATTGCACGTAACAAAACGGCGTGTTTCGTCGGCAAAAAGGCAGAAATCGAATCGGCTAACCGTGTTATGTATGTATATTTCACTATCTTTGCAACTTTAAGAAGAAAACTGAACGAAAAATACTTAACATAAAAATTAACTAACTAAAAAAGGGTAAACCTTATGGAAAACAACAAAAAAGTTGCTTTGATTACTGGTGTCACTGGCCAGGATGGTAGTTATCTTTCAGAGTTCCTGTTGGGCAAGGGCTACGAGGTGCATGGCATCATCCGCCGTTCGTCAGTCGATTACCGTGAGCGCATCGCCCATCTGGAGGGCACGCCACATTTCCACCTTCACTACGCGGATATGGGCGACTCGATGTCGCTCGTGAAGCTCGTCGGCCAAGTGCTGCCAACGGAAATCTACAACCTCGCAGCGCAGAGCCACGTTCAGGTGTCGTTCGATGCGCCTGAGTTTACGGCCGATGTCGATGCTGTCGGCGTCCTCCGCATCCTGGAGGCTGTCCGCACCAACCACTTGGAGAAGACCTGCCGAATCTATCAGGCATCGACCTCCGAGCTGTATGGCAAGGTCGAGGAGGTTCCGCAGAACGAGAACACGCCGTTCCACCCCTATTCTCCATACGCTGTGGCTAAACTCTATGGCTACTGGATCATCAAGGAGTATCGTGAAGCATACGATATGTTCTGCTGCTCGGGCATCCTGTTCAACCACGAGTCGGAGCGCCGCGGCGAGACTTTCGTGACCCGCAAGATCACATTGGCCGCAGCCCGCATTGCACAGGGCAAGCAGGAGAAGCTCTTCTTGGGCAACCTCTCTTCGCTACGCGACTGGGGCTATGCCAAGGATTATGTCGAGTGTATGTGGCTCATCCTCCAGCACGACAAACCGGAGGATTTCGTCATCGCCACAGGTGTTCAACATTCCGTCCGCGAGTTCGCCTACTATGCCTTCAAGGCTGCCGGCATCGAACTGGAATTCAAGGGCGAGGGCATGGACGAAAAGGGCATCTGCGTGGCGGGTCCGGCCAACCTCGTCGGCAAGACCTTGGTTGAGGTGAGCGCCGACTTCTATCGCCCAACGGATGTGGTCAACCTCTGGGGCGACCCGTCGAAGGCTAAGAAGGAGTTGGGCTGGAACCCACAGACAACGACCTTTGAGCAGCTCGTCAGCATCATGGTCAAGCACGACATGGAGAAGGTCGCTGCCGACCACGTCGCTTCAGTGATGCGCACCAACTTGGCCGAGTTCCTGGAGAAGGGAGTGGTGAAGTAACTTAACGTTCCGTCACAGAAATACACGGAAAAAATCGGAAATACACTGAAAATATAGAATCTATGGCGTTACTTTTCCCTGAAGAATCCTATGCAATACGTGGAGCCATATTTGAGGTTCACAAACAAAAAGGTGCTGGATTTCTTGAAAAGGTCTATCAAGAATGTCTTGAATTAGAGTTTCGCAAACGGAACATACCTTTTGAACGAGAGAAAAGAATCGCCATCGACTATAAAGGTACTCCACTCAAACAGGAATACATTGCTGATTTTGTTTGTTATGGTAAGATTATTGTTGAATGTAAGGCGGTTGCAGAATTGCAAAATGCCCATCGTTCGCAGGTAATCAATTACTTGAAAGCAACGAATTTGCAACTCGGATTTTTAGTGAATTTCAACGAAACTTTCATTCAGCCAGAACGGTTTGTGAATTTCGACTGGAATCCGGTGACAGCAGAAAACTAATTTTTCCGTGTTTTCGTTTATTTCCGTGTTTTTCAGTGGTTAAAAGAAAAGAAGATGCTAAGCAAAAATTCTAAAATATTTGTTGCCGGCCACCATGGCTTGGTCGGTTCGGCCATCTGGAACAACCTCAAGGCGAGGGGCTACAACAACCTGGTAGGCAAGAGCCACAAGGAGCTGGACCTGCTCGACCCATTGGCCGTCAAAAAGTTTTTCGATGAGGAGCAACCCGATGCCGTCGTGTTGGCCGCTGCCCATGTGGGCGGCATTATGGCCAATTTGCAGTATCGCGCCGACTTCATCTACCAGAACC
>DFJU01000138.1 GCA_002373755.1 Bacteroidales bacterium UBA3663 | reverse complement strand
CTCACGCTGACCGGCAATCTGGGCGACGTGATGAAGGAGTCGGCATCGTTGGCCATGCAATGGGTCAAGTCGAACTCCGACTATCTGGAAATCCCAGAAGAGGTGTTCAACAACTACACCGTCCACATCCATTGTCCGGAGGGCGCAATTCCGAAGGATGGCCCGTCGGCCGGCATCACGATGGTGACGTCGCTGGCATCGACCTTCACGCAACGCAAGGTGCGCGCCAAGATTGCCATGACGGGCGAGATAACGCTGCGCGGACGTGTCATCCCGATTGGCGGCGTAAAGGAGAAGATTCTTGCCGCAAAGCGCGCCGGAATCACCGACCTCGTGCTCTGCATCGACAACAAGAAGGATGTCGAGGAAATCAAGCCGGAATATCGTTCGGGACTGACTTTCCACTATGTGAGCGATGTGAAGGAGGTCATCGACTATGCATTGTTGCCCGAAAAGGTCAAGAATCCGAAGAAACTCTATTAAATGCTGAAAAGGGAGTGGAAAAGGAGTAAAAAGGGAGTAAAGGGGACGATACGGTTTGTCCTGCAAGTGTTGGATTTTTGTCCAATGGAGGTAATGTCCCTTTTTCTCCCTTTTTACTCCCCTTCAATGCTTTTAAATACCCTTCCAGAATTATGCTTCACGATTTAGGAATCATCATGTTGGTGGCCGGAGCCATCAGTCTGTTGTGCAAGTGGCTGAAACAGCCGGTTGTGCTTGGCTACATCGTGGCCGGCATCCTGGCAGGCCCGTATGTGTGCGGTTCGTCGTGGGTCAACGTCGAAAACGCGGAGGCTTGGGGCGAGGTCGGCGTCATCTTCCTGCTGTTTTCGCTCGGATTGGAATTCTCGTTCAAGAAACTGTTGCAGATGGGTTCGACGGCATTCATCGGCTGTCTGACCATCGTTGTCGGCATGATGAGCACCGGATTCATGCTCGGCCGGCTGATGGGCTGGAACGAGATGAACGCGCTCTTTCTGGGCGGAATGCTCTGTATGTCATCGACGACCATCGTCTTCAAGGCATTGGACGACCTCGGATTGCGGCAGCAGAAATTTGCAGGCATCTGTTTCGGCATTCTGGTGGTCGAAGACCTCTTTGCCGTGGTGCTGATGGTGCTTTTGGCTTCGATTGCCGTGCGCCAGCAGTTCGACGGACAGGAGATGCTCTGGCAGGTGACGAAGCTGGCTGCCTATCTGCTTTTCTGGTTCGTGGCCGGCATCATGCTGATTCCGACGTTGCTGAAGAAGTTCAAGCGGTTCCTGAACGACGAGACGATGACGATTGTTGCCCTCGGACTTTGCCTCGGCATGGTCCTGCTGGCGAAGTCGGCCGGATTCAGCGAGGCGTTGGGCGCATTCGTGATGGGCTCCATATTGGCCGAAACCGTCGAATGTGAGCGCATCGAGCATCTGATGTCGCCAATCAAGAATCTGTTCGGAGCCATCTTCTTCGTCTCGGTTGGCATGATGATTGAGCCTGCAACGCTGGCCGCCTATTGGCTGCCGATTACGATAATCACGTTGACCGTCATCGTGGGGCAGATTGTGTTTGCTTCGCTCGGCATCGTGCTCTCCGGTCAACCGCTCAAGGTTGCCATGCAGTCGGCCTTTGCCCTGACGCAGGTGGGCGAATTTGCCTTCATCATCGCACAGTTCGGCGAGTCGATTGGCGTGACCGAAAAGTATCTCTATCCGGTCGTCGTGGCCGTGTCGGTGATAACGACTTTCCTCACGCCCTACACTTTGCGGTTGGCGTCGCCGGCCTACGAATGGGTTGACAAACGGATGCCGCAGCGCGTTCGCACGGTTCTTGGCCGATTGCAGTCGGGCCGCAACACCATTCCGCAGCAGAGCCTCTTGCGCACCCTGTTGCGGAAAGTCGGCGTTTCGGTGGCCATCTACAGCATCGTCTGCATCTTTATCATTGCGTTCTATTTCCAGTTCGTGTCCGATGTCATGGTCGATGGCATTAACTCGCTTTTGCCCGACGGCTTCGGCTGGGTCGGTCGCTTGCTCACGCTGGTTTTGTTGCTCATGGTGCTCGGCGTCTTCATCTACAAGCTCGTCACCAAGCATCTGCTGGCCATCGAGACCCGCCGATTGTGGAGCGACGGCTCGTATCGCCGCGCCTCGCTCATCGCGCTTTTTGCGGCACGTCTGCTGTTGGCCGTCGGCATCGTCATCTTCTGCATCGTGCACTATTTCACGCTCACGGCCGGCATCCTGATCGGCATTGCATTGGCCGTGACGATGGCCTTCCTCTTCTCCAAGCGGATTCACTATCATTCGTCGGCCATCGAGGGTCTCTTCATGTCCAACCTTTCGGCACGCGAACGCGAGCAGGAGCGTCGTCGGCCGGTGCGCCGCGAACTGGAGGATGCCTTCCTCAGCTACGACCTTCATTTGGCCGACTTTGAACTTGCGCCCGAGTCGGATTATTGTGGCAAGATGCTGATGCAGCTCGACCTGCGACGCACGTGCGGAATCAATGTGGTGCGGATTGTGCGCGGCGGCGTGTACGTCAATGTGCCCGGCGGCCGCGAACGACTTTTCCCGCACGACCGCATCGTGGTGGCCGGAAGCGACGAGCAGATCCGCCTGTTCCAGCAGAAGCTGGCATCGGCCGAAAAGGAGGATGCGCATGGTGGCGGCCAACGAGCCATGGTGTCGCTCGAACAGTTGCCAGTGTTGCCCGAAATGCCGTTTTGCGGCAAGACGTTGGCCGAGTCGCGACTGAGCGAAAAGGCGCAGTGCGTCGTGCTTGGCATCGACCATGAAGGGCAAACGACGATGAACCCCGATGCCTCGACGGTGCTACGCGAGGGTGATACGCTGATTTTGGCCGGCGAGACAGAAAAAATCAAGCTACTGTTGCCGGTGGCTGAAATCGGTAACTCATAATTCTTATTTCTTATTTCTTAACTCGATATAGCCCATGTTGCCCGAACTTTTAGCCCCTGCACGCGATGCCGAAATCGGAATTGAGGCGTTTCGACACGGTGCGGATGCGGTTTACATCGGCGCACCACGATTCAGCGCACGTGCGGCGGCCGGCAACAGTTTGGCCGACATCGAGCGCATGGCGGCCTACGGACATCAGTTCGGGGCGCGCACGTTGGTCGCGTTCAACACCATTATGCGCGACGACGAGCTGGCCGATGCCGAACGTCTGGCGTGGCAGCTCTACGAAGCCGGCGTCGATGCTCTGATTGTGCAGGATCTGGGACTCCTGTCGCTCAACTTGCCGCCCATTCCGCTCCATGCCTCGACGCAGACCGACAACCGCACGCTCGACAAGATCCGCCTGATGCACCGGCTCGGATTTACCCGCGTAGTGCTTGCGCGCGAACTCTCGGTCGAAGAAATCCGGGCCATCCACGAGGCCGAACCCGACATCGAGCTGGAGTGTTTCGTGCACGGTGCGCTTTGTGTGTGCTACAGCGGCCAATGTTACCTGAGCGCAGCCCTGACGGGTCGCAGTGCCAACCGAGGCGAATGTGCCCAGCCGTGCCGCCTGCCGATGGATTTGCTCGATGCCGACGGCCGCACCATCGTCGCCCAAAAACATTTGCTCTCGTTGCGCGACATGAACCGTAGCGAGTGGCTCGGCGGCCTCATCGATGCCGGTGTGACAAGTTTCAAGATTGAGGGACGCCTGAAGGACAAATCGTATGTGAAAAACGTGGTCGCATACTACCGGCAGGCGCTCGATGCGCATCTATCAGCCGACGAAAAGTCGCGTAGCAGCCGCGTGACCTACACTTTTTCGCCTGCGCCAGAAAAGTCGTTCAACCGAGGCTTTACTGGCTATTTTGCCAACGGCAAACGCGAAGAAATGTGGAATTTCGATTCGCCGAAGTCGATGGGCGAGTGGGTCGGTACGGTGGACGAAATCGGAAGCAACTACTTCAAAATCAAGACGGAACAGAAAATTTCCAATGGCGACGGCCTTGTCTGCGGACGCACAGTCGGATTCCGTGCCAACCGCGTTGACGAACAGGGCCGCATTTTCCCGTTGGGCGGTGTCGACGTGTGCCGTCAGCTGAAGCGCGGGATGGAGGTGCGCCGTAACCTTGACCACGCATTTGAGCAGTTGCTCGAACGACCGTCGGCCGACCGCCGTGTGCCGCTTTCGCTCCGTTTTTCGGCCGATGCCGATTGCCTGCACCTCGAACTGCGCCGGCCGTCGCTTGAGAGTCTTCTGGCATCGGCCGCAGACATCGCAAAAATGCCGCTACGCGAGCCGTGGTGCGGCGTCACGGTGCGTCTGGATGGTCATTTTGAGCGCGCGCAGAAGTCGCAGGCCGACAATATCCGTCGGCAGCTCACACGGTTGGGCGACAGCATCTATGTGGCTGATGCGGTTGAAGTGGCGGGCGATGAATGTTTCGTGCCGAGTTCGTTGCTGGCTCAATTGCGGCGCGATGGCGTTGCTGCGCTCAACGAGAAGTGGCGCGCCGACTACGAAAAGTCGCGTAGCGCATTTGTCCGTCCCGACTACGCGGCTTTGGCGGCTCAGATCAATGCCACTGGAATCCTTCCCGCCGACTACAAGGCAAACGTGTTGAACCGGAATGCACGCCAGATCTTTGCGCAGATGGGTCTGGCCGATGTTGCTCCGGCATTCGAACAGCAACAGCCGCGTCAGGCCGTGGTCATGCAGACGAAGCATTGCCTGCGCATGGCACTCGGTTTCTGTCCGAAATATCAGCCCCAAAATGGAGGTGCCGCAAAGCCGTCTGCAATGTCCGCGCCAGAGCCTTGGAAGCTGCGAATCGGACGCTCCAACTTTATTTTAAAATTCGGCTGTAAAAATTCGTGTGTATCGGAAATAATACGTATATTTGCGGCCGAAAAAAATGAACCCTAATGTGCCTGACAAGGCAATTTCGGCTCTTTCCTTACAATTTCTTGAAAAAAACATCTCTTAACCCAGAGTAAAATCATATCGATATGAGCGATCAGAAAAAAATCAAGACAGCATTGGTTTCGGTTTTCCACAAAGACGGATTGGCCGAAATCATCAAGAAGCTTCATGCCGAGGGCGTAACTTTGCTCTCAACCGGCGGTACACAGAACTTCATCGAGAGCCTTGGCATTCCTTGCAATGCCGTTGAAGACCTCACAACCTACCCGAGCATCCTCGGCGGCCGTGTCAAGACGCTGCACCCAAAGGTGTTCGGCGGAATCCTTGGCCGACGCGACAACGAGGGCGACCGCGAGCAGATGAAGAAGTACGAAATTCCCGAAATCGATCTCGTCATCGTCGATCTCTATCCATTTGAGCAGACCGTAGCAAGCGGCGCCGACTTCCAGAGCATCATCGAGAAGATTGACATCGGCGGCATTTCGCTGATTCGTGCAGCTGCCAAAAACTTCAAGGATGTCATCATCGTGGCCAGCAAGGCTCAGTACAAGCAGTTGGCCGACATGCTCAACCAGAAGGGCGCAGTGAGCGACTACGAGGATCGTCTGTCGTTCGCCGAGCAGGCATTCGGAGTTTCGTCGCACTACGACACCGCCATCCACGCTTGGTTCGCCGAGCAGAAGTAAGAACTTGAACCCATTCGTTCCATCTTCTAAAACCTGAACTTGCTGATGAGTTTATTCAAGATAACAAAAGACGTCGCCATCGACCTTGGAACGGCCAACACCATTATCATCTACAATGGTAAGATTGTCGTCAACGCACCGTCTATCGTGGCTCTCGAGACGCGCGACAACAAGTTGGTTGCCGTCGGCCACAAGGCACAGCAGATGGAGGGTCGTACGCCAGAAGGAATCAAGACCGTGCGTCCTCTGCGCGATGGCGTAATCGCCGACTTCTATGCTGCAGAGCAGATGATGCGCGGCATGATCAAGATGGCGTTGGGCGGACATCAGATTTTCAACCCGAACCTGCGCATGGTGGTCGGCATCCCGTCGGGTTCGACCGAAGTCGAGATTCGAGCCGTGCGCGACTCGAGTGAACATGCCGGCGGCCGCGATGTCTATATGCTGTTCGAGCCAATGGCCGCAGCCATCGGTATCGGCATGGACGTATTGGCTCCGGAAGGAAACATGGTGGTTGACATCGGCGGTGGTTCGTCGGAAATCGCGGTCATCTCGTTGGGCGGCCTTGTCACCAACAACTCAATCCGCGTAGCAGGCAACGACCTCACGCAGGACATCATGGACTACATGAAGCGTCAGCACAACATCCGCGTAGGTCTGCCGACTGCCGAGTTGATCAAGATCAATGTCGGTTCGGCGCTCACCGTGCTCGACAATCCGCCGGAAGACTACGTTGTGCGTGGCCCGAATGCGATGACGGCATTGCCAATGGAGGTGCCGGTCAGCTATCAGGAGGTCGCACACTGCATCGAGAAGTCAATCGCGAAAATCGAGGCTGCCGTATTGAAGGGCTTGGAAGAGACTCCACCGGAGCTTTATTCCGACATCGTCCGCAACGGCATCTGGCTGACGGGCGGCGGCGCACTGCTACGCGGTCTCGACAAGCGCTTGCAGGACAAGATCGGCATCAAGTTCCATGTGGCCGACGATCCGTTGCTCTCGGTGGCACGCGGCACCGGCATCGCGCTCAAGCACGTCACAGAATATCCGTTCCTCCTGCGCTAAATCATGCATCACATACTTCGCTTCTTTTCCAACAACGGGCCATTCTTCACATGGCTCGTTTTGGCTATCTTCAGCATCGTCCTGCTGGGCCATTCCGATCCGTATCATCGGAGCGTTTGGCTCGGTGGGGCAAATGTCGTTTCGGGCGGAGTGAGCGAGATGGCCGACGGCGTTTTCGGCTACTTCGGGCTGCGTACGGCCAATGCCGAACTGATGGCTCGTCTGGCCACAGTCGAGGAGGAGAACCAGCATTTGCGCCGCGAATTGCAGCAGCGCGCCGATGTCGATTCGGTGCTGAAAAATCCGCGTAGCTACACCTACACCGTGGCGCATGTGGTCGATAACAGCATCGTGCGCAGTGCAAACTACCTCGTCATCAACCGTGGCGAGAACGACAGCATCCGCATCGGCATGGGTGTGGCCGACCAGAACGGCGTCGTCGGTTTCGTGTCGCAGGTGAGCGGCGATTATGCGCAGGTCATCAGTGTGTTGAATCCGATGTTCCAGCTTTCGGTTTGCCTGAAGTCGTCGCAATCGACCGGCACGCTGGTGTGGAAGGGCGAAAGTCCGCTCTATGCCCACATTGAAGACCTGCCGCGCAATCTGGCCTACGAGATTGGCGACACCGTTGTCACGTCTGGCTTCGGCAATGCTTTTCCGCGCGGAGTTCCCGTCGGACGCATTTCGGAGCTTGTCTCGTCGGACAACAATAATTTCCTGTCGTTCAAGGTTGAATTGTTCACCCATTTCGACCGTTTGAACGATGTTTACGTCATTCAAAACAACGAGCCATGTCCTTTCTGATTGCTGCATTTTGGATTTTCTTGAGCCTGACGGTTCAGATCTTGCTCTGCAACCACATGACCGTTGGCGGCGGAATGGCATTGGCCTACCTCTACATGGTGACGCGCACGCCGGTGGAATGGAACCGCAGTTCGCAGATTCTGCTCGGCTTCATTGTCGGCTTCATCGTCGATATGTTCAGCAACACCCCGGGTCTGCACGCGTTGACCTGTGTGACGACGATGTGGCTCCGTCTGCCTTTGCTGCACGTCTTCATTGTGGCCGATGACATCAAGAACGGTTGCCCGACATACCATCGGCTTGGGTCGAGCGTCTATACGCGTTTCCTGGGCTTCGTCGTGCTGATTCATTGCGTCCTGCTCTACAGCTTTGAGTCGTTCACCTTGTTCAATTTCTTCAACCTTTTGTCCAAAATCGTCATGTCGGTTGTCATGACATTCTTGCTTGTTTGGGCTGCTGATGTGGCCAACAATACCAAATAGTTTTCATCGAGCGCCATGCCGTCAAATTCCAATCTGGTCAATCGCAGTTGGGTGATTCGGGCATTGGTCGTTGTTGTCATTGTGCTCTATATCGTCCGTCTGTATAACCTTCAGGTGGTTGACGACACATACAAGATCAAGGCCAACGACAATGCATTCCTCACTCAAATCATCTATCCTTCGCGGGGCATCATCTACGATCGCGAGGGACGTGAACTGGTGTACAACCAGCCGGCCTATGACCTGCTCGTCACCATGCGCAACGTCAAGAATCTTGACACGCTCGACTTTTGCCGCACGTTGGGCATCGAACGCGAGGTGTTTGACCGACGGATGAATGAGATTCGTGACCGACGACGCAATCCGGGCTATAGCAGCTACACGCAGCAGGTGTTTTCATCGCAGTTGACAGGCGAGACATTTGCCAGGATGCAGGAGGCGATGTACCGTTTTCCGGGCTTTGACCTCCGTTCGCGCACCATCCGTCAATACAAATATCCGATTGCGCCGCACGTCTTGGGCAGTATCCGCGAGGTCAACCAGAAGGAAATCAAGGCCGACGGGTTTTACATGCGCGGCGACCTTGTGGGCGATTTCGGCGTCGAGCGAAGCTATGAGAAGTATTTGCGCGGCGAGAAGGGCAAGGCAATCCTGCTACGCGATGCGCACGGCCGTATTCAGGGCCACTATGAGGATGGAAAATATGACGAGGCTCCTGTTGCCGGCCATGATTTGACGCTTACCATCGATGCCGACCTGCAGTGCTATGCCGAATCGTTAATGCACAACAAGATTGGCGCGTTGGTGGCGCTTGAACCGGCCACGGGAGAAGTGTTGGCCATCGTCTCAAGCCCGTCGTTCGACCCGCGACTCCTTGTCGGCCATCAACGTTCGCGCAACTACAACGAACTGATGAACAACCCCTACAAGCCGCTTTACGACCGTTCAATCGGTGCGACATATCCGCCAGGTTCGACATTCAAGCCGACGCAGGGCCTGATCGGATTGCAGGAGGGCGTCATCACTCCAAACACGTTCCTGAACTGTTCCGGCGGCTTCCGCTACGGGTCGTTCGTGATGGGCTGTCACGACGGCACAACGGCGTGGACCATTGTTCCCGCCATCGCCACATCGTGCAACGGATATTTCGGCTGGTGTCTGTATAACATCTTGAACAACAAGCGGAAATACAAGACCGTGCAAGATGCATTTGAGGTGTGGAAAGACTATATGGTGAGCATGGGCTATGGCTATCGTCTGGGCATCGATCTGCCGGGCGAGAGCCGAGGTTTCATCCCGAACCGAAAATACTACAGCAAGAATTTCGGCACCGATTCCTGGAATGCCATCAACATCATTTCGATTTCCATCGGACAAGGCGAAATTCTCGCTACGCCGTTGCAGATTGCCAATTTGGCGGCAACAATCGGCAATCGAGGCTACTACTACGTGCCTCACGTCGTCAAAAAAATCAGCGACATCGAGCAGATTCCCGACACTTTCCTGCATCCGCATCACACGATGGTGGCGAAGCGTCACTACGAGACGGTTGTCGAGGGCATGAGACAGGCCGTCCTGATGGGTACGGTGCGAACGGCGGGCAATCTGGATGCCGAGGGCATAGAACTGTGTGGCAAGACCGGAACCGCACAGAATCCGCACGGACGCGACCATTCCGTCTTCATGGGTTTTGCGCCGAAGGACAATCCGAAGATTGCCGTGTGCTGCTACGTGGAAAATGCCGGTTTCGGTGCGACGTTCGGAGTGCCGATCGGTACTTTAGTAATCGAAAAATATCTGAACGACACGATTTCTGACCGACGTAAACCGTTGGAGAAGAATATGTTGGAGTCATCGACCATGATGTATATGGACAGCTACAAAAAGGATTAGGCCATGAGTTTCTTCAAGACTTTCGATTGGTTCACATTGCTGATGTATCTGCTGCTTGTGGTGTTGGGTTGGTTTACCATCAATGCCGCAAGCTATACGTTCGATGGCGCAAGCATCTTCGAGTTCGAGCGGCCGTCGGGCAAGCAGGCCGTCTGGTTCGGCCTGTCGGTGTTCCTGATAATCTTCATCTTGAGCATCGACGTGAAATTCCTGAAGACGTGGACGCCGTACATCTACGTGGCGGTAATGTTGCTGCTTTTTGTCACGATTTTCATCGGAACCAACATCAACGGTTCGCGTTCGTGGATAAAAATCGGCACATTCAGCATCCAGCCGGCCGAATTCGGCAAGTTCAGCACATCGCTTATGCTTGCGTGGCTTTTCAGTCAGTATAATTTCCGGTTCACCGAAAAGGGCGACTTCATAAAAGCCTGCATCGTGGTGCTTTTGCCCGTGTTCCTCATTATTTTGCAGAATGAGACGGGCTCGGCACTGGTCTATTTTTCCATGATTCTGCTCTTCTATCGGCAAGGAATGTCGGGCGTCGTGCTATGGCTCGGTGCATGTTTCGTGCTGATTTTCGTGCTCGGACTTGTGTATGGCGAAACGCTTATTCTCTTCTTGATTCCGTTCATGGCGATTGCAATGTTTTTCGGCTTTTTGAACGACCGCCGCAACGGATTCATTGCGCTTGGCGTGGTTGTCGGCCTCAATGTGCTCTACTACGTGATTCACAGGTGGGTTTCGTTGCCGGACTTCATCGACCGTCATTTCATCTATCGTTGGGTGGGGCTGCTGTGTTGCGGCGGCACGATTCTGTGGCTTCTTTGGCTGTGGTTCTACAAGCGAAGCAACAATTATGCCTTGGTGGCTCTCTTTGCGGCGATTTTCATTGGCTTCCATTTCTCGGTCGATTATGCGTTCGACCACATCCTGCAGGACCATCAGCGCGGCCGCATCGAAGTGCTGCTCGGACTGAAGGAGGATTTGAAGGGTGCGGGCTACAACGTCAATCAGGCGAAGATTGCCATCGGCTCTGGTGGCCTGACGGGCAAGGGCTATTTGCAGGGCACGCAGACTAAGTTGGCCTATGTGCCGGAGCAGGAGACCGACTTCATTTTCTGCACAGTGGGCGAGGAGCAGGGCTTTTTAGGGTCGGCCGGAGTGTTGCTGCTCTACATGATTTTCATCCTTCGGCTCACATTTCTGGCCGAGCGGCAGACGGAGGAATTTTCGCGCGTCTATGCATATTGTGTGGCGTGCATTTTCTTTTTCCACGTTGTCATCAATGTGGGCATGGTGATTGGTCTGATGCCAGTCATTGGCATTCCGTTGCCATTCTTCAGTTATGGCGGATCGGGCTTGTGGTCGTTCACCATTCTGCTGTTCATTCTGCTCAAACTTGATGCATCGCGCGTGAACAGATATTGAATGTCCGATGCTGCGACATTGCACTACGCGAAAAAACCTCGCTGGAAGACATTCCAGCGAGGTTTTTAGTCCTATCGGCCTTGAATCATCTTTTCGCGGCCTTGATTTTCTCCAGCAGTTCAGCTTCGTCGCCATTGGAGAATCCGACGTGCGTATAGACGAGTTTTCCCTTGCCGTCGAAGAGGAACATGTGCGGAATACTGCTCACCTTCATGGCCTGCGCAAACTTGCCTTCCTGGTCAAGCAGGAGCTCGTAGCTGTAGTTCGATCGCTCGAACAGCGCATAGACTTTCGCTTCGTCGCTCGGCTGATCGACGCTCACCGAAAAAATCTTGACACCGGTCTGCTTGCGCCAATCGTCGTACACCTTGCTGATGGTGGCCAATTCGTTCATGCAGGGCGGACACCATGTGGCGAAAAACGAGACGATGAAAGGCTGGCCGTCGTTGGAAATCGACGTAGCGTTGACCTTTTTCCCCAGAGCGTTTTTCAGTGTGGCCGATGGCAGCTGAGCCATTGCCGAAACGCATCCGAGCAGCAAAAACAGGATGGCAGATGTGATGATCTTCTTCATGTTGAAATATGCGATGGTTTAATAATTGTGCTTTGTCGGACAAAATCCCAGCAAAGATATGAAAATGGAAATGTAAAATTGGGAATTTATTTTTTTTTATCTACATTTGCGCGGATTTTTAAAGAAACTAACCCTAATTCAGATGAAAAAAGCGCTTATATTGCTTGTCATTTCGGCAATGACTCTCACATTGGCCGATGCAAAATCAAAAAAATCTTCCGCACCAAAAACTCCGTGGCAGCAGGCAGATTCAATTGTCGATGCAATTCAAAAGACCCGTTTCCCTGACAAGACATACAACATTTCCGACTTCGGTGCAAAAGCCTATTTGCCCGATGCGCCGTTGCAGTTGGCCCACGATGCCATCAATTTGGCAATCACAACGTGCAGCCAGAACGGCGGTGGAACGGTCATTGTGCCCGACTCGATTTATGTGACAGGCCCGATTACGTTGCAAAGCAATGTGAATCTGCACTTTATGGATGGCGCAATACTGCGTTTCTCGACAAAGCCGGAACTTTATTATCCCGCCGTACAGACTTCGTGGGAGGGTATCGAGTGTTTCAATACGCATCCGCTGATCTATGCCTACGGTGCATCGAACATAGCACTGACCGGCAAGGGTCTGCTCGACGCGCAAGGCAGTAACCAGACGTGGTGGAGTTGGTGCGGTTCAGGGCGTTTCGGATGGACGTTGGGCAAAATCAGTCAGAGCGGCCGTCATGGCGACAAGAACCGTGGTCCGCGTGCCCGGTTACTGGAGTGGGGTGAGAAGCAGGTACCTGTGCATGAGCGAGTCTTCACCATCGAAGACGGTATGCGTCCGCAGTTTGTCAACTTTTTCCGCTGTACGTCGGTGCTGATTGAAGACGTGACGTTGTGGGACTCGCCGTTCTGGTGCCTGCACCCGCTGTTCTGCAACGACCTCATCGTGCGCGGCGTGAAGGTTTATAACCAAGGCCCCAACGGCGACGGCTGCGACCCCGAGTGCTGCAACCGCGTGCTGATTGAGAATTGCATCTTCCACACGGGTGACGACTGCATCGCCATCAAGTCGGGCCGCAACATGGACGGCCGCAAGTGGAATACGCCGAGCCAGAACATTGTGATCCGCAAGTGCAAGATGGAGGACGGTCATGGCGGCGTAGTGGTCGGATCGGAAATCTCGGGCGGTTATAGAAATCTCTATGTTGAGGACTGCGAAATGGACTCTCCGCATCTCCAGCGCGTCATTCGCATCAAGACGAACAACTGTCGTTCGGGCATTATCGAGAATATCTATGTGCGCAACGTCAAAGTCGGAATCTGTAGCGAGACAATCTTGCGCATTAACCTCGTCTATGAACCCAATGAACAATGCCAGCGCGGCAACAACCCGATTGTGCGAAACGTGAATCTGGAGAACGTGACGAGCGAGAAGTCGCAGTTCGGCGTCATCTTGAACGGACTTGAAGATGCCTGCAACATCTACAACATTAATTTGAAGAACTGCACGTTCAACGGCGTGAAACCATCGAAGCGCTACGGCGGAGGCGTCATCGGACATGACGGACTGTTCCGCGACGTGCATTTCGAAAACGTGGTGATCAACGGTAAGACGGTCGAAGCTCCGGCCGACGTAAAATAGGATAATTCGATGGCATCGGAGATGAAAAGGTTTGTGTCTGTCTTCGATGTCATCGTCACATTTTTACAAACCAAGATAAGAAAAAACATGAAAAAGGTATGTGCAAGCCTTTGCTTGCTTTTGTTGGCCTATGCGTCTGCCAGTGCGGGCGTGATTAAGGGCAAAGTGGTCGATGATTTGAAGGAGGCACTTGAATTCGTCAACGTAGCGGTCTATCAGCAGGGCAGCAAGACCCCACACAAGGGCTCGATTACCGATGCGACGGGCCACTTCGCCATCGACGGTGTGAAGGACGGCACCTATGTCGTCAAGTTTTCGTTTATGGGCTACGAGGAGCAGCAGCGCACCGTCACGTTGGACGGCTCGAACTCCCACACCGCCAATCTGCACACCGTCACGATGAGCGAAGACCGTGCCGTGTTGCAGGAGGTCAGCGTCTCGACGCAGAAGGCCGCCATGCGTCTCGACATTGACAAGAAAGTGTTCGATGTCAGCCAGAACATCGCGACGGCTGGCCTGAGCGCCTCTGAGGCATTGGAGAACATCCCTTCAGTCGAGGTCGATCAGGAGGGCAACATCTCGCTACGCGGGTCGGAGAGCGTCACCATCTGGATTAACGGCAAGGCGCAGGGCTTGACATCGGACAACCGAGGCGACATCCTCCAGCAGTTGCCTGCCGAGAGCATCGAACGCATCGAGGTCATCACCAATCCATCGTCGAAATACAGTCCCGAAGGCTCGGCCGGCATCATCAACATCATCTTGAAGCGTGACCGCAAGGCAGGCTACTATGGTGGCGTGCAGCTCAACGTCGGCAAGAACAAGGGTGCCGACCCTGGCGGCCGTTTCGGTGCCAACATCAACTATTCGAGCGGCATTCTGGAGGCATACGCCAATGTGGGTCTTGGCCGACGCGTACGCACCCGTCACGGTTTTACTGACCGCGATATGATCGATACCACGTCGATGGCGCATTATGGCTTCTTGAACAACAAGACCGAAGGCGGTGGCAAGAGCACCAACTTCTTCTCGCGCGCCGGCTTGACTTGGCACATCACCGAAAAGGACGAGGTGAGCGCAAGCTACATGGGCATGGTCGGCATCGGCAAGGGCAAGAACGATTCGCGCATCGAATACGTGCAGGCCTATTACCCCGGTTTTGAGAACAGCGGTTTGCTTAGGTCCAATGTCGCAGGCGTGCCGGACTGTTATTTCAGTGTGCGCGACAACTATTCGAGCAACAAGCCGCACATGAACGACATCGACCTCAGCTATAAGCACGAGTGGAAGACGAACCATACATTGGAGGTCATCCTCAGCTACAGCAAGTGGTCGGGCGAAAACACCACGGGTCACAACCAGTCGTACGACTCAATCCGTTTTCTCGGTTCTGTGCCTATGACGGCCAATGCCATTGCTGCGCTCCCCGGTGCCGTCACGACCGAGGAGTGGCAGGAGAGCACCATCGGCAACCGCAATTTCGAGACGCAGGTCGATTATGCACAGCCATTGGGCGCAACCGGCAAACTCGAGACAGGCTACAAGGGAACCTGGTCGCACGAGAACAGTCCCATCGAGACGTGGTCGGACTTGGCCAAGACACAAGTCAATCCGCTGCTCTACAACCGTTTCATCTACGATCAGAACATCCATGCGGCCTATGCCAACTATCAGAACCGTTGGCGCAAGTTGGGCTATCAGCTCGGTCTGCGTGCCGAATATTGGACGGTCGATACGAAGTCGAAAAACTACAACGAGGAGCATGAGGATGCCAATGTGGCAGGTCTTGAGACTGTGCCCGACTTCAAGAAGGACTTCTTCGAGCTGTTCCCGACCGTATTCTTGAGCTACGAATTGCCACAGCATCAGGAGTTGCAGATGAACTATACGCGACGTCTGTCACGTCCGTGGGGCGGCCAATTGAACTCGTTCAAGCGCATCGACGACCCGACGAACATCTCGTTCGGTAATCCGGAGTTGACCCCGACCTACACCAATTCGTTCGAGTTGAACTACCTCAAGAACTGGGATGAGCATACCCTCTCTGTATCAAGCTACTATCGTCCGACGGAGGACGTGATGCAACGCGTTTCGTACATGGGTGATGATCAAATCCGTTATACAACCTCCGAGAACCTCACAAAGGAGTTGAGCTCCGGCTTGGAAGTAATCTCAAAGAACAAGCTCTTCCGCATCATCGACTTGACCACTACGGTCAACGGCTTCTACTACAAGTTGGAGGGTGGAACGTTTGTCATCAATTCTCGCGACACCGTCAACATCAATGGCGACGAGGATTTCTCGTGGAACGCCACTATGATGGCGCAGGTGACGTTGCCGTGGCAGTTGGCATTCCAGGCCACAGGCCGCTACATGGCCGCCCGCATCATCGCTCAGGGTAAGCGCGATGCTAATTTCGGCCTCGACCTCGGTCTGCGCCGAGCTTTCTTCGACAAGAAACTGACTGTCAGCTTTAATGTTCGCAATGCCCTCGACAGCCGTAAGTTCCGGGCTCGCACCCATACGAACATGTACACTCAGTTGCAGGAGAATGTCTGGGGTTCGCGTCGCTTCGGTGTCCAGATTTCATACACGTTCGGCAATATGGCCGGCAGCAAGTCGCGTAAGCCGGGTGAACGTGGCGGCGAAGGTATGGATGGCGAAGACAGCGGCAGTGGCTTCAACATGGGCGGCGAGGAGTAATCTGACCCACCCCCTTGCCTTTTGTCCCCTCGGCTAAAGCCTCGTCTTCTCGCAGAGGATTATCAATCCTCCTTATTGCTGCGAGGACCCGTTAAATAGGGCGGAGGAGAATATACAAAGACAGTATAGATTCCATTGCTTTTTAGCAATATTGTTGCACACTCTTAATATTTAGTATTTAATATTTTGCTTGTCTTGGACAAGCATCAAGCATGGGTAAATTGCTACGGTCAAAATTAAACAATTAAAATCATGTTTGAAAATCTTTCCGAGCGTCTTGAACGCTCATTCAAAATCCTGAAAGGTGAGGGAAAAATCACCGAAATCAACGT
>DFJU01000096.1:20370-29759 GCA_002373755.1 Bacteroidales bacterium UBA3663 | reverse complement strand
TGGCCAATTGGGCAACGAAATGCGCCTCGTGAGCCGACAGTCATCGGCCGACAAATATATTTTTACCGACGTGAACCAGGTGGAGGGCGTCGAAACGACCTTCCTCGACATCACCGACCGCGCCGCCGTCCGTCAGATGGTTGTGGCCAATGACGTTCGCGCCATCGTCAACTGCGCGGCCTACACCAACGTCGATGCGGCCGAGAGCAACGAGCCATTGGCCGAAAAACTCAACGCCGATGCACCGGAAAACCTCGCGTTGGCCATGAAGGAGGTGGGCGGCCTGCTCATCCAGATTTCCACCGACTACGTGTTCGGCAAAGAGCCTTACAACGTGCCTTGCCGCGAGGACCAGAAGGGCACGCCGACGGGCATCTACGGCCTGACCAAACTGCACGGCGAACAGAAGATTATGGCCACGGGCTGCAACTACGTGATTATCCGCACGGCATGGCTCTACAGTGAGTTCGGCAAGAACTTCTGCAAGACGATGCTCAACCTGACCGCCACGAAGCCCACGCTCAAAGTCGTCTTCGACCAGGTCGGTACGCCAACCTACGCCTTGGATTTGGCCAATGCCATTGCCGTCGTTCTGGCCGACTACGCGACTTCTGCGGCCGATGCACCGTACACGAACACCGGCATCTACCACTTCTCGAACGAAGGCGTCTGCTCGTGGTTCGATTTCACGAAGATGATTGCCGAATACAGCGGACAGACCGCGTGCGACGTGCAGCCGTGCCATTCCGACGAGTTTCCGTCGCCCGTCAAGCGTCCGGCCTATTCCGTATTGGACAAGACCAAAATCAAGCAGGTCTTCGGCGTGAAGGTGCCTTATTGGACAGAAAGTTTGCGTCTGTGCATCAATAACTTGAAGAAATAAATGGGAATCATTGTCCGACAAGCGTTCAAGGCCACGGCGGTGCATTACGTCGGCGCCGTCATTGGCATTTTCGTGTCACTGTTCCTGCAAACCAAATGCCTGACACCAGATGCAATTGGCCTGACCCGTGCGCTCTACACCATTGCCGAGATCTTCAGCCTTTTGGCGCTGCTTGGCGCGGGAAGCGTCGGTATGCGATTTTTCCCATATTTCAAGGATGAGGCATCGGGCAACCACGGCTTTTTCTACTATTTCCGGCTGATGCCCATCGTCGGAACCCTCTTCTTTACTCTCGTTTTTCTGCTGTTCCAGTCGCCCATCGAGCAATATTTCAGCGACGAGAAGAGTGCGCTGCTGTGCGACTATATCTACTACGCGATTCCGCTGTTCTGGGTGCTCGTGTTCTGGCAGTTCTTCGAGGCGTTTTCCAACATCAATATGCGCATCGCCGTGCCGAAAGGCGTGCGTGAAATCGGTATGCGGCTGATGATGGTCGGCATTTTTATCGCGTTCTACAAGGGTTGGATTGGCATCACGGGCCTGATTGTCGCCTACATTGTCGGCTATGGCATCTGTATGACTACGGTCGGCATCTATTCGACACACATCGGCTGCACCGAGACACGCCACGACTGGAGTTTCATCACGCCCGACATGCGTTCGAAGGTTCTGAAATATTCCGGATTCCTGACAATATCGGCCGTGAGCGGAACGATTTTGGGTCAGTTGGATTTGATTATGCTGACGAGCATGAAGGGGCTGTACGACACGGGAGTCTATGCCATTGTGCTCTATATGGCCGAGGTTGTCAACATGCCGTCGCGTAGCATCACGCCGATTTCTGCGCCGATTGCCGCCCAAGCCATTAAGGACAATGACTCGGTGAAAATCAAGCAACTTTATCAGCAAGTCAGTGTACATCAGACGCTTGCCGCGTCCGTGCTGCTGCTTTTCGTGTGGGTGAATCTGGACAATATTTTTGCGATGATTCCCAATGGCGAGACTTATGCGGTCGGCAAATGGGCGGTGTTGCTGTTGGGCATGACGCGCATCATGTATGGAATGCTCAACTTCGGCAACACGCTGATTTCCTTCTCGAAATACTACTATTGGACATTGGTCATCACCATCGTACTGATTTTCTTCAGCATCGGCACCAACCTCTTTTTCATTCCGCTTTACGGTTTGAACGGAGCGGCATTGGCCACATTGATTGCCCTTTCGCTGAGCTACATTTTCCAGCAGGCTCTTGTGCAGTGGAAGATGCATTGCCATCCGTTCACGTGGCATCATTTGCTGATATTGGCCGTCGTCGCCATCCTTTACGGGCTGAACTGGCTGATTCCGAACGTCATCATCGACGGACAGGAATTGCTTTCCGCTGTGGCCGATTGCGCAGTCAGAAGTTCCATTTTGGCCGTGGTCGCTGTCGTGCTGATCTATACGTTCCACATTTCGGCGCAGGTGAATAATATCGTCGATAAAAACATTGCAAAATTCAGAAAATGAACGAGATAATTGCAACTGGCATTGATTGTCTGCAACAGGAGGCCGAGTCGATTCTGCAACTTGTGCCGCGCATGGGCGATGAGTTCGAGCGCGCCGTGCAGCTGATATTTGACTGCAAGGGCAAGGTGATTGTGACGGGTGTCGGCAAGTCGGGGCACATCGGCAGTAAAATCGCCGCTACGTTGGCCTCAACGGGCACTCCGTCGTTCTATCTCAATCCGCTCGATGCTTATCACGGCGACCTCGGAATGATTGCTGAGGGTGATGTCGTGATGGCGATTTCCTACAGCGGCAACACCGACGAACTGCTGCGTTTCGTGCCGCTCATCCTTGACCGACGCATCCCGATTATCGGCATTTCGGGCAATCCGGACAGCCTTCTGGCGCGCTATTCGACGGTGCATCTCAACATCGCCGTCGAACGCGAAGCCGACCCGCTGAACCTCGCGCCAACATCGAGCACGACGGCGACATTGGCCATGGGCGACGCATTGGCCTGCGCCCTGATTCGTCTGCGCAACTTCAAGGAGACCGATTTCGCCCAATTCCATCCTGGCGGCTCGCTCGGCAAACGTCTTTTAGGCCGTGTGCGCGACTTCATGGCCACCGACCATCTCGCTACGTGGAAAGTGTCGCCCGACGATATGCTGTCCGATGTCATTATCCAGATCAGCGAGGGCAAAAAGGGTCTCGTCGTCGCCCTCGAACCGCAAGAAAATCACGTAGTTGGCATCATTACCGACGGCGATATGCGTCGCGCTATGGAACGCCATCGCGAGCGGTTCTTCTCGTTGCGTGTGGCCGATGTCATGTCGCAGAATCCGAAGCGAATCCATCAGGACGCGAAGATTTCGGAGGCGGCCAATGTCATGTTGGCCAACTCCATACACGCACTGATTGTGCTCGACGATGCAGAACGTTTCGTCGGCATCATCGACTATTTCGCTTGCGTATAGACCCATCCCCCGTGCCCCTTCCCGTTGATAGGGAAGGGGAGTAGATGGCTACGGAGGGCGAATATTTTTTCGTTTTTTTCGTGTATTTCGTGGTTAAAAAATAAACAATTATGATATTCATTGCTGGCCCATGCGTCATTGAATCGGCCGACTGCCTCGACGAGGTGGCTCGCGAACTGGTGTGCATCCAAGAGAAATTGGGCGTTGAAATCATTTTCAAATCGTCGTTCGACAAGGCAAACCGCACGTCGATTTCGTCATTCCGCGGCCCGGGCATCGAGCGCGGTTTGGCGATGTTGGCCGATGTGAAGTCCAAACACGGTCTGCGCATCCTGACCGACATCCACGAGGCTTGGCAGGCGGCTCCGGCAGCCGAGGTGGCTGATGTTTTGCAGATTCCGGCCTTCCTTTGCCGACAGACCGACCTGCTCATCGCCGCAGCCAAGACGGGGCGCATCGTCAACATCAAGAAGGCGCAATTCCTGAGCGGCGCGGATATGCAATATCCGGTGCAGAAGGTGCAAGAGGCATCGACCAACACGACAGAGACGTGGCTCACTGAGCGCGGTAACTCGTTCGGCTACAATAACTTGGTTGTGGATTTCCGCAACATTCCCGATATGCTGAAAATCGTGCCGACGGTCATCATGGATTGCACCCACAGCGTGCAGCGTCCGGGTGCGGCGGGCGGAAAGACGGGCGGCAACCGCGAGTTCGTGCCGGCAATGGCATTGGCCGCAAAGGCATTCGGTGCAAACGGCTTCTTCTTCGAGGTGCATCCCGACCCCGAAAAGGCATTGTCCGACGGCCCGAACATGCTCTATCTGAAGGAATTGGAAAAAGTAATCAAGTCGCTGATATGAAAGGTGTTCCAGTGAAAAATTTTGGTCAACCGACCAAGCGTTATGTGCAGATTCTCGACATTGCCAACGATGCCGAACTGATTCGCAAGTATTGCCATTGTCATTCGCAGGAGGCTTTTTGGCCGGAAATTGCAGAACAGCAACGCGAGGTCGGAATCCTCGAAATGGAGATTTATCGCCGTGAAAATCATCTGGTTATGATTGTCGAGACCGTTGCCGATTTCGATTGGGACACGGCGATGGCGCAGTTGGCCGCAATGCCACGGCAGGCCGAATGGGAGGCTTTCGTTGCGGCCTATCAGGGGTGCGACCCGTCGGCAAAAAGTGATGAAAAATGGCAGATGTGCGAGCGGATTTTTCATCATTATGAACGATGAATTTTATGCGTAAATTGTTGAACATAAATAAAAAACGATAAAATATTATGGCTACTACGTTGCTTGGACGTCAGTCGGTGAACAAGTTGCGGCCGCTGTTGCAGCAGTTCGGGCAGAAGAAGGTATTTCTGGCTCGCGGCGGAAAATCGTACGAGGCATGTGGAGCGAAAGCCGTGCTCGATGCTATATTTAAAGATGAGGCGGTCGCAGTCACCGAATTTTCGTCGATTTCGGTCAATCCGCACTACGATGAGGCGGTCGACGGTGTCCGTCGGCTGAAGGAATCGGGCGCGCATGTCATCATTGCGGTGGGTGGCGGTAGCATCATGGATGCGGCAAAACTGATGCGCCACATTGCGGCCGAAGAGGGCTACTACGCGATTTTGGTGGCCGTTCCGACCACGGCTGGCACTGGTGCCGAGGTGACGCGCTATTCGATTGTGTGCCGCGACGGCATCAAGCAGAGCCTCCAGGCCGAGGACATGCTGCCCGATTTCGCCATTGTCGATTCGCAGTTCATCGACGGCGTGTCGGGCTACCTCGCCGCTTGCACCGGATTTGATGCGTTGGCCCACTCGTTTGAGTCGTATTGGAGCCGCAACGCCAATGCCGAATCGCGCGGTTATGCGTTGAAAGCCATCGACTTGCTGTGGAAAAATCTGCCAGCGTTGGTCAAGTCGCCGACATCAGTTTTGGCCGATGCCGTGAGCGAAGGCTCCTATTGGGCAGGTCGAGCCATCAATGTGACGAAAACGACCGCGCCGCACGCCTTCTCGTATGCCTTCACGACGCAGTGCAACTATCCGCATGGCCACGCGGTCGCCCTCACTTTCCCGTACTTCTTCGGACTGAATTTGTCGGTCGATGACCCACTCGTCGAACGCTTGGCATTGGACAAAAACACCTCGCTGGAGGCGCAGATGCGACAGTATCTGAACGGCATTGGACTTCACTACACGGGTTGTGGAACGCACGATTTGGTCGATTTGCTGTCGCAGGTCAACCTTCAGAAGTTGCAGAACAATCCGGTCGAGATGAACGCCGAACGAATGAAACAACTTGAAACATCTATTTCAATTTAATATAAATGGCAGAAAATCAGAAAACTACTACGGAATTGAACGACGAGGAGGTACAAAGACTCCTGCGCGAAAAACGTTACAATGCGTTGCGATGGTACGTACTCTATGTCACGGCGCAGCATGAGCGGCAGATTCTGGAGGCATTCACCGGCAAGCCCGATGCCTATCGTCCTGCGCGCAAGAGCCGTTCGGGAGCGAGCTTGGCCAAGAAACTGCCCGTGCTTGATCCGCCGATTGAGGCTTACGTGCCGATGCGCGAAGAGCGTCACAAGTGGTCCGACCGCACGCGCATCGTCCCCATCTGTCTGGCTCCGGGCATCATTTTCGTGCGCATCCGCCTGAAGGACAAGGCGCGCCTATATATCAGCGACCATATCCGTAAGTTCTTGTACCGTAAGGATTTGCGCGAACCGGCTTCGATTTCCGATGATACGATGGAGGCGTTCAAGTCGATCATCGAAAAGTCGTCCGACAGCTCAATGCAGGCACCCGAACCGGGCGACACCGTGCAGGTGTTGAGCGGTCCGTTCGAGGGATTCCAGGGCGAGATTGTTCGTCGCGACGGAGCAACACATTTCCAGTTGCGCATTTTCGAGGGCTGTGCGGTCACAGTCCGCATGGATGCCAATATGATGAAAGTCGTACCGAAAGGCACGCAGCGAGTTTTCCCCGATGCGAGGTTTTAATGCTTTGATTTCAACGGAGATTGTTAATTTTGCAAAGTGCGGAATACAATTGTAAAAGCGCATTTTCGCGCATTGAAAAATATCGGAAATAAACAAAGATTTTTTGACAACCGATTGTAAAACGTGCTAAATTTGCGGCCGAAAAAAATCAATCAATTAACAACAATTATAAAATTTTAAGGAATTATGAAGTCTCTTCGTATTTTCGCCATCGCAATGATGGTAGCGTTTGTGGGTGTTAGTTTCGTAGCTTGTGGTGGCCAGAAGGCCGAGGCTCCTGCCGCTGAGGCTCCAGCTGCAGTTGAAGCTCCAGCTGCCGATTCTTGCAAGGCATGTGCTTGTGATTCATGCGCTTGCGACTCTTGCGCTTGTGCTGCTGCCTGCGATTCATGCCAGGCTGCTTGCGACTCTTGCAAGGCCGATTCAGCTTGCACTCCTTGCGCTGCCAAGTAATTGGTTGGCATCGTCCACGATACGGCGTATTTCGTCGTACTGCCCGAAGCAGAGATGTCCCGTCAGGCAACTTTCAAAGTTGCGGGTCTCTCTGAATTCGGGCCCTTTTTTTATCTCTTGGCGGATGCGTCGGCCAAGGTTGGTCACGAGGTCGTAGAGCTGATGCCCGCGCACGAACAGATAGCAGTTGTCGCGGTGTACGCCGAGAGTCTGGCATCGGGCCTCATGCCACGTCGGGTCGGCCTCGGGATATTTCCGGCGGAAATGGGTCTCCAGCTTGTGAACGCGCTCTTTGAGCAGTTGCAGGATGGAGGCTCCGTTTTTTTCGGTGGCACGTGAGCCGATGGGCAACGTGAGCAGTCGGTGGAAAACCCGTTGAGGAAATGCCTCAGGATCGACGCCTTGCAGGTACAGTTGCCAGACGAAAAGCGGGTAGATTATGCGGCTATAATCGCGTAGGAACTCTTCGAAATCGATTTTCAGCTCGCCGCAGGCCTCCATTTCCGCCTGATTGACATTGGCCGTAAAGCAGAAATGGTTTTCAAAGCTGTAGGTGTAGGTCTGGAGGATGAAGTGTTGGGCGTCGATGTCGGCCTGCTGGTTCAGATAGCGGTAGTCGCTGTCGATGGCAATCCAGAATTTATTGTCCAGAAAGTCCTTGTAATGAAGGCATTGCGTGCAGCCGCAGGTTATGTTGCCGCCCAAGCTGCGCGATGCCGTGATGAAGCGGAACTTCTTGTCGGGAAAGAAATGTCGCAGCAGTTTTCCCCAAAAAAGTTCGTCGTTCTTGTTTTCCAGATGGATGGCGACATCGGCCCTTTGCAACTTCAGTTCGGCCTTGAAACGCTTGGCGGCCAGCTTGTAGAAGTTGTATTTCTCCTCGTCGGAATAGCGTGGCTTAGAGTCTATGTTCATGGTTAGGTCGTTTTAAGGTCGGCGCACGTGATTCGGCGTGCGTCGCAGATAGCGAATTATTTTTCAATCAAATCGCTGATAAACACAATCTTGTCTTCCCAGCCGTCGGCAAAGATGCTCGGCGAGTGTGTTGTCATGATGATTTGGCAGTTGGGGTTTAGCTCGTGCATCATGGTGATGAGTTGGTCCTGCCATTCGACGTGGAGCGAGATTTCTGGTTCGTCGAGCAGCAGCACGTTCGACTTGTCTTCCATCAGGAACAGGGTGAAGAGCAGCAGCAGAATCTGCTTTTCGCCGGCCGAGAGGCGGTCCATGTCGATGGTCAGATGCCCCTTGCGGAACACTACGTGATTGCGGTCGTCGATGTCGATTTTCTTGCCGGTCGATGCGAAAAGCATGTTGATCATCTCGAAGAACTTGTCGATGCGTTCCTGCTTCTGCATGGCCGTTTTCAGGTCCTTGAGCATTCCCAGACGGTAGTCGGAGAAGCTATAGACCGTGGGCGTGCGCTGGTAGAGCACCGAGTCGAGCGAGATGCCGAGTTGCGAAAGTGTCGATTTCTTCGATGCCGGCACGTCGAACGTATTCACGTAGTGGAAGCAGTTTGCGTTCTCGAAACCGCCGAAGTTCGGTTTGTGGACCATCTGTCGGCCGTCGAAGTACATTTCGCCCACGTTGGTCGTGATTTTTACGGTCGATTTCAGCAGCTTGCAGAACTTGTCGTCTTTGGTCAGCACCGATTTGATTAGGTTCAGCATCGTTGTTTTGCCGAAGCCGTTCTGACCCACAATGATGTTGATTTTCGGGTCGAGATTGTGCCACACGATTGAGGTTTCGCCCCACATGGAGCGGATGTCGATGTCGGTGATGTGAACGATTTTTTCCATGGTTCCAATTTTTGAGATGTTCTGATGCGGCAAATATATGCGGAATGGCTGTAACTTCCAAATTTTGCCTTTTTGATTTATGTCCGATGCCAATTACTTGCGGTTCATATCGGCCAACAATGCATGCAGATCGGCCCTCCAGTCGCTGCGTGGCGGTGGACAGAGCGTGTGGATGCCGAACGAAGCGGCCACCTCGCAGTTGCGTGGGCTGTCGTCCACAAAGAGGGTCTCGTCGGCCACGTAGCCTGAATCGTCGAGGATGTGGCGGAAGATGCGCGGGTCGGGCTTGGCCAGATGCAGGTCGCACGACAGCCAGAGATGCTCGAACAGCTCGGTCGGGACATAGCCGGCCTCGATGAAGTAGCGTTGGCAATAGCCCCAATGCACCGGATTCGTGTTCGACAGCGCCGCTACGTGCAGTCCGTCGCGCTTCAGTTGTGCGATGCAGTCCAGACGTTCGTAGGGAATGCCGTCGGCCATGCTCGCAAACGCATTGACAATCTGTCGGTTGTCGGGCATTTCGGCCGATGGGTTCTTCTCGCGGATGCCGTCGCGGATTTCGTCGCAGAAGGCCGTGAGCGTAAGCTGACCCTCTTCGATTTTGCCCAACGGCCCTTGCTGGTGTGCCACGTTGAGCAGTTCGCGGATTTGTGGATAGCCGATGGCGCAGAATCGCTCTATGCAGCGGTCGGGGCGAAGGTCAAGAATGACGGCACCGAAGTCGAATATGACGTTCTTAATCATTGTGTTTAAATTAAAGGGGAGTAAAAGGGGAGTA
>DFJU01000096.1:0-20307 GCA_002373755.1 Bacteroidales bacterium UBA3663 | reverse complement strand
AAGGGGAGTAAAAGGGGAGTAAAAAGGACGATACCTTCTGCTACGCGACTTTTTGCCAACTGATTGTAATTTTAACTCCCTCCCCATTAAGGGGGAGGGTCGGGGAGAGGGTCTTTTTTTTACAACTCCGCCTCCTTCAGTCGCTCGGCATTTTCGGCCACGATGAGGTGGTCGATGCAGTCCTGGATGTCGCCGTTCATGAATGCGGCGAGGTTGTAGATGGTGTAGTTGATGCGATGGTCGGTGATTCGGCCCTGCGGGAAGTTGTAGGTGCGGATTTTGGCCGATCGGTCGCCCGTCGAGACCAGCGTCTTGCGGCGTGAAGCGATGTCATCGACGTATTTCTGGTGCTCCTTGTCGTAGATGTAGCTGCGCAGGCGTGCGAGGGCGCGTTCCTTGTTCTTCGGCTGGTCGCGCGTCTCGGTACATTCGATGAGGATTTCATCGGTGACGCCGGTGTTCGGATTCTTCCACATGTAGCGCAGACGCACGCCCGATTCGACCTTGTTGACGTTCTGGCCGCCTGCGCCGCTGGAGCGGAAGGTGTCCCACTTGATTTCGCCCTCGTTGATGTGCACCTCAAATTCGTCGGCCTCGGGCAGCACGGCTACGGTTGCGGCCGATGTGTGGACGCGGCCCTGCGTCTCGGTGACAGGCACACGCTGCACGCGGTGTACGCCCGATTCGTACTTCAAAGTGCCATAGACATTGTCGCCCGTCACCATGCAGATGATTTCCTTGAAGCCGCCCACGGCGCCCTCCGACGCGCTCTGTACGGCCACTTGCCAGCCCTTCGACTCGCAATAGCGCTGGTACATCTTGAAGAGGTCGCCGGCAAACAGTGCAGCCTCGTCGCCGCCCGTTCCGCCACGGATTTCGAGCACGGCATTGCGCGCATCTTCGGGGTCTTTGGGGATGAGCAGCAGCTTGATGCGCTCCTCCATTTCGGGCAGTCGGGCTTCGCAGTCGGCCAATTGCTCACGCGCCATCTCCTTCAGCTCGGCATCGTCATCGGCCAACATCATTTTTGCCTCATCGATGCCGTTGAGCAGGGCGACATATTCCTTGCGGGCAGCCAGAATCTCTTCCAGATCCTTGTACTCGCGGGTCAGTTTGACGAAGCGGGGCTGGTCGGCAATGACGGCTGGGTCGGTCACCAGCGTGGAGACCTCCTCGAAGCGGCTTGCAAGGCCCTCCAACTTGTCTAATATCGTGGAATTTGCCATAAATTGTCGGTTTTTGAGGCGCAAAGATACGCATTTTATTCCACATTGGGGGCTGTTGACGCGCGTTTTTCACTACCTTTGCAGTCCTTTTCGGATAGCGATTCGCTACGCGATTTTTTATCCCGAAATTCGCGTAGCAGTGAGCAAAATACGGGAAATAATTCAATTAAAACATAATTTTCTATGAAAATCGGAGATAAAGTGCGTTTCCTCGACTCTGTGGGCGGAGGAATCGTGACGAAAATCAGCGGCGACAAATGTATGGTGGAGGACGAGGACGGCTTCGAAATCCCATCGCTCATAACGCAGTGTGTGGTTGTGACCGACGAGGATGACGCCCGCGCCGCAGGTCATGCCGCTGTGCATCAGGCACCGCCGTCGCAGTCGGCCATCGAGCGCGTCCGTCTGGTGAACGAGGCCGATGCCTTGCGCGAGGAGAACGGCCGGCTAAAGGAACGCATCCACGAGCTGGAGGAGGAGAACCAGAATCTGAAACTCGCCCTGCTCAAGGCGCAATGGCCTGAGAATAAGGATCGTAAGCCATCGGCCAAGAAGGCATCGGACGAGGTTAAGACTTTTTCAGCCTACGAGCGGCTGCGCGGCGACGTCATCGAGGTCGATCTGCACATCAACGAGTTGGTCGATAGCACTGTCGGCATGGACAATGCCGCAATGCTGCGCCATCAGATGGACGTCTTCCGCCAGACGATGCAGAACTATCGCCACCGCCTCGGCCAGAAAATCGTCTTCATCCACGGCAAGGGCGAGGGCGTGTTGCGCAAGGCCATCATCGACGAACTGAAATTGCGCTATCCGCATTGCGAATGGCAGGATGCGTCGTTCCAGCAATACGGTTTCGGTGCGACGCAGGTGACAATCAGAAAGTGATGGTTTGACATATAAAGTTTAAGCGGACAGAGGTCGATGCCTTTGTCCGCTGTTTTTGTGTCATGTCGGCCGTAATCTGAACCGGCTTCAATGGCGGTCGCTGTCGGCACAGAACAAGATGTCCGCTACGTGATTTCCGACGTACATCGGGACGTAGTCGGCAGTGGAGTGCCATGCAGGTTTGCCCTTCATCCTGTCGTGCAGCAGCCGACCGTCGATCTTGATGCCCTCGAAGGTGATTCCCTTCACCATGCGTTCGCCGTCGTAGCCGTTGATGATGGAGAGATTCGGCCGACTGCCCTTGTAGCGTACATTCCTGAAGGTGACATTTTCGACGCCGCGGCCAGGCGCAGAGCAGTATTTCCGGTTGTAGCCGACCTTGACTTGTGCGATGCTTCCCTGTTCGATTTGCGCGATGCGAATGTTGTCGAAGGTGACATTGCGCACGATGTTGTTGTCGCCGCAGTTGATGGCCAGACAACCTTGATAATCGACTTGCGGTTCGGCCTGACCGAGAATGTCGATATTCACGTAGCGCAGGTTTTCGATGGTGTCGCCGCGTCCGGCATCGCCGTGTATGCCGATGAAGATGGGATGAGCAACATCGGCCCAGAGCGTGGAGTTGCGCATGGTGACGTTGCGTGTCGAACCACGGAAACCCTTGCGCGTGGCATAGGCCGTGGTGCAGTCGTCACTGTTGCGGCAAAAGACGCGGTCGAACATGATGTCGCTGCAGCCGCCGAAGACGTTCAGCCCGTCGCCCCAAGCCGGATGCGAGATGCTGCGCACGTCGTGCAGGGTGACGTTCTGCGATTCGCCGATGGGGCAGGTGTTGACCACAAGGCCGTCAACCGTCACATTGCGCGAACGATACACATGGCAGCCCTCGTAGCCGCGAGGTGGACGGGCGATGCCACGGCCGATGATGCTCACGTCGTGTGCGTCGTCGATGGCGATGGTCGATGTCAGATAGGCGCCGCCGTCGATGTAGAGCGTGGTGTTGGACGCTACGCGAATCGTGTCGTCCTTGTCGTAAAAGCCCGGGGCAAGGTAGATGAAATCGCGCCCATCGGACTTTGCCTTTCGTTCGGCCTTCAGCTTGCCGACGGGCGGTTTGGCGGTAAAGACCAACAGATTGTCCGTGATGTCGCCGTCAAGTTCCACGCTCACATTTTCTGGCTGGAAGAGCTGGAACTGTACGGTGCTGTCGTTCAACGCATTGGCAATCACGCCGCGGTAGTCGGGCCGGATGCGCGCGCTCTGGAATTTCTTGTGCCGGCTGACGACCCGCACGAACACATCGCCCGTGAAGTCGAACACACAATAGGAGATTTCGCTCACCCGATGCCTGCCGTCGCCCACCGAGGCGTTGACCTTTGCCATGTATGTGTCAACTTGCGTCCAATGTTCGCTGCTACGCGGCCGGACAAAAACCGCGTAGTCGTGTCTTAGCGGCGCGCCCTGCGGTGCGGGATAGGTGAAAAGCTGGTGCAGACGTCGCCCCTCGGTCACTCCTGGAACCTGAAACGTGCGTCCCTCGCCGCTTGCCGACATCCGACCCTCGCGTTCGGCCTTGGCTTGCAGAGCCAGCAGTCTTTGCGTGTAGGGCATCTTCAGGTGCTTCACATTCGCGTAGTGGTCGAACGGTTTCCGGTAGATGTCCCAGATTCGGCCGCGCCCCATCGCACCCGGCTCCGTCCAATCGCAGTACAGGCCGGTGCAGTCCTGCCACGTCACGAACGGCACGTCGTGGCCCAGATTGTAGCGCGCCGAATATTCGATGCCCTTCATCAGCCGGTTGTCGAGTGCGCCCCAAAGGTCGTCGCCCTGCATCCACGCCATTTCGCAGATGTCGCACATCGCTCCAAGCCCCAGCTGCGCGTGTGCCTGGTCGCGGCCAGACTCTTGGCTTTGGCCGTCTGGTGCGATATAGCAAGGCAGCGAACCATTGTCGGCCGCATACAGGAAATAGTCGATGGCTGATTGGTACAACGCGCTGTCATTCAGAAAAATGGCGCACGCCATGCGGCAGCGGTTCACGATTGCGCCCCAGTTGCCGTTGGCGAATGGGCTGTCGGCCTCAAACCTGTCGATTGTGGGCAAGATGGCACGTCGCACCATGTCGGCCCACGTCCGCGTGTCGGTTTCCGCGTTTTTCAATTTGTTCATCGCGCGCACGAGGTCGAAGGCCTGAATCAGACACAGCGGCGCATCGTGTCCGTCGAAGCGTTGCAGCGTCGTGGCATAGGCATTGATTATGGCCGATGCCTGTTGCGCGTGGCCCGCATTGGCCAAGTCGAGAGCCGCCCTCATGTCGCGTTCGCTGCCGGCCTTCGTGTCGCGGAATTCGCCGTCGCGCGCCACCACCTCGTAAGGCCCGGCCATCCTATAGGTCGCCGTCGGCAGTTGAGCAGTGCAAAATGTCTTTTGGCCGATGAAAATCGCCAAACAAGCAAGCAGTTTCTTCATCATTTCGGTCATTTTTTCATTATCAGTTTCCGACCTTGGCCAATGAAAAATCCGTTGTCCGATGCCGCAGCGGTGCGTCCCGAAAGGTCGTGGACGGCGGTCGGGACGGCCGATGTCACATCGTTGCAGGTCGAGGCGGGCGTGAGTGTGCACGGTCGGCAATCGCCCTGCACGCAGATGCTGAACATCAGTTGGCTCTCGACGCCGTTGCGATTCGTGTAGGTGACGCGGTAGAGGCGGCTCTCGTCGGCCACAATCTCCAATTCGCGTGTGGTGGCGCCGGTGTTCCACTGCCACAGGCCGGTGTCATCTTCGCCGTCGGGCAACTGCGGCTTCAACGTGATTGCGGTGCCTGCGGGAACGCCGGTCTTGTTGTTGGCCGTAAACGTGTTGACCAGTCCGCCCAACTCGCTGTGTGCGATGTCTTTATCGGCCACAAGCCCACGTGCGCGTTCTTGCGCCAGACTTGGAATGAGGCTGACGGTCAGTGTGCCGCCATAAGTCATGAGCGGAGTGAGTTCGGTGGGCACCTTATCGGCCGGACAGAGCTGCACGTCGCGCGTGTTCATCAGCACCGAGAAGCCCAGATGGTCGTAGCCGCCGCTGGTCGCCCCCTCGCCGCCGCCGTCGATGCCCATATTCGCGTAGGCCTGTTCGGCGAAAGGCATCCTGACGCCCTTCACGCCCTCGTAGATGCCGATGACCGTGCCCCAATAGGGCCGTATCTGCGCGCCCATCGCCGGAGCAGTCATTGTCCATGCACGCGAGTCGGTGTAGTAGTAGCCGCTGGAGCCGTAAATATAGTTGACCCACGGCAGGTTTTCCACGCTCAATGATTGTGCCGCCAAGTATTCCACGCCAGCCGCCAGCCGATGCTCCATGTAGGCGAAAAGGTCGTCGCCCTGATTCCACGCGATCTTGGCCACGTCAAGCATCAGACCCAGCGACATCGACGAATGTCCTGCATCGCGGCCGCTCTCGTTGAGCTGTCCCAGTCGGCCGTAGGCACCGGTCTCCAGTTCGCTTTCGTAGGTCGTGACGACGAAGTTGCCCATGAATTCGGTCAGTCCGTCGTTCTTGATCGGCACCTCGCTACGCGGATTTGTGAAGGTGGCGCATTGGTCGTATTTGATGTACGACATGCCCTGATTGTAGATGAACACGTCGTCGCACAACACGCCGATGCTGACTACGCAGAGTGCGTTGCACAATCCCCAATTCGACCAATAGTGTCCGGGTGCCTGCCACCATTTGCCGCTGTTCTCCCACGTGCCGTTGCGTGCGCGCAGGAAGCCGATGCACGTCGGATACCAAACGGTGAGCATCCATTGCTGGAACCGTTCGAAGTCGTCGGCCGACCAACCTTCGTAGTCGCGCATCAGCTCGGCCGCCTGAGCGAACTGGTAGCCGTACAGGCCGGCAGCAAGCGCGTAGTTCGAGTCGCCGCCGATGGCTGTCGTTACGTCGGCCCAAGCCATGAGCACGCGCACTGCGGCATCGGCATTGGCCTTCGTGCCCGCAATCTTCCAGCGCAAGGCATTCTGGTAGGCCATTGCCGCCCCGCGCGCCGCATTCATGTAGTTCTCGCCCGAACCGCCGCCGCGCACGATGGTCTCGACGGGGTAGGTCGTTACCGACGATTGTGCGTAGGCCGACGATGTCAGTTTCTGATAGGCTGCGGTGACGGTCGCGTTGCCGTCGGCCAGCTGCTGTCTTACGCGGTTGAAGTCGGCCTGTGTGTGCAATCCGCCCGGATGGATGAAGCCACGGTCGGTGTCGTAGCCGGAGGTCTGCGCGCCCGATGTCGTCGCAAGGAGCATCGCCAGAAAAATGAACAGATTTCGCATGGTGTTTTTCTTTTTTTGTGTGTTGTTTCCAATGCTGCAAATGTAGCCGAATCGGGGAAAGGCGGAGCGTCTGGATTGTCCGAAACGAGGTGCTCAAATTGTTCCAGCCGCACAAATGGACGTTCAGTGCACCCCGTTTGGACAAAAACGACAGACTTTTTGCCGATTATTTCGTACTTTTGCGGCATAACACACACGAAGAAGAATGATGTTCCGTAACACATTGATAATTGCAGCAATAGTTTTTGTTATGGCCGATGCCGGCTACGCGCAGATCCGCCGTTGGACCACCGCCGACGGGCTTCCCACCAACGAAGTCCGCCAAATCGTCGAGCTTGGCAACGGACAGATGCTCGTGGGCTGCGAGGGGCAATACTGCCTCACCGTGGGCGAGAGTTTCGTCCCCGTCGAGTGCCATCGCGCCGATGCCGTCCGCCTCGACCGTTTCTCATCGCGCTACGGCCACCTGTGGCAGGGCGACTCGCTGTTGTGGCTGCACGACCTCTATCGGCTGTACCTTTTCGATGCCCGCACGCGGACGTTCCGAACCATCGGCAACGAAATTCCTGCGCAGATGCACGACTTCGCATCGGGCAAAATCGGCATGGAGTTCATGTCCGATGTACATCGGCCGACCATCGACAGTGTGGGGCTGCGTGACCAGTGCATGACGGCCACGACCGACCGTCAAGGCGGACTTTGGATCGGCACTCGCGACCAGGGAATCGCCTATCTGCCGCCACGCCGCCAGCGTCCGCTCACCCTGCACGACGACTCGCTGATGCATCGGGTGCGGAGTGCGTTGAACAGCCGCGCTACGTTGCCGCAACTGCCGTATCGCCACATCAACTTCACCTGCGACCTGCCCGACGGCCGCGTCCTCATCGGCCACGACCTGAACCGCCTGAGCTATTGCCGACCCGAACAGGCCGAATTCACGTCCGTCGAACAACGGGCATTGGCCAACTACCGCAACTTGGTGGGCGTCGTCCCGATTGATGGCCGATGGGCAGTCGTCTATAGCCAAAACGGCGCCTTCATGCTCGACATCAAGTCCGACACCATCGCCGGTTTTCCGCCGGCACGCGACATCGAGACGTGGACCGACAAATACAACTGCATGTTGCTCGGCCGCGACGGCACGCTTTGGGTCGGCACGCAGGACGGATTGTTCAAGACCCGCCTGATTCCGTCGATGGAAGTGGATGAATATCAATGCGAAAGGATTGGTCAGTTATCCAATAACTGTATTCGCAGCCTTGTGTTCGATGCCGACGGACGCGTTTGGGCAGGCACATCGTGCGGCATTTCGCGCATCACGCCCACGGTCATCAATTTCATGGCCGACGACGGCATTCCCGAAGTCTCGATGATGGAACGCGCCGCCATGCTCTTGTCCGACAGCACGATCGTCTTTGCCCACGGATCTCGCTGCACGATGTTCCGTCCGGAGTGGCTGTTGGCCGATGCAGGTACATCGCCCGTTCAGCTTTTGACATTGGCCGTCAATGGCAGCAGCCGGATTTTCGAGGCCGACCGCCCGTTGTCGCTGGCCTATGACGAGAATTATGTGACGGCGCGGTTCTCGACGCTCGACTTTGCACGCACCATGCACACGCGCTACCGCTATCGCCTGAACGGCCTTGAACGTCAATGGCACGATGCCCGACCAGTCAAGGGATATGCCGAGGCAGCCTATACCGCTCTGCCGCCCGGAAACTACACGTTGGAATTGCAGGCTGCGTCGGCCGACGGCGCGTGGGGCACGAGCGCGTTGCAGACCATCGTCATCCGGCCACCGTTTTGGCTGACGTGGTGGGCCAAAGCCATCTACGGCCTGATCGGGCTGGTGGCCCTCGTCGTCTTGGTCGGATATTACATCGCGCGCAGGCTCGCTGCACTTGAGCGCGACAACGACGACCGCGTCAACCGCCTCTTTGAGATGCGCGAGGAGGCGCGCCATCAGTTCGCTGAAAGCACCAACATCGACCCCACGAAAATCGGCATCAATCTGGAGGAGGAGAACCTTGTGGCCGCCATGCTGAGGGCCATCGAGGCGCACATGGCCGACAGCGAATATGGAGTCGATGAGCTGGCCTCGGATGTGGCCATGAGCCGCTCTAAACTGTACGACAGGCTGCGCAACATTTTGGGCTGTTCGCCGGCCGATTTTATCCGCAATGTGCGTCTGAAACGTGCCGCCCGGATGTTGACCGAAACGCAATTGCCGATTGCCGAGATTTCAGTGCGCGTGGGCTTCGGCACGACCCGCAATTTCTCAACCCAGTTCAAGAAGATGTTCGGCCTTTTGCCATCGGAATACAGAGGAAGGGAGAGCCGATAGTGCAAGTAAACCCTTCGGCTTCACACAAAAAATCCCCGCAACCTGTTCGTTGCGGGGATTTTCAATTTGATTAAATTAAGGTTAACAATTAATTACGTTGCGTGCCGACGCCAGATCTTCTGTGCGCACCAGCACTGGAATTTGGAATGCGGAATTTGTGCCGCCAAAGCCAACGCCGACGGTCGAGACGGTGTCGCCTTGCAGGACGCATGGGATTCCGGCACTTGCCAACTTGCCTTTTAGAAGCTTTGCTTCAAGGGCATTCCAACAAACAGTCAATTGTACAAAGTCCATAGGTTTTAGTTTTTAAGATTTAATTAAGGTGTAAATAAAATAGAGTGTGATTTGGATATAGATTCAAGTTGGTGCAAAGGTAAGCAATTTTTGTTCCGATGGTGCATCGTCGGCCTAAAAAAATCCATTTTTGTCCTGCTACGCGGTTTTTGTCCACAATTCCGTTCCATAAAAATCGGACGGACCTCCCGAAGAAAGTCCGTCCTCTGTCCGCCGGAAAATCCGCGTAGTGCGGTCCAGAATCATTTTCTTGGCACCCAGACGTAGCCGATCGAGAGCCCGATCATGCTGGGCGAGGTGTAGTGCGATGAGTTCCAATATTGCCATTTGTAGCTGACGTCCATAAAGAGGCGGCCGCGTTTCAGCTTGCCTGCTATGCCGATGCCGCATTGAAAGAATGGACCCAAATCGAATTCATTGTCGTAGCAAGAATTGTAGGAATACCCGTCGCTGCCGTAATAGAACGGCTCATAATAGTCGCTATCGCAATAGCCGAAGGTGTAGCCGACCTGCCCGATGAGGTAGGGCGCAATCAGCGATTTGGAGAGGTCGTAGCGTGCCTGGAGGAAAATCGGCGCGCCGAACGAATAGACACCGTCGTCGTAGAAATTGTGCCATTGCAGACCGACGCCGGGACCAATCTTCAGCCGGCTGCCCACCTGGATGCCTGCCACGAACTGCATTCCGCCGCCACCGTCCACATGCCCGACGCGCGGGTCGAACAGGGCGCGCACTTCGGGACGGAACTTGTAGCTGTAGGCATCGTCGTCGGCTGGATTCAGATGTTCATCGTTGTGGCCGATGGCATTGTCGGCCGTCGCCGTGTTCAACACCTCCTGAGTGCCGTTCGCGTAGCGCAGCGAGAGGATTTCCGACTTCTGGTTCACGTAGAGCGGGCCACTCGGATTGTCGGCCTTGCGGTACTTGATGCTCTGCATCGTCACCTCTTCCACCTTGCAGGTGATGATTTCGCCCGAACGCAGCACGATGACGTCTTGTGCCGATGCGCACAGGCAGGCGGATGTGAAAAGGATTGTTAGGATAAGTTTTTGTTTTAACATAAGGTGAAGTTTTATTGGTTCGTTTTCAGATGGTAAATGCAGCATTGGCTGAAATACTGCATCGGACAAGGAAAAAAATCGCGTAGCGGATGGTCATAAGCGGATGGCAGCGCCAAGACCGATGCTAGTCACTTCGGTCTGTTGGATTATGGCGTTTATCTGTAGTCCGAGACGTTTGTAAATCGTGAAGTCCAATCCGAACTTGCAGCGCGCGAAGCACCGCCAGCGGTCGTCCCAATCCTTCAACGGCATTTTGTCGGGGAAGAAGCCCGTTCCCAATTCCGTACCGAACACGAACGAATGTGCCCGAAAATGATAGAACGGCAAGTAGAAGGTATAGTCAACATAGATGGGCAGGAAGGGCACAAAGTCATTTTCGTTTTCTGGTTCGTTATCGTCGCCGTATGCAACGAAGCTGCATCCGAGACCAGCCCCTAGATAATGCTTGCGGTTGAACCGCCTGCCCGCCGTCGCATAAAATCCGTATTCGCCGCAGCAGAATGGCGTGACGGTTATTCCTGTCGAGATGCCGAACTGCCATCGGTCGATGGCCCGCTGTGTTGCGCTTTGCTGTGCTGTGGCTGATGTGGAAAAGGCCAGAGCTGTGATGGTCAATGCCGCAGCGAAAAGTGATGATTTCATTGTGTAGTGTTTGTTTCTCGTTTTCAGATGGTAAATGCGGCATTGGCGGAAATACTGCATCGGACAAGGAAAAAAATCGCGTAGCGGACGAAAAAACTCGCAAAAAACGCATTGCTACGCGAATTTTGCGAGTGATATCGGATAGAATTCAACAGACGGAGCATTTCCATCGGCCGAAAAAACTCACTTGAAGATGGTACACGGCACGTCGGTGTTGATGACGGGATGGCCATCGACGCCGGGGCGGATGAGGTTGAGCAGGATGTTGTCGCGCTTGCCGTTGGCGATGATCACGTTGATGCCCTGGGCGGCCAGCTCACGTGCGGTCTTGTGCTTCGACTGCATTCCGCCGCGTCCGGCTGAGCTCTTGCTGGTCTGGATGTATTGCTCGACGTTGGTCGAGGCCGTGATGGTGCGGATGAGCTGCGATGCGGGGTCGGCGGGATTGCCGGTGTAGATGCCGTCGATGTTGCTCAAGAGGATGAGCAGCTCCGAGTGCATCATGGTGGACATGAGGCCGGAGAGCTCGTCGTTGTCGGTAAACATCAGCTCGGTGATGGAGATGGTGTCGTTCTCGTTGACGATGGGGATGACGTTCTGGCCGAGCATCGTCTCGATGCAGTTGCGCTGGTTCTCGCGCTGGTCGGGCGTGCTGAGGCCGACCTTTGTGGTGAGCACCTGACCGCAGGTGATGTTCCAGTCGTGGAAGAATTCGTAGTATTTGTTCATCAGCTTGGCCTGGCCCACGGAACTGAACAGCTGGCGCTGCTGCACGTTGTCCAGATGGTCGATGTTCACCTTGTCGCGTAGCACGCTCTTGCCGCACGCCACGGCACCGCTCGACACGAGGATGACCTGCACGCCCTGCTGGTGCAGCACTGCAATCTGATCGACCAAGGCCGACATTCGGGTCACGTCGAGCGTGCCGTCTTTACGGGTCAGCACGTTGCTGCCCACCTTAACCGTAATTCGCATTGTGTAGTGTTGTTTTTTATTTGGGGCGCGAATTTACTCATTTTCGGCCAATATTTCAATATTCACGATTTTATTTCGGGCGCGGGCAACGCCGATTGGACTTCTTTTTTATGCCGTCACCGGGACGATTTCGCCCGATTCGACATACCAGATGTGCCCTTCGACCTGCGGGAAGCCCATCTCGCGCAGCAGTTTCACGTAGTGGCCCACCTGCTTGCGGTAGCGTGTGTTGCGCTCTTCTCCGGTCTTGTAGTCGATGACGATGGTGCGGCCGTCGGGCGTGAGCACGATGCGGTCGGGGCGTTGCGTGTGGGTCGATTGCGTGATGATGTCCTGCTCGTTCAGCGTGCGGTTTTGCGGGTCGAACCACGTCCGTGCCTCGTCGCAGCTGAGCGCGTTGTGGATGTGTTGCAGCACCTCGTCGAGCGTGAAGCCCTGCAGCTGAGCCTTGCCCGACTCGAACATCCGCGTGATGGGTTCGTCAACGTGGTCGCGGTCGATGATGGCCGAAAATGCCGCGTGGAGCGTCGTGCCACGAGCCGCAGCCGAGTCGCTTGGTGCGACGTAGGTCGTCTGTTTGATGACGGGCAGATGCACCTCGGGGCAGATGAAGTGGCTGTCGTTGGCAGTGGCGGCGATGTCGTTTGTGTCCGATGCCTGACGGTCGGCAAGCATTTTTTCGTCGATGACGAGCGATGCCGCATCGTTGCCGCCCGTCCACGCGTCGCCGTTGAAGAAGTTGTTGAGGAACTTTTCGAGCTTCATCGAGGTGCCTTTTGAGTCGGCAGGCGGCTGCGGCGCGAGCAGGATGAGTTCGTGGCGGGCGCGCGTAAATGCCACATAGACGTTGTTGAGGCTGTCAATGATGTTTCGCACGCGTTCAGCAGCGAAGTCGTCGGCAAAGATGCTTTTCTGCATCTTCAAGTTCGCCTTGATTGGAATTGCCAGATTTTCGCGGCAGAAAGGTTCGGCATTGGGCCTGCACCAGATGGTCGGGGGCTTTAGAAGGTCGATGTCGAGCAGAATGTCGGCGAACGGCACGATGACGGCATCGCCCGCCAGACCCTTCGACTTGTGGATGGTCATGATGCTGATGGCGTCCTGTTCGGTGGGCGTGGTGACGCTGCATTTGAAGCCTTTCTCGTGCCACCATGTCAGGAAGCGGTCGAGGCTCGGCGCATCGCTCGTGCAGAAGTCGAGCACAACGTCGCAGAAGGCCTGGATGAAGCTGCTCTGGTCGCGTGCCGAATCGGGCAACATGGCGATGAGGCGTTCCACCGTCTCGTAGAGCGGCAGGTTGAGCAGGCTCGTGAAGTCGGGCATCGAGGGCGCGGCAAAGTGGCCTGCGATGGCATCGGACATGGATGTGCTGCTCAACGACCTCCAGCAGATGGCGGCTACGGCGGCGCGGTGGTCGGACTTCGGGTCGTGCAGGAATTCGAGTGCGGCCACGAGTGCGCGCACCACCGGATGACGGCCCAGCTGCAGCGCCTCTTCGGTGATGATGGACATCGGATAGGGCGAGTCGGGATGCTTTGCGGCATAGTCCATCAGCGCGGCGGCACAGATGCCACATTCCGAGTTGGTGCGGCATAGCACGATGATGTCTTTCGGCCGACGTCCCTGCTGCTGCAGTGCGACGACGATTTCGGGCAACCGCTTGGCGACCAATGCGTTGTAGCTTGCCTTGCTGGTCTTGGCCGATGCCTCGTCTTCGTCGTCGTCCGACAGGATTTCAAACGCTACGCGACCTGTCTGCACACCTTTTGCCTCGCGTTCGACGGCGATTTTCTGTGCAACGTCGGCATAGACTTCGCGAATCTTTTCGTACTCCGGATTGTCGCCGCCCATCGCGCAGAGCGTTTCGCTGAGGTACTTGAAGAATGCGTTGTTGAACTCGATGATCTTGCGGTCGCTGCGCCAGTTGTCGAGCAGTTGCAGGTCGTTGCCGTCGTCGTCTTTCTTCTGCTGCTTCTGTCGTTCGAAGTTGTTGATGTGCGAGTGCAGCAGCTCCCAGTTGCTGCCACGGAAGCGGTAGATGCTCTGTTTCACATCGCCCACAATGAGGTTGCGGTTGCCGTTGCCCAACGAGTCGGAGAGGAGCGGCGCGAAGTTCTGCCATTGCATGCCCGACGTGTCCTGGAATTCGTCGATCATGTAGCTTGCGATGCGTGTGCCGGTCTTTTCATATACGAACGGGCTTGACTGGCCGCTCACCAGCGCGTTGAGCATCTGGGTGGTGTTGTTGAGCAGCTTGATGCCCTGTTCGGCGCAATATTGGTCGGCCGCCTTTTCAAGCTTTTCGAGCAGTCCGAGCTGATAGATGTTGGCCTGGAGCAGTTTGGCCGACACGTATTCCGCGTAGCGCTCGCCGTCGAGCAGGTTGATGGCCTCTTGCAGCAGCCCTTGCATCTCCGCTACGCGACTTCCCATCTGCGCCAGCTTGTGCTGATCTTTTTTCGTGAACCACGCTGTCGGGTCGTCGGCCCATTTGAGCAGCGTGGAGGTGCAGCCTTTCTCCTTGCCGTCGGCCCAAAGGACGAAGTGCTTTGCTGCCGATTTTTTCCCGCCGCTAAAGTCTTCGGCTGTCAGGTCGCAGTCGCTCAGAATCTGGGTGCACGATTTGCCGATGCGCCTTAGGTCCGATGTCCATTGCCGCACAATCTGGTTCAGCATTTCCGCGTAGTCGGCCATTGCCTTTTTGTCGGCCGTAAATTTGGCGATGCTTTCGCTGTAGATGCGGTAGTCTTCGGTGGTCAGCACCTTGGCCAGCGTGAACAGCGAATCGTGCACGTCCCACTTCGCGCCGTCCTGTAGCCGTTTGTTTGAGAATCGCAGCAGCCAGTCGAACGTCTCGCGGTCGTTTGCGTTGTCGAGGTTGAGCAGGAATTGCGTGACGGCGTGGTCGAGCACGGAGTCGGTGTCGAGTTCGACGGCATAGTCGCTCTGCTGGTTCAGTTCGTGGGCGAAGCTGCGCACAACCTGCTGGAAAAACTTGTCGATGGTCGAGATGTGGACGTTGGAATAGTCGGTCAACATCCCCTTCAGGATGCCGTGCGCGCGGTTCTGGATTTCTTCGTCGCTCATTACGATGCCCTTGCTGTCGGGCTTTTTCAGGCATTTGTAGTAGTCGGACGCCTGCGGATTTTCCCACAGTTTTTTCAGCTTCCTCACGATGCGTTCCTTCATTTCGGCCGTGGCCTTGTTGGTGAAGGTGACGGCCAGAATCTCGCTGAACGACAGGTCCCTGCCGGCCTCGAGCGACGGGGTCAGTTCGCGTTTGAAGAGAAGTTCGATGTAGAAGCGGGTGAGCAGAAACGTCTTGCCCGAGCCCGCCGATGCGCGGTAGATGAATAGCATGACGCAAAGATAGCGCGTTTCGGGCGAAAAATGTTGGCCGTTTTCTTATTTCGGCGAAAAAAAAGGCAAAAGTTGTTGCGGATAAAAAATTTCTATATCTTTGCGGCCGCATTTGACACAAGATGAAAAGAAAGGTATGAAAAAACTGGTTTTCGCCACTAATAACAGTCATAAGCTTGAAGAGGTTCGCGCCATGCTTGAAGAGGCCGGCCCCGAGGTGGCATCACGCTACGAAATCTTATCTTTATCCGACATCGGCTGCGATGTTGATATCCCAGAAAATGGATTGACTTTTGCCGACAATGCACTGCGCAAGGCCGAATACGTCAAGGTGCACTACAACATCGACTGCTTTGCCGACGACAGTGGCCTTGAGGTGCGCGCGCTTGGCATGGAGCCGGGCGTACGTTCGGCGCGCTACGCGAGTGAAGAGGGCTTCGACCACAACAACGAGGCCAACACGGAAAAGCTGTTGCGCAACATGGAGCACGTCAAGGAGCGTCAGGCACAGTTCCGCACCGTAATCGTGCTGCTCATGGACGGCTTCAAGGAGGAGTTTGAAGGCATCTGTCGCGGCGAAATCACTCGTAAACCTATCGGCAACAAGGGTTTCGGCTACGATCCCGTCTTCATGCCGGAAGGCCACACCGTAACTTTTGCCGAAATGGCGATGGAAGACAAGAACGCCATCAGCCATCGTGGCAAGGCTGTCCGCCAGTTGGTAAATTTCTTGACTTCTCATTGATTTTCAGGCTGATATCGGCCATCCGAAATAAGTAAAAACGTCCTCAGGCTTCCGGCTCGCGGGCGTTTTTTCGTCTGTTTCATGTCCGATGCCGTTGCCGACCGTTCCATCGCCCGCAAATTGGCAATTGATGGCCGTGCTACGCGACTTTTACAGCCTGCTCATGCCGTAACCGACTGTCTTATTGCATATTCAAGGTGGCAATTTCGATGTGTTGCACAACATATTCTGAATGGCATGCAAAAATTTGGCATCGGACATAAATCTTCTTATCTTTGCCGCCGACACTTTTAAGGGAACCGTTCATCAAAGCGAACTGACACCAGGAGAAATGAGATGAAAACCAAAAAACGTGTTTTACCATATTTTTATTAACCAACTATTAAATTTAAAGTATTATGAAAAAGAAATGGATTTGCACCGTCTGCGGTTATGTTTACGAAGGTCCAGAACCCCCAGAAAGATGCCCTCAGTGCAAGGTGCCTGCATCGAAGTTCAAGGAGAAGGTCGAGTCGGCCGGAATCAACCCCGTTTGCGAGCATGAGCTGGGTGTCGCCAAGGATATTCCAGCCGGCGAGGAGGGCGCATTCGTCCTGCAGGGTCTGCACGACCACTTCAACGGTGAGTGCTCGGAGGTCGGAATGTATCTGGCAATGAGCCGTCAGGCCGATCGCGAGGGCTATCCGGAAGTTGCAGAGGCATTCAAGCGCTATGCGTTCGAGGAGGCTGAGCACGCTGCCAAGTTCGCCGAACTGCTCGGCGAGGTCGTTTGGGACACAAAGACCAACCTGAAGAAGCGCATGGAGGCCGAAGAGGGCGCTTGCGAGGCAAAACTCGACATTGCCAAGATGGCAAAGAAGCTCAACCTCGATGCCATCCACGACACTGTTCACGAAATGGCAAAAGATGAGGCTCGTCATGGCAAGGGCTTCGAGGGTCTCTACAACCGCTATTTCAACAAGTGAATCTGAATAATTTAAAACCCCGAATGCTATGAAAAAGTATGTTTGCGATGCCTGTGGCTGGGAATACGATCCAGCTGAGGGCTATCCGGAGGGCGGAATTGCTCCAGGCACTCCGTTTGAAGACCTTCCAGAAGATTTCGAATGTCCGCTGTGCGGCGTCGGGAAAGACCAGTTCTCGGAGGTCGATTGAATCGAATAGTTAAACTGATTTCGCCGATAGCGCAAATGCGCTATCGGTTTTTTTTGCGCGCGCTTGCATCGTTTCGAGGAAATTTTATGCGCTCCTTGTTCGATGTTTGCCGATAGTTGTCTATCTTTGTGCCGTCAATTCGAGCCACAATGGTGGAGCAACTCATTGACTTTATTGAAAAGACGCTACAGACGTCGTTATCTTCGTTCCTAAGTTCTCGCAAAATTTAAGTTTTGGAAGATAATGCAACGAGCAAGGCGTCCACGGTGATGTATATACTGCACCTATTTCAATGTCTTTTGGGGACAGTGGATTGTGTCGTTTGTATATCTCACAGATGTGGGCTTCAGTCGTTGCTTATCTCAAAACAGGCAATGCGAGAAGCCAAGGAACGGGTAAGCAACGAAAGTGGGGCTCCCGTCTTTTTTTGTGTGTATCAATAAACCGCTAAAAATATTACTTTATGTTTGTTACTTATAAAAAAGTTAAAGTTTTTTTTAGAAAACTTGTTGATTCTTTGAAACGAAAAGAAGTAGATACTTTCCATCAAAGGATTGTGGATTTGGATTTGCTTGAATTTGAAGAAATATTCAGAAAGAATGGAATTTCTTCAGTGGAAGTGCTTATTTCGTTGACAGAAACCAATTTGAAAGAAATTGGAATTGAGAAAGTAGGCGATAGAAGGAAAATAATGTGTGCAATTAATTATTTGCTAATGAAGTATTCTCCAAAAACAGATTCACAACCGACAATTGTTGTCAAATCGGAGAATGGATGTATTGTGAATTTGTTGATTATTATTTTGGTTATTATTGTTATTTGTATGCTTTAAGGATGAAAATGTGTTGCATAATTCAATTTTTATTGGCTTCTTTATTTTACTCCATTCATTTCTATTTTTCAAGGTTTATTCCTGAATATGAAGGTACATTTTGTCGATTTTATTTGGGGGATTTTCTTGCTTTGCCGGTCGTAGTTCCTATTTTGATAAATGTTCCGATTAAGTTAGGCTATTCACGACGTAAATATGTTCATTTTCATGAAATAGTGCTCTTGGGAATAATCTTCAGTCTTGTCTTTGAATGGCTATCTCCATGTATGTTATATCGAGGAACTTCGGATGTATATGATGTTTTGGCTTATTTCGTGGGTGGCTTTTTGTTGTATTTCTCGCAATATTTAACGGAAAAAGAAAGCCTCCATGTTTGATAATTGGCCAACCATGGCTTGACGGTGGTCTCATGGAATGATACGCACTAATGGTCTTTGATTTGACGAGAGGTGCTATTTTTCTGTTGGCACGGCTGACGAAATGGATGCAGCCCGTCGCCGCAGCGATTGGGACCTGTACGAAAGTAATTGATTCCTTAGAAATTCTTCAGATGCTAAAAAAAACGCATACGTCATTTGGCGTATGCGTTTAATTGATGGTCATTTTCTTTGGTAAAGTCCTCCGGGGCAGGCACGAATCTTGTCGTCCATCTCCAAATCAAGCAATTCTTCGAGCATTACGGCGCGGTCAACATCCGGCAATGCATCGGTGAGCTGTGAAAGTCGTAAGTCGCCGCGCTCCTGCAGCAGATCCATGATTTGTCGGCCGATAGGGGAGAGGTTTTCCTCCTCGAAATTGATGCTTTGTTGCACTGCCTTTTTCTTGTTTTTGCCATGATTGCCCCAATTCATAGCCTCCAGCAAGTCGTCGGCACACGTAATCAGCCCAGCTCTGTTGGTGCGGATGAGTCGGTTGCAGCCTTGGCTTTTTTCGTCCGTGGCACGTCCGGGGAATGCGAAGACGTCGCGGCCATAGTCCAATGCGATTGATGCCGTGGTGAGCGAGCCTCCCTTGTCGCGGCTTTCTGCCACAAGGATTGCATCGGCCATACCTGCGATGATTCTGTTCCGTGCCAGAAAATTTCCGCGTTCGGGTTCTGTGCCTGTGCAATATTCGGTCAAGAGTCCGCCGCCTTGTCCAATCATTTCAGATGCGACGTTGCGGTGTGCGGCCGGATAGATACGGTCGAGGCCATGAGCGACAACTCCAAGTGTGGTAATGTCGTTTTCCAAAGCTGCCCGATGTGCTGAAATGTCGATGCCTAATGCTAATCCGCTGACGATTAGAATGTTGGGAATGGTTGCCTTGAGCTCGCTGACCAATTGTTTGACCATGTCGCGGCCGTATTGTGAACAGTTGCGGGTTCCGACAATGCTCAAAATGTGGGTGCTGCCAAGGTCTGTCTTGCCGAGATGGAAGAGCAACGCAGGTGCGTCAGGACAGTCCAAAAGCCTTTTCGGATAACCTTCTCCACCGTATATAAGTGGTTGAATATGATTCTTTTGGATAAAGGCGACCTCTTTCTCAGCTCGTTCAAATATCGTCGGGTCGCTTCTTTGTTCCAAAAGCTTTTGTCCTACGTGAGGTATTTTCTGCAACAACTTTGCATCTGCATCGAACACATTCTTTGCCGAGCCGAATGTGTCGATGAGTAACCGTGCGCGTATTGAACCAATGCCGCGCATTCTGGTCAGTGCAATGATGTATTTGATTTCCTCGTTCATTTTTATTGTACGTTCAGATATTTTTCGAATGCGCCTGCAATTTCGTCGCCGCGCGTCAGTACGCCATCAACCACACAGACGCAATGCACTTCGGCGGTGATGCAGAGTTTGTCGTCACTTTTCCGATGTATTTCCTGTTCGAAGACGTATCTTACGCCAGCTCTCTTTATATTTAAATATGAGATGAACTCTTCGCCGCCGTGCAATGAAGCCTTGTAGTTGATGATTATTTTCGACACCATCACGTCGATTCCCCGTCTGTGCCAGTTGTCGAAACTCTCGCCGACGCTTTGGATGAACTCGTGTCTTGTCACTTCCAAGTAGTGCTGATAGTTCGCATTGTTGACAACTCCTTGCACGTCGCACTCATAATCGCGAGTTTTCATCTCGCATTTGAAGATAAATTCTTTCATGTTTTTGGGCTTTTTTCTGCCGCAAATTTACGCAATTTCGCCAAAACTGCAAAGGAAAAGTAGCAAAAATGTGCCTTTTGAACCGTTTTGAATAAAATTCTCGTCAGAATATTTGGAGCGGTTTTAGTAAACGGCTATCTTTGCACCCGCTAAACGAGAGATGACGGTTCTCATGAGCCAAATCCGAGGTTAGTAAAAGATCTTTGAAAGAGTGGAACTTTAGACAATAGGTGCTATGGAAACATAGCAGTGCAAGCAAAATAACCTGGTCAATTCAAACAGAATTATCTACCCGAAAGGGTGATAGACGATATTTACAACGAAGAGTTTGA